>JAISWH010000145.1 GCA_031271125.1 Dysgonamonadaceae bacterium
TGTCTTACCCTGAAAAAAGTTGACTCACAAAAGAGTTAACAATGTACATACACACGACAAAACAGAAGCTGTATTTTGCCAAGGTAATCAAACTACATTACGATCGTGGCTACGGAGAAGACCGTATATCACGCATTTTACCGATTGGACATTCGACAGTATCAAGATGGATTCGTATCTTTGCAGCGGAAAACGAAATACAATCCGATGTTATGCAAAAGAAGAAGACAGAAAGACAGCCGTCCCCGGTCGATATACAGGCGACCGACCCTCAGTCATTACAGGCGGAAGTAGTTCGCTTGCGGGCACAACTCCAAGAGGAGCGCTTGCGGGCGGATGCTTTCGATGAGATGATAAACGTTGCCGAATCAAAATTCAAGATTTCAATAAGAAAAAAAGTTGGCGTCAAACGGTAATAAACCTGCATGCAAAGGACGGTCGGAAGTATCCGATACATGCTCTACCGAATAGACACTGCGGGCATTACCCCGCTCGGCGTAGGCTCTGCCTGCTTCGGGTTAAAAGCATGTATCCAGACATGCCGCAAGCGGGGACGTTTTAACACGACGAAGGCTGAGGCGTTTGTTTTTTTGTGGTGAAAATACAACTTAATTTTATGCCTTACAAATTCAAAACATCTTAACAACCTTCTTAATCCCCTCAACTAAAACATCAATTTCTTCTTCCGTGTTGTAAAAAGCAAAAGAAGCGCGCAAGGTGCCTTCGACGCCCAAAGCGTCCATCAACGGCTGAGCGCAATGGTGTCCCGTGCGGACGGCAATTCCCATTTGGTCGAGCAATAAGCCCATGTCGTAAGGATGAATGCCTCGCACGAGAAAAGAAATGACCGAACTTTTTTGTTGCGAAGTCCCGATGATTTGCATATCGTCGATTTGCATCAGCCGGTCGGTGGCATAGCGGAGCAGGTGTTCTTCGTAACGGCGTATCTTGTCTAATCCCAGATTTTCGATATACCGGATGGCTTCGCCCAAAGCCGTCGAACCGACATAATCGGGCGTACCGGCTTCAAATTTGAAAGGTAATTCGTTGAAAATGGTTTTTTCAAAAGTAACATGTGCAATCATCTCGCCGCCGGCGCGGTAGGGCGGCATTTTTTCCAACAGGGATTCTGTCCCGTATAAAACGCCGACGCCCGTAGGCCCGTACATTTTATGGGATGAAAACGCCAGGAAATCACAGTCCATAGCCCGGACGTCGATCGGAAGATGTTGCACCGATTGGGCGGCGTCGATCAGCACCGGAATATTATAGTTATGCCCCAAGCGGGTAATGTCGGCAACGGGATTGACGGTTCCCAAGACGTTGGAAACATGCGTCACGGCGATGAGGCGGGTTTTGGAAGAGATGAGTTCTTCGACGTCTTCAAGGCGGATTTCACCATTTTCCCGAAGCGGCACAACCCGGATTTCGACGCCTGAAATATCGCGTTGAATTTGCCAGGGGACGATATTGGCATGATGTTCCATAGTCGTGATGATAATCTCATCGCCCGGCTTACATTGGGAACGGCAAAAGCTGTAAGCAACCAGATTGATGGATTCCGTAGCGCCGCTCGTAAAAATAATTTCGTTGGAAGAAGCGGCGTTGATGTAACGTTGAACCGTCTTTCGCGCATTTTCGTGCGATTCGGTCGCCAATTGACTCAAATGGTGTACGCCCCGATGAATATTGGCGTTGATGGTCGAATACACTTCTTCTATTTTCCGGATGACGCTCAACGGCTTCTGCGTTGTAGCCGCATTATCCAAATAAACCAACGGATTTCCGAAAACTTTTTGCGTCAATATCGGAAAATCCCCCCGTATCACCCCTGTATTTAATTCCATATCATAAATTCTTAACTCTCAACTCTTAATTCTTAATTCTCAACTCTCCCACACCCCCGGCAAGTAACCAACTCCCCTCTAAACCGTTTCTCAATCAACAACTTCAATCTATCGCGCAGACCTTCCATGCGAACGCCTTGAATCACATCGCCGGTAAAAGCAAATTTAAGCAGTAAAACGGCTTCGTCTTTCGGGATTCCCCGCGAACAGAGATAAAACAACGCGTTTTCGTCCAATTGTCCGGTCGTCATTCCGTGTGAACACTTCACATCGTCGGCATAGATTTCCAGCTGTGGTTTGGAATACATCCGGCAATTGCGGCTTCCCAACAAATTGCGGTTGCTTTGGAAGGCTTCGGTTTTTTGCGCGCCTTTGGCCACAATGATTCGTCCGCTGAAAGCGCCGACCGCTTCATCATCCAATATGTATTTGAACAATTCGTTGCAATGCCCGTTTGGAACCAGATGGTTGATTAAGGTATGGTTATCTATTTTTTGACGGTTGTCGGCGATAGCCATGCCATAGAGGTGTGTTTCGGCGTATTCGCCGGCTAAATCAATTATATAATTGTTGCGGGTTGTGCCGTTGCTCAAAGTGATGGCGTTAATTCTCGTTTGGGAAGAAGCGGCTTGGCGGACAAAATTGTTCGTCAGTCGAATGGTATTCGGACTGCTTTCTTCCAATTCGCAAAAGTCAAGTTTAGCATTTTCGCCGGCAAAAATTTCAACGATTTGGGTGTTTGCTGTCGTTGGACTTTCTTCGTAGGCATGATCGCAGACCAATAATTTTGCCTGAGCGCCGGATTCGAGGATAAGGAGCATTCGCCTGTTAATCAGCGAATTATTATTCCCTGCCGAAATATTTGTCAGTTGAATAGTTTTTTCGACAACCTCATTTTCAGGAACATATAAGACATATCCGTCTTGTACGAATATCGTATTAAAAACAGATAATCCGTCATTTTTTGTTCCTGCAAGCTGATTGTAATATTTTAAAAACAAAGAAGGATATTGTTTCGCAAAAGCGTTCAGACTACCCGAAAAAACCATTGGCGGGAAATCTTTCGGATTTTCGTAATCAACAAAATGTCCGTTGACGATGAAATGTTTATACGAATTCAAGTTAGGGACGTCGCAATGGAAAACCTTGTGCGGATGGATGTTAATACCCGAACGATTCAGGTAAAAACCGAAATCTTCTTTCAGCAAACCGGCTATATCCGTGTGTTGGTAATCTTCCGATTGGCCGGCAGGAAAACCAAACTGCCGAAAAGTCTCAAAAGCCTTTTCACGAAAAGAATTCAATAAAGGCGAACAACCCTCGTCAATCTTTTCCCGATAGGAGTTGTAAAAATCTATATATTGTTTCATATATTTCCATTTGTATGGCAAAGGGTAAAAGGCTAAAGGCGAAAAAATCGTATTTTTCGTCTTTAGCCTTTAGCCTTTTAGCCAATCATATCCTTTTTGTTCCAATTCCATGGCCAATTCCGGCCCGGCAGTCCGGATAATCCGTCCGTTGTACAAAACGTGCACAATATCCGGCCGGATGTAATCCAGCAAACGTTGATAATGCGTGATGACAATCGTTGCATTTTCAGGCCGTTTTAGATAATTAACTCCTTGAGCTACAATTCGCAAAGCGTCTATATCCAAACCGCTGTCGGTTTCGTCGAGAATGGCTAATTTCGGTTCGAGCATTGCCATTTGAAAAATTTCGTTACGTTTTTTTTCTCCGCCCGAAAAACCTTCGTTGACGGAACGGTTTATCAAATTTTTATCCAACTCGACAATCGCTTGTTTTTCGCGCATCAATTTCAGGAAATCACCCGCCGACAAAGGGTCTTGCCCTCTATATTTCCGATGCTCATTGACAGCTGTCCGCATAAAATTCACCATGCTGACCCCGGGAATTTCCACCGGATACTGGAAACTTAGGAAAATACCCGCGCAAGACCGTTCTTCGGGCGGCATTTCCAATAAATTTTTGCCTTCAAAAATGATTTCGCCTTCGGTCACCTCAAAGGCCGGATTCCCGACCAGCACTGCCGAAAGAGTGCTTTTTCCCGAACCGTTAGGTCCCATAATGGCATGGATTTCACCGGCTTTCACCTGCAAATCCAAACCTTTTATTATTTCTTTTCCTCCAATGGAAGCATGTAAATTCGTTATTCTTAACATAAATTTTTTGATGTTTCTGCGGTCGCAAAAATACATGAAAAACTCGGTATTTCCAAGCGCGTGAGATAAAATCAAGACCACATACATAGAATTTACAGGCAAAAAGAAATTTGTTAATAAAAAAATTTCATGCTATTTTTGTACTTCAATTTTAAACATAATCAAAAATAATGAAACGAGACGATTTAACTTTCAGTATTATCAATAAAGAACTCCACCGGCAAACTTCCGGTCTTGAGTTAATTGCTTCCGAAAATTTTGTGAGCGAACAAGTGATGGCAGCAGCAGGCTCCGTCCTGACCAACAAATATGCCGAAGGCTATCCGGGACACCGCTATTACGGCGGATGCCGATTCATCGACGATATGGAACAATTAGCCATCGACCGGCTGAAACAAATATTCTCCGCAACTTGGGCAAATGTTCAACCCCATTCGGGCGCTCAAGCCAATATGGCTGTTTTCATGGCTTGCCTTCGTCCGGGGGATAAATTTCTGGGATTAAATCTCTCGCACGGTGGTCATTTGAGTCACGGTTCGCCGGTCAATTTTTCGGGACTTGTGTTCACCGCTTTGGAATATAATGTACAAGAATCGGACGGACGGATTGATTACGACCAACTTGAAAAGATCGCCTTTGCCGAAAAGCCGAAATTGATTATCGGCGGCGCTTCGGCTTATTCCCGCGAATGGGATTATGCCCGGATTCGCCGGATTGCCGACCAAATCGGAGCTATTTTTGTTGTCGATATGGCGCATCCCGCCGGATTGATTGCCGCCGGATTGCTGGACAATCCCGTACACCACGCGCATATCGTTACCTCCACGACGCATAAAACCTTGCGCGGGCCGCGCGGGGGCGTGATCCTGATGGGCAAAGACTTTGAAAACCCGTGGGGAAAAAAGACTCCCAAAGGGGAAATCAAAATGATGTCCGCTTTGTTGGATTCAGCTGTTTTCCCGGGCATACAGGGAGGACCGCTGGAACACATCGTTGCCGCCAAAAGCGTTGCTTTCCACGAGGCTTTGCAACCGGAATACGTGACTTACCAAACGCAAGTGAAGAAAAATGCGGCGGCAATGGCGCAAGCATTGATGGATAAAGGGTATAAAATTATTTCCGGCGGAACGGACAATCACTTGATGTTGGTCGATTTACGTTCAAAATTCCCCAACTTAACCGGGAAACAGGCCGAACAAGCCTTAGTCAGCGCAGACATCACGGCAAACAAAAACATGGTGCCTTTCGATAGCCGTTCGCCGTTCCAAACTTCGGGTTTGCGTTTCGGTACGCCGGCGCTCACGACGCGCGGCCTCAAAGAGCCGGCGATGGGCGATATTGTGGAATTGATCGACGCCGTACTTTCCAATGTGGAAAACGAAGCGGCGATTCAATCCGTTGCCGCCAAGGTAAATGCAATGATGAAAGATTATCCTTTGTTTGCCTGGTAAAAATTAAGAATTAAGAATTAAGAATTAAGAATTAAGAATTTAAGAACTATGCTATGACACTTATAACTCTTAGTTTTTAACTCTTAACTTGTACCTGATTATGCTCGTTAATTCCAATATATTATTTGCTTTCTTCCTGACCGCTATTGCCGGATTATCGACCGGCATCGGCAGCGGGATTGCTTTATTAGCTAAAAAAACCAATAGGAATTTCCTCAGTTTGTCTTTGGGTTTTTCGGCAGGTATTATGATTTATGTGTCGTTCATGGAAATGATGCCGACGGCATTATCCGGATTGACAGAGGCTTTCGGGGAAAAATGGGGAGCTTTGTACTTAATTTTGGCCTTTTTCGGGGGTATTATCCTGATCAATGTCATCGACTTCGCCATTCCCGAACAGGTGAATCCGCACGAAGCCCACGGCGTAGAGGAAATGCAGCGCGAAGCGAGTCTGAAACGCACCGGAATGATGGTCGCCCTTTCCATTGGTATCCACAACTTCCCTGAAGGCGTCGCTACTTTTACTTCCGCTTTGACGTCTTTGGATGTTGCGATTCCGATTACAGTGGCGATTGCGATCCACAACATTCCCGAAGGGATTGCAGTTGCCGTGCCGATATATCACGCTTCGGGCAGTCGTAAAAAGGCTTTTTGGTATTCTTTTTTATCCGGATTGTCCGAACCGCTTGGCGCACTTCTGGCTTTCATCTTCCTTTTCCGGTTTTGGACGCCGACGCTCAATGGGATCATTTTGGCGATTGTTTCGGGCATCATGGTTTTCATTTCATTGGATGAGTTGTTGCCGGCTGCCGAGAAATATGGGAAACATCATCTTTCGATTGCGGGCGTTGTTGCCGGAATGTTAGTGATGGCGTTGAGTTTGTTTTTATTTATTTAAAAATATTTTTAGAAGGTTGATAAGAAATTTTTCGTACATTTGCAGCAAAATTAATAACAGATGAGAAAAACTTTGATTTTCGTTCTGACGTCGATTGCCTTACTCACCTATTCGCTGACTTCCTGCGACAAACAAAAAAGTTTGCAGGAACGGTTACAGGAAGAAAAAAGGGCAATTGACCGGTATGTCAAAAGAAACGGTTTGGTAATCCTGAATGAATATCCCCAAAACGGGATATTCGGGGAAAAAGAATATTTCAGGACAAGCGACGGTTTGTATATTCATGTGGTGGATTCGGGAAACGGCCGACGGGCAACGCCTTTGGTAGATGAAATTACGGTTCGCTATGAATACCGTCACGACATTGCCGTGTCCGATTCTTCCATAACGTATTGGAGTAATAGCGCTTTGATTTATCCTTTTTCTTTCAAATACGGTTTGCAGCAAAGTTATACCGTTTCCGGTTCATTGGTATGTGTCGGTTGGGTATATCCTTTATCTTATGTCGGCGAACATGCTGTTGTCGATCTCCTTATTCCGTCGGCATTGGGTTCGGCTGAGGATAACAATGTCAGTTATGGAATCATTAATCCCGTATTTTATAAAGGCGTAACTTATACTAATTTCTATTAATCGCTTGTTTTTATGTCACTTATAAAATCCATATCAGGAATCAGGGGAACTATAGGAGGTCTTGCGGGCGAAGGTTTGTCCCCGCTTGATATTGTTAAATTTACGGCGGCTTACGCCACTTTAATTCGTTCAAAAAATCCCGCTTCCAAAACCATTGTAGTCGGCCGGGACGCACGCATTTCCGGCGAAATGGTTAAGGAATTGGTTACGGGAACATTAACCGGCATGGGTTTTGATGTGACGGACATCGGTTTGGCAACTACGCCGACAACCGAATTGGCCGTAACGATGGAAAAGGCTGCAGGAGGTGTCATCCTGACGGCTTCGCACAATCCCAAACAGTGGAACGCTTTAAAGTTACTGAACGAAAAGGGTGAGTTCCTCAACGCTGCCGAAGGCAACGAAATACTGAAAATTGCCGCAGAAGAATCTTTTGTTTTTGCCGGCGTGGATGAATTGGGTAAAATCAAAAAAGATGATTCTTATACGCAGAAACATGTGGAACATGTTCTGGCATTGCAATTGGTGGACGCCGAAGCCATTCGGAAAGCAGGGTTTACCGTCGCTTTCGACGCCGTCAATTCGGTGGGCGGCTTGGCACTTCCGGCTTTGCTGACAGCTTTGGGCGTAAAAGAAATTATCGCTTTGAACGACGAACCGACGGGCGTTTTTGCCCATAATCCCGAACCGCTTCCCGAACATTTGACGGAAATCGCCCAAGTAGTAAAAAACCGGAAAGCCGACGCCGGGTTTGTGGTCGATCCCGATGTAGACCGTTTGGCGATTATTACCGAAAAAGGTGAAATGTTCGGCGAAGAATACACCCTGGTTTCGGTGGCCGATTATGTGCTGCAACATACGCCGGGGAATACGGTTTCCAACTTAAGTTCTACGCGCGCTTTGCGAGATGTAACCGACAGATATGGAAAGACTTACACAGCCTCAGCCGTTGGGGAAGTGAATGTCGTTGAAAAAATGAAAGCGACCGGCGCAGTCATCGGCGGGGAAGGCAACGGCGGGATCATTTATCCCGAATCGCATTACGGGCGTGATGCTTTGGTCGGCATCGGACTGTTTCTGACGCAGTTGGCCAAATCCGGAAAAACCGTCAGCGAACTGAGGGCGCAATATCCGTCCTATTTTATGGCTAAACAACGCTTGGAATTGACTCCCGACACGGATGTAGACGCTTTGTTGAACTCGCTCAAAAAGAAATATTCGGCATATCCCGTGAATGATATCGACGGCGTGAAAGTTGATTTTCCCGATAAATGGGTGCATTTCAGAAAATCCAATACCGAACCGATTGTCCGTATTTATACGGAAGCGCCTACTAAAGAAGAAGCTGAAGCATTGGCTTTGGAAGTAAAAGGGTGAACGGTGAAGGGTGAAGTTCATCGTTCACTCTTCCTGCTATTTAGGCAAATGAAAAGCCGTTTTCAATTCATTCATTTGTTCGCGGCTTATTCTTTCCGGTTCGAAGCCCATGCTTTTTGCCGTAAAGTAAATCTGAGCCGATTTGGAAAGGGTATCCACCATGTCGAAAGCTTCCATGATGTTGTCGCTCACGGAAACAACGCCGTGTTTTTCCCACATGACCACATCGTATTCGTCCAATTCCCGGATGGTCGCATCGGCCAATTCGCCCGATCCGGGCAAAGAATAAGGAATAATCCCCAATCCGCGCGGACAAAAAGCCCTGGTTTCGGGAATCATACTCCATAACAAATAGCTCAGCACGTCTTTTTGTAAGAAAGCCGGATTGTGCGTCATAGCAACCAAATCGGTGGGATGGGTATGCAGCACGGCTTTGTAGGATGAGCCTTTGCCAATCAAATAATTGTGAATTGATAAATGCGAAATAATCTCGGAAGTAGGTTTTACCGGTCGGTCGGCGACAATCTCGTAGTGACTGCAATCTTCCGTGATGCGGACAATAGCGCCGTTTTCCATGGGACGGCGCGCCAAATCGCGCATCCGTTTGTTAGTACCTTTGCAGAAAAACCAACATCCTTTCAGAAACGGCAAAGTTCTTCCGACAGGAATCGCTTCGCTGATGGCTTTCAGGGATTTGATTTCGTCGTCGACACAGGCTGTGATATTGACGGTTATGTTTCCGCCGTTTCTTTCCGCCCAGCCTTTTTGCCATAAATAACCGGCAACTTCTGCTACATCTGTGATTTGTTCCGCCAACAAGGGACGGTTTTCTAAAATTGAATTCATTGTTTGAAAGTTTTTGCAAAGTTAATATTTTCCGGTTAAAAAACACAATAATAGGACGGGACATCCTGTCCAAAAAAACAAAAAATTACACCCAAAAAACCAGCTTATTTCAACCAGATGATAATTACTTGAATATTTTTTGTAATTTTGTCGATCAAAACACCGATTTTTATGCAACATAAAAAAGATAAACAACAAGAACCATCGGCAGTTAAGCAGTTTTTCAAAAGCGAGGCGACCCACTTTGTGCTGGGTCTGGTTTTTTTGATGTTTTCGGTCTATGCGGTAATTGCCGTCGCTTCATTTTTCTTTTCGGGCGCCGCCGACCAAAGCCGGATAGAAGGACTTTCGTTGTTTCACTGGAAACATATCGGCGGAATCGAAAACTGGACGGGATCCAGAGGCGCTATTCTCAGCAATATCCTGTTGAACGAAGGATTCGGCGTTGCGACTATCTTTCTGCTTTTATTCCTGATGTTCACCGGTTTACGTTTGATGAAAGCCAAATACGTGAACCTGCTTAAATATTTCATTGTCTGCTCCGTACTCACCATTTGGACCTCGCTTGCCCTGTCGTTCTTCTTTGGAAATCTTTTTCGAGATACGGCTATCTATATCGGGGGAAGACACGGACTTAAATTGACGGAAATCGTGACGCTCAATCTCGGCGCTCCGGGAACTTTCCTCGTTATCCTGCTGGTTTTTATCATTATTATGATTTTTATTTCCAATGGAACGATTCCGTTTGTACGGAAACTTTTCACTTCTATTCCGGTTCTGCGAAAACTCTTTTCTTTTATCCGGAAAACTAAGAAGAAAACAAAACCGGAAAGGCAAGATCCGAAACAGGAAGATCCTGATTTTATAATTGCTGATCCAAAACCGGATATTCAAAAAAAGCCGGAAAAACCGCATAATTCGGTTGTTGATAATGATTTTGAGGTAATCATTCCCAAAGCGGATGAGGAGGAAATACCTTTTCCCGTTTATCCGGAAAAACAGGATAAACAGGAACCCCATCCTGCTCCGAATATTTCTGCCGGTTACGGCGAGGAGGAAGCCGATTATTTGTTACAGGAACTCGGCGTTTACGACCCGACAGCCGATTTATCCAAATACCAGCTACCTTCGGTTGATTTGTTGAAAAAATACAATCAAACCGATACGCAGGTGGATATGACCGAACAAAACAACAACAAAAACCGGATTATCCAAACGCTTGAAAATTACGGAATAAAAATAAAATCCATCAAAGCGACGGTTGGGCCGACAGTCACGCTTTACGAAATTATTCCCGAAGACGGTATCCGCATCGCCAAAATCCGCAACCTGGAAGATGACATCGCCATGAACCTGGCGGCTTTGGGCATCCGCATCATTGCGCCTATGCCCGGAAAAGGAACTATCGGCATTGAAGTCCCGAACAAAGACCCGCAAATCGTATCCATGCATTCGATTATTTCGTCCCGGAAATACCAGGAATCCAGTTACGAATTGCCGATTGCTTTGGGACGCACCATTACGAATGAAGTGTTTATGGTCGATTTGGCCAAATTGCCGCACTTGCTGGTCGCAGGCGCAACCGGACAGGGAAAATCCGTAGGCCTGAACGCTGCCATCACCTCGCTGCTGTACAAAAAACATCCGGCCGAACTCAAATTCGTACTCATTGATCCCAAAATGGTTGAATTTACAATTTATTCGGCCATTGAAAAACATTTCCTGGCTAAACTTCCCGACGTCGAAAAACCGATCATCACCGATTTCACCAAGGTAATTGATACGCTCAACTCCCTGACGGAAGAAATGGACTCCCGTTACGAATTATTGGAAAAAGCCGGTTCGCGGAATGTGAAGGAATACAACGAGAAATTTATCAATCGCCGCTTGAATCCGCAGAAAGGTCATAAATTCATGCCTTACATCGTCGTCATTATCGACGAATTTGGCGATTTAATCATGACGGCCGGAAAGGAAATCGAGTTACCCATTGCCCGTATTGCCCAAAAAGCGCGCGCTGTGGGTATTCACATGATTATCGCTACCCAAAGGCCGACCACCAACATTATCACGGGAACCATCAAGGCGAATTTCCCGGCGCGAGTCGCTTTCCGCGTCATCTCGTCCATCGACTCGCGAACCATTCTCGACGGTCAGGGCGCTAACCAACTGATTGGACGGGGCGATATGCTGTTTTTTCAGGGAAGCGATATGGTTCGCGTCCAATGCGCTTTTGTGGATACGCCCGAAGTGGAACGTATTTCAAAATTTATCGGAAGTCAACCCGCTTATCCGACGGCGTTTATACTGCCCGAATATGTAGGGGAAAGCAGGGATAAGTCTACGGCTGATTTTAATCCGGAAGACCGTGATCCCATGTTTGAGGAAGCCGCACAATTGATTGTAGCCCATCAACAAGGTTCAACTTCATTGATTCAGCGGAAATTCTCGATTGGCTATAACCGTGCGGGGCGGTTGATGGATCAGTTGGAACAGGCCGGCATTGTCGGGCCTACGCAAGGCAGCAAACCTCGCGACGTGTATATTTTGGATGAATACCAACTGAGGCAGAGATTGGATGCGATGAAATAATGATTAATTAAAACATACAATAAGGGAAAAAGATTTTAATGAAGAAAATTATAACTATACTAGTTTTAAGCACCGCCCTTTTTACACCAGCTATGTCCCAAAAAGACGCGAAAGCGAAGGAATTATTGGATAAATCGTCGGTAGCCCTTGAGCAGGCCGGTGACGTTTCGGCTTATTTCACGCTGAATATCAAAGACGAAATAAACAAGGCAAGTCAGGCTTTCGACGGAACCATTCTGATGAAAGGGAATAAATTCAAAATTGATACGCCCGACCAAAATATTTATTTCGACGGGAAAACGCAATGGATTTACCGGAAATCCTACGAAGAAGTGAACGTTACCCAGCCCGCCAGCGAGGAAATTCAAGCCTTGAATCCCAAATCTATTTTTGCAATCTATAAGAAAAATTGCAATTATAAGTATGTGGGAACAAAAACCGACATCAAGATGCGTAAAGTGCAGGAAGTAAATATTTTCCCTCAAAAAGGGGAAATTTCTCAAATCACAATACAAATCAATACTACCGACTATTTTCCGGTTTCTTTTCATATTTTTTATAAAAACAAAATCGAAAATATCATCTATATTAACAAATATCAAACAAAACAAAACTTTTCCGACAGTCAATTTGTTTTCGACAACACACAATATCCTGATGTTGAAATCATTGACTTGAGGTGAGAGATTACCCCCCCTGCCCCCTAAAGGGGGAGTTGGAGTAGTGAGTTTGAAATGGGGGTAAAAATAACAGAAGTAATTCTCAATTAAAAACATGGAAAAAGTAAAATGTTTAATTATCGGCTCAGGCCCAGCGGGTTACACAGCCGCCATCTATGCTTCCCGCGCCAATTTATCTCCGGTTTTGTATGAAGGGATTCAACCCGGAGGACAATTGACAACTACGAATGAAATCGAAAATTTCCCAGGATATCCCGACGGAGTGAGCGGTTTGGAAATGATGGAAGACCTGAAAAAACAAGCCCTCCGGTTTGGCGCCGACATTCGTCCGGGCATTGCCACCGGTTGTGATTTATCAAAATCGCCATACAAAATAATCATAGATGGCGAAAAACAAATCGAAACGGAAACACTGATTATTTGTACCGGTGCGAGCGCCAAATACTTAGGAATTCCCGACGAAACCAAATACGCCGGAATGGGCATTTCGGCCTGCGCCGTTTGCGACGGATTTTTTTACCGCAAAAAAACCGTTGCTATCGTCGGCGGCGGCGACACTGCTTGCGAAGAAGCCGTTTATCTGGCCGGATTAGCGGAAAAAGTGTATATGATTGTTCGGAAAGATCATTTGCGCGCCGCACAAATCATGCAGGACAGGATATTGAATCATCCGAAAATAGAAATATTGTTCAACACGAATACCTTGGGATTATTCGGGGAAAAAACGGTGGAAGGCGCTCATTTAGTGCGGCGCGCAGGCACGCCGCAAGAAGAAAAATTCGACATTGCCATCGATGGATTTTTCTTGGCTATCGGACATACGCCCAATTCCACTGTTTTCAAAGACTATCTGGAATTAGACGAAACAGGCTATATCAAAACGAAGGGAAGAAGTACTAAAACAGCGATTCCGGGCGTCTTTGCAGCCGGCGACGTCGCCGATCCGTATTACAGGCAAGCGGTTACCGCGGCTGGAAGCGGCTGTATTGCAGCGATTGAAGCGGAAAGATATTTGGTAAATTACCCCCAGCCCCCTGAAGGGGGAGTTGGGGCAGCGAGTATGAATATGTTGCTGTGACAATCCCCCCGCAGGGGGTTAAGGGGTAATATGAAATAAACAAATAAAAAATTAATACTATAAAATATGCCGGTCAATATACCCTATAATTTACCAGCCGTTGAGATTCTCAAAAAAGAAAATATTTTTGTGATGGACAACTTACGCGCTTCTACTCAGGACATTCGTCCCCTGAAAGTAGCGTTGTTGAATCTCATGCCTGTAAAAATCGTAACCGAAACGGATTTTGTGCGTTTGCTTTCCAACAGTCCGCTTCAAGTAGAAGTGGATTTGGTAAAAATGAAAACGCATGAAAGCAAGCATACGCCTCCGGAACATTTGGCTACTTTTTACAGGAATTTTGATGATATTCGCAAGGAAAATTACGATGGAATGATTATCACGGGAGCTCCTGTCGAAACACTTGATTTTGAGGATGTAACCTATTGGAAAGAATTGACGGAAATAATGGATTGGGCTGCCGGGCACGTCACCTCGACTTTGTACATTTGCTGGGGAGCGCAAGCCGGTTTGTACCATTTTCACGGGATTAACAAATATCCTTTGGATAAGAAAAAATTCGGCATATTCAAACATACGCTTAATCATCCGGGCATATCGCTTTTTCGCGGATTTGACGACGAATTTTATGTGCCTCACAGCCGGCATACCGAAATCCGCCGGGAAGATATTCTTAAAAATCCCGCGTTAAGTCTGCTTTCCGAATCGGCGGAAGCCGGCGTTTACCTCGTCATGTCGCGCGGCGGACGGGAAATTTTCCTCACCGGACATTCCGAATACGCTCCCGAAACTTTGCATCACGAATACAAACGCGACCTTGCCAAAGGTCTTCCGATCGAAATGCCGGTCAATTATTACAAGGACAACGATTCCGGAAAAGAAATTTGTGTACGGTGGCGCGCTCATGCCCATCTCATGTTCAAAAATTGGCTGAATTATTATGTTTATCAGGCTACTCCTTTCGATCCGAAGGAAATAGAACTGTTGGGGACATTATATAATTACGAATTATGAATTACGAGATTATTCGTTTACTTATAAAAATATGGAAAAAAGATACCCGACAGCATTAACCATTGCAGGTTCCGACAGCGGAGGTTGCGCAGGCATCCAGGCTGATTTGAAAACATTTTCGGCGTTGGGCGTATTCGGCGCATCGGTCATCACTGCCGTCACCGCTCAGAATACGCAAGAAGTAAGAGCCATCGAAACGATGTCGCCGGCGATTGTTCGCCAACAAGCCGAAGCCGTATTGGATGATATGACCGTCGACGCCCTCAAAACCGGTATGCTTCCTACTCCCGAAATTATCGAAACCGTTGCATCCGTTATCGATCGTTACAATTTGAAAAATGTGATTGTCGATCCGGTAATGGTGGCAACCAGCGGTGCACGCCTGACGGATTCCGGTATCACCGAAGCCTTCCGTAAATATCTGTTTACAAGGTCGATGCTTATCACCCCGAATATTTCCGAAGCGGAAACGCTTTCCGGAATCACGATTCAAACGGAAGCCGATTTTCAAAAAGCGGCGGAAATCATGATCGAACAAGGTTGCCGTGCGGTTTTGATCAAAGGCGGACATTTTTTGAAAGAAAAATCAACGGACATACTTTTCAGTCCTCAAAAAAAAACAGGCGCCGTTTTCAATTTAACTCGTATCGAGTCTAAAAATCTGCACGGCACAGGCTGCACTTTATCTTCGTCCATTGCCGCATATCTCGCATTGGGCAGGGATTTGGAAGACGCCGTCCGGCTTGCAAAAGCGTATACTTATTTTGCTATCCGAAACGGACGCATGTTAATTACAGGAAAAGGTTATGGCCCGGTAAATCATTTCTTTAATCCGAAACGGATGAAGAAACTGAAAATTGAAAACTAAACGTATGGAAGTGATATTAAATGATAAACCGTATGCGGTGGAAGACAACACGACGCTCGCCGCTTTTGTCGCAAGCCTGAATTTAAAACCGGAAGGCATCGCGATTGCTATTAATTACAATGTCGTCCCGAAAGACCAATGGAAAAAAACGATTCTGACGGACAAGATGGAACTGATGTTAATCCATGCCGTATCGGGAGGATAAGCGATGAAATTAATTATTATCACAACAGAGCATTTTTATGAAGGAGAAGCTCCTGCCCTGAACGCCTTGTTTGAGCGGGGAATGGAAACCTTACATCTGCGAAAACCCGCTTCAACGGAGGTCGAATTAAAAAATCTGATCCGGCAAATCGACGAACGGTTTCACGACCGGATTGTTTTGCACGACCATTTCCCGCTGATAAATACGTTCCGTCTGAAAGGCATTCATCTGAACGGCCGGAATCCCGAACGACCGGCGCGGGTCGCGTGTTCGCTTTCCCGTTCCTGCCACTCCATCCGGGAATTGGAAAACATCACCGGATTTGACTATGTTTTTCTTAGTCCGGTTTTTGACAGCATTTCCAAAACCGGTTATACGCAGGCTTTCACTTCGGAAGATTTATTCAATGCCGGATCTGCCGGATTAATCCGCAAACAAGTCGTTGCCTTAGGCGGAATTGGCCGGGAAAATATCTCTATTGTAGGCAAATACGGATTCGGAGGTGTAGCCGTAATAGGCGCTTTATGGGGAAATTTTCCGGAAGACAAAAACGAAAATGCCCTCAGTGAACGATTCGACCTGCTACAAGCGGCTTGCAGAAGAGCCGGCTTGCAGGAAGGCGGACTGTTATTCATCACGCATCAAACCGAACGTTATACCTGTCTTCAATCGGTAGAAATCGCATTGAAAGGCGGTTGCCGCATGATTCAACTTCGCATGAAAGAAGCGCCGCTTCAGGAAGTCGAACAAACGGGAATTATCGCTAATGAACTTTGCCGGCAATACGGAGCCGATCTTTACATCGACGACCATGTGGAAATCTGCCGGCGAATCGGCGCCGCAGGCGTCCATCTGGGGAAATCGGACATGCCGCCCCGTGAAGCCCGCAAAATCTTAGGCAAGAATTTCATTATCGGCGGGACAGCCAACACGTTTGACGATATTCGACGCCTGAACGCCGAAGGTGTGGATTACATCGGGTTAGGTCCTTTCAGGTTTACGACGACGAAGAAAAACTTAAGTCCCGTACTCGGCTTATCCGGATACAAACAAATTACGGAACAATGTCGTAATCAAGGAATTAACCTGCCTGTTTTTGCTGTCGGCGGAATCACGGCCAACGATATTCCCGCATTATTAAACGCGGGCGTAACGGGAATAGCTATGTCTTCAACAATTTTGCAGGCGGAAAATCCGGTGGAAGAAGCGAAAAAAATAGTTTATCACGTCAAGCCTTAACTGCCCCCGCCCGCAAAGCCTTCAGATTCATTTCAACCACATTCTCGCCTTTTCTGCCGAAAATATTCCGTATCCCATTTTCCAATTTGAAAAAATCAATCGGAAGATACGGCGAGGCAGCTCCCAACAAGATAACATTGCTCGAACGCAAGGCTCCCAAATCTTTGGCTATTTGTTCCACGTCGAGAAGAACCGTGTGAGACAGTTTGTCGTACTCCGCCATCACTTTTTCCATATCGGGATAATTGGGGATATTCTCAAAAGGTTTGGAATTGGCGACAATCCAACCGTCTTTTTTCAAATAAGGCAAATAACGCAAAGCCTCCAACGGTTCGAGGGAAATGATGATATCCGCACTGCCTAAAGGAATTAAGTCGGAAGCCACAGGCCGGTCGCTGATGCGGAGATGCGACTGCACATCGCCCCCGCGCTGACTCATGCCGTGCACTTCGGATTGTTTCATATAAAGTCCGTCTTCCAAAGCAGCTTCACCGATTACCGCCGCAATGGAAAGAATACCTTGACCGCCTACTCCGGTTAATATAATGTCTGTTTTCATAATGTTCATGATTTTTTCCGCACTTTCCGCGCATGTGTTTGAATACATTCCCTGCAAGGAACAATGACCGAAACACCTTGATATTCAATTTCTTTTCGTATTATCGCTTTGAGTTCTTCGTGATTTTTTTTCAGAGGGACAATGGCATGTAAATGGTCGGGATGAACACCGATACCTTTGCAAATATCATGAATCCTTCCGGTAGCCGCCGAATCCTGACCGCCCGTCATGCCTGTCGTCTCATTATCGGAAATAATAATCAGCACATTCGCATTCGCATTGACGCAATCCAGCAAACCGGTCATGCCGGAATGGGTGAAAGTCGAGTCGCCGATAACCGCTACAGAGGGGAAAATCCCGGCGTCGGCTGCACCTCGCGCCATGGTAATGGATGCGCCCATATCTATACAAGAATCAATAGCTTGCCATGGCGGTAAAGCGCCCAAAGTATAACATCCGATGTCGCTAAAAATCTTAGCGTCTTTGTATTCTTTAAGCGCCTCATTCAAAGCGTCGTAGACATCACGATGACCGCAGCCGGCGCAGAGGGCGGGCGGTCTAGGGGCAATTATTTCCGGCACATTATACGGAGCATTTACTTCCAGGCCAAGGGCTTTCCTGACTTTGTCGGGGGTGAGTTCGCCATCGCGTTGCAGCGTTCCATCCAAGCGTCCGTGAACTTTCAAACCGATTCCCAAATAGCCTTTTAACTGTTCTTCTACCACAGGGAAACCATCTTCCAAAACCAGGATTTCATCGCAGGCTTCCGCCAATTGCAGCAGCTGTTTTTGGGGTAACGGGTATTGGCTGATTTTCAGTACCGGATTTTCAAAACCATTGGGAAAATTCTCTTGTAGATAGTTGAAGGCAAGGCCGCAGGCGACGATGCCTACACCCCCCATCCCCACCGAAGGGGGGGCGACTTCGGTTGAAAAAGTCGGAAAAGTTATTTTCCCCGAAGTCCCCCCTTTGGAGGGGTGCGGGCTAAACCAATTATACTTGGAATTTTCCGACGCTTCCAGAAACGCTTTTTGTTTCTCAATTAATATCTTAAAACGGTTTCTCGCGTTAGCGGGCAACAGGATATATTTCGATTTTGCTTCTTTTTCCAATCGAATGGGATTTTGCGGTTTCTTGTCCCGTGTGACAATACCTGCACGGGAATGTGCCATACGAGTCGTTATACGGAGCAGAATCGGATAACCCAGTTTTTCCGATAAATCATAACCTTCGTAAACCATGTCGTAGGCTTCCTGTTGGTTGGACGGTTCGAATACCGGTATCATGGCAAAGTTCCCATATACCCGGTTATCCTGTTCACTTTGAGAAGAATGCATGGAAGGATCGTCGGCTGTGACAATAATCATTCCTCCGTTAATTCCCGTCATGGCGATGTTCATGAAAGCATCGGCAGCCACATTCAGTCCCACGTGCTTCATACACGAAAGCGTCCGTTTGCCGGCGTACGACATGCCCAAAGCCGTTTCCAAGGCCGTCTTTTCATTGCTGCACCACACGGCGTGTAAAAACGGAATATGCTCCTTCTTCACAGCGTTTTGAATATATTCGGTGATTTCCGTCGAAGGTGTTCCGGGATAAGAATAAACACCGGACAAACCGGCGTCAATAGCAGCTTGAGCAATGGCTTCGTCACCTAAAAAAAGTTGTTTGTTCATGACCGTTTAATATGATATATACTAATGTAAATATTTCCATTGAGAAATCGTATTACAAAATTAGATGAAAAATCTCGGTTTTCCAAGCACGTGCAAATGAAAAAAGTTTTTTTACAGAGGAAAGATAATAAAAAAATTTTTGTACTTTTCATTACAGAATACTATTTTTGTAGCATGAAACAACTTTATATATCATTAATCCTTTTTATTTTTTGCGCTTTCGGCACAAAAACAGCAGCTCAGAATTCTTTCAAATCGAGTATTCCGGCTTATGCCGTAGATGGAGGAGATTCTATAAAAACGCTGGTTATGAATGATATATATGTTTATCCGCCTCAAGTATACAGGCGTTTTTCGGAAGACGCAAAATATCAGAAAATGGTGCGGGATGTAAAAAAAACTTTGCCTTATGCCAAAATGATTTATGCAACGCTTATCGAAACATACGAATACATAATGACTATGCCGACTGAGGAAGAACGGCGAAAACATTTGTCCCGCATGGAAGACGATCTATTTAAAGAATATAAGCCGGTGCTCAAAAAGATGACCCTGTCTCAGGGAAAACTGTTGATAAAATTGATAGATCGCGAGTGTAACCAAACTTCCTACAATTTGGTAAAAGCTTTTTTAGGCCCTTTTCGCGCAGGATTTTGGAATATTTTTGCCGGAATGTTTGGGGCCAGCCTTAAATCGAACTGGGACCCCAAAGGCAAAGATGCCGCTACCGAGCGGATTATAGAAATGCTTGAAATGGGCGTGCTTTAGGCATTGTCACAAAATAAACAGTACTATTTCCCGCTAAAATTGACTTTATCGAACAAAACACAAGGAATCCGCCAACTGGAATTGGTACGCGGATCATTCCCGATCTCAAGCACATGACTCCAAAGTGTCAGCAAGTTACCGGTGATATTCATTTCATTTACCGGTTTGACGGCTTTCCCGTTTTCAATCAGGAATCCTTCTATTCCGAACGAAAAATCGCCGGTCGTGCTGTTGCTGTTTCCGCCGTTGAATCCGGTTACCCATATTCCTTTGTCGATAGATGTAATTATCTGCTCAAGATCGCGAATACCGAGATTCATGGTGAGGATAGACGGCGATTGTATGGTTGGTTCCATATTCAATTTTCCGCTGTAATAAGTATCAATGAAATACATATCCAAAACGCCGTTTCTGATAATATCGGCCTTGCGGGTAGCCACACCTTCTTCGTCAAACCATCGTGCGCCGCGGGCGTTTTTGATATGCGGATCGTCGACAATCGTAATTTTATCCGAAATAATCGGTTGGCCTAATTTGTCGATCAGGAAAGACGATTTTTGTTGAATCGCACTTCCGTACATAGCTGAAATTACAGGAGATAATAAACGGCTGATGGATAAATTATCCACAATCATCGGGAAGACGCCGCTTTCGATTTTTTCTTGTCCGAGTTTTCGCAAAGTCCTTTCGTAAGCGGTTTTACCAATTCCTTGCTTCTGCAGTTTATCCCAATTGATGGCGGAATCGTACCAATAGGATTCGGGGCGCGCGTCGCCGGCTCCTTTCATGGAGGTTTCGGCCGAAAGATTGAAATAAGTTGTTTCAGTCTCTCCTTTAAAACCGTTTGACGTAATGTGACAGGAGCTTGCCGTTCCATCGGAATAACCGGCGGAAACGGAAATCAGGCGTTCATCGGTTTTATAAACTTCGTTTACATTGTTTTTGATTAAAGCCAATTTTTCATCTACCGAAATGTTATCTATATCCTTATCATACAAGTCCAAACCTTTTCCGTCTCCTTTGTACAGGCGGCTTGGATCGGCCAATTTACGAAATTCGTCTTTGGCTAAAAATCGTGTTGCTTCAATCCCGTTGGCAATGAATTTTTCCAATTCTTTTTTATCCAGCCTGTTCGTCGAATATGAAGAATGTCTTCCGTCCACGTAGATCCGGATTGTCATGCCGTTTCCCGACGATTGTTCCAGTTTATCCAACTGTGTATCCCTGTATTCAAAAGAACTTTCGGTTTCGGAATAAATCCTCACACCGGCATCGGAACAACCTTTGTCTAACGCGTATTTTAATGCCCATTGGGCTAATTCTTTATGTGCTTGTGAAATCATAATTAAACGCCTCCTACCGTTAATTGTTTTACTAATACTGTGGGTAAACCTTGCGAAACCGGACAACCTTGCCCGTTTTTCCCGCAAGTCCACGAACCTTGATCAATCTTTAAGTTATTACCTACCATCGTAATAGCGGCCAAAGCTTTCGGGCCGTTTCCAATGATATTGATATCCTTGATCGGTTGGGTTAATTTCCCGTTTTCAATCAGGTAACCGGTTTTGACAAAGAAAGTAAAATCGCCGGCTCCGATTTGAACCTGTCCGTTTGTGAAAGTATCTACGAAAATACCGTTTTTCACGTTTGCAATAATATCGTCTTGCGTGCAATTTCCGTTTTCCATGTATGTACTGCGCATACGGGGAATCGGTATGTAACGGAACGATTGACGGCGTCCGTTTCCGGTAGGTTCGACTCCATAATGTTTCGCGCTGATGCGGTCGTGCAGGTAAGAAGCCAATTCGCCGTTTTTCACGATATAGGTTTTTTGCACTCCTATCCCTTCGTCGTCGAAATTGATGGAACCCCGGTCAAAATCAATGGTTCCGTCATCGACTACATTGATGTTTTTATCACAGATTATTTTACCCAATCTATCGGAAAAGATAGAAACGTTTTTCCGGTTAAAATCAGCTTCGAAAGCGTGGCCGATGGCTTCGTGCAGCAGGATACCCGAACCTCCGGCAGCCATTACGACAGGCATTTCTCCTCCTTTCGGTTTTACGGCGTCGAACATAATCGCCGTTTTTGCCACGGCCTCCTGTGCAATTTCTTCTATCACAGCGCCGGAAAGGAAAGAAACATCTTTCCGCGCAGCCCGCGACGAATAGCCGTTTTCGATTTTATCGCCTTGTTGCATCACACAACCGCCATAGAGTTGAATCATCGGGCGAATGTCATGACAAAACAGGCCTTCGGAATTGTAATAAAGGATGTACGATGTGGCGTCATTTATCGAGGCATTCACTTTGATTATCCGCGAATCCAATTCAAAAATCCGGTCATTCAGTTTTTGAAGATAAGGCATTTTATCTTTGACGGATTCATCTTCCCATGATTTCAGGATGGGATAATGCGTCTTGAAAGTCTTTTCGTCGACCTTGACAGGCGGTGTTTTGGCCGTACCGTTTGAGATACGGGAAGCCACCCTCGCCGCTTTAATCATCTCGTTTACATCAGTGTTCTCAACAAAAGCGTATCCCTGCTGGTCGCCGGATACAACACGGATTCCTACGCCATAATCAATATTCGAAAAAGCGCGGTTTACGGCGCGGTCTTGCAAAACCAACGAGTTGGAAAATGTATGTTCAAAAAACAAATCGGCATAATCGCCGCCTTTCTCCAAAGCGACGGCCATTACTTTCCTCAAATCGCTTTCCGTTACATTAAAATGATTTAACATCATTACCAATGCATCTTTTTCTTTATTCATTTGAGCATACATCAAATCGGGAAATGCAAGACTTCCCGTCAATGCAATTCCTCCCGCCCTTAAAAAATCTCTTCTTTTCATGCATCATTTTCTTAGTGGAATTAATATTTTTGCAAAAATAATAACTATTTTCCAGATAACGAACGATTCGCCGATTTAGTTTGGTTTATGTAATAAAAAGTCGTTACCTTTGCAGCGCAAATAAGAACAACTAATTATGTTACAAATAAAAGTTTTTGTTTTCAATCCGGTACGGGAAAACACTTACCTTTTGTATGACGAAACAAAAGAAGCGGTCGTCATTGATTGCGGCGCCTACACCGACGGCGAAAAGAAACAACTATCGGATTTTATCCGTGAAAAAGGACTTACATTGAAACATGTTTTGAATACGCATCTGCATTTCGACCATATTTTAGGAAACCATTTTCTTTACGAAACTTACGGATTAAAACCCGAATATAATCCGGCAGACGAAACAATGCCCGGCCTGAAAGAAGGTATCGTGAAATTCGGATTCTCTACTTTCAAATACGATACTGTTTTTGCCGAACAATATATTGAAGATAAAGAAATTATCTCTTTCGGAAACACCCGCATGGAAGCCTTATCAACACCCGGACATTCCCCCGGAAGCCTTTCGTTTTATTCCGAAAAAGACGCTTGTGTCTTCACCGGCGACGCCCTGTTCCGGTTCGGTATCGGGCGGACGGATTTATGGGGAGGCGATTACGAAGAACTAATACAATCTATTAGAAACAAACTGCTGACCCTACCCGACAATACGGTCGTTTACCCCGGACACGAGGAAACTTCGACCGTTGGCGAGGAAAAAAAACATAATCCCTATACAGGGTAAAAGCAAAAGACGAAAGGCGAAAGAACAAGTATCTCTTTTGCCTTTTGCCTTGTACCTTTTGCCCGTTTTAATAACAAAATAATTATGACAAACAATTTTGCAACCCGCCACATCGGCGTAAATGAAAAAGAAGAGGAAAAAATGTTAGCCGCCATAGGCGTTTCGAGTATGAAACAACTCATCGACGAAACAATTCCTCAAAACATCCGACTGAAACAAACTTTGGAATTGCCGGAAGCCATGACCGAACGCGAATATTCCGAACATATCGCTGAAATTATTTCCCAAAACGAAGTTTTCACTTCCTACATCGGCATGGGTTGGTACGACACGGAAGCGCCCGCCGCAATTATCCGCAATGTATTTGAAAATCCCGTTTGGTACACGTCCTACACGCCTTATCAAGCCGAAATTTCACAGGGACGGTTGGAAGCCCTACTCAATTTCCAAACCATGATTTGCGACTTGACCGCTTTGCCGTTGGCCAATTGCTCCCTGCTCGACGAAGCGACCGCCGCCGCCGAAGCCGCTCACATGCTTTTCGGCGCCAGAAGCCGCGAACAAGTCGCGAACAACGCCAATATTCTGTTCGTCGATGAAAAAATCTTCGACTCTACACTCGCTGTGATACAAACGCGGATAGCTTCCCATGGCATTGAACTGCACAAAGGCGATTACAAAACATACGCTTTTACCGATAAAGTTTTCGGCGCTATCGTGCAATATCCCAATGCGGACGGTTCCATAGAAGACTATACGGAATTCGTAGCCCGCGCCGCTGCGGCCGGAGCTAAAACGGCTGTCGCCGCCGACTTGTTAAGTCTCTGTATCCTGACGCCTCCCGGCGAATGGGGAGCCGACGTCGTTTTCGGAAGCTCCCAGCGTTTCGGAATACCTATGTTTTACGGCGGACCTTCTGCCGCATACATGGCCGCCAAAGACGAATACAAACGGATTATACCCGGAAGAATTATCGGCATATCCAAAGACGCTTATGGAAAAACGGCTTACCGAATGGCTTTGCAAACCCGCGAACAACATATTAAACGCGAAAAAGCGACCTCCAACATTTGCACCGCTCAGGCTTTGTTAGCCACAATGGCTTCATTCTATGCCGTTTACCACGGGCCGGACGGACTGAAAGCCATTGCGGAAAAAGTACACGTCCATGCGGGATTTTTGTCTAAAGAACTTGCTGATTTGGGTTACATTCAGGAAAATAAAAATTTCTTCGACACCTTGAAAATCCGTTTGCCGGAACGAGCATCGTTGGATGTCTTGCGGGAAACGGCGCTCGAATGTAAGGTAAATCTCCGTTATTACAACGATGAACAATATGTCGGCCTCAGCGTTGACGAAACGACTCAACCGGAAGACATCGGCGTTCTGCTGTATATTTTTGCAAGCGCTATCCAATCGGAAAAAACTTTGGATAAGGAAATTCCCGGCAAAATTTATTTCGACGCCCGTTTTCTGCGTACAAGCGCCTATCTGACGCATCCGGTGTTTAATTCCTATCGTACGGAAACCGAATTGATGCGTTATATCAAACGGTTGGAACGAAAAGACATATCTTTGACTCATTCGATGATTTCCTTGGGTTCATGCACCATGAAACTGAATGCGGCGGCTGAAATGTTGCCGCTTCACTTGCCCGGCCTGGCCAATATACATCCGTATGCGCCTCAGGAACAGACGGAAGGCTACCGGGAACTGATTGAAAACCTGTCGGATTATCTGGCTACCATTACCGGTTTGCCCGGCGTCAGTTTCCAGCCCAATTCGGGTGCGGCAGGCGAATATGCAGGTTTGGTAACTATCCGTAAATTCCATGAACACAACGGACAAGCGCAACGGAACATTGTTTTGGTACCCGCTTCCGCACACGGCACCAATCCGGCAAGCGCCGTTCAAGCCGGGTTCGTTCCCGTCAACATCAAAACCGATGAGTTGGGAAATACCGACATCGAAGATTTACGGGCAAAAGCCGAAGAACATAAAGATTCGCTGGCTGCTTTGATGATTACCTATCCTTCTACCCACGGGATTTTCGAGACAAATATCGTAGAAATGTGTAAAATCATTCATGCCAACGGCGGACAGGTTTACATGGACGGCGCAAACATGAACGCCCAAGTCGGACTGACCAATCCCGGTTTCATCGGCGCCGATGTCTGTCATCTGAATTTGCACAAAACATTTGCAAGTCCCCACGGCGGAGGCGGCCCCGGCGAAGGCCCGATTTGTACCGCCCGCCATTTGATTCCCTTCCTTCCGTCCCATCCGGTAGCGGACGATTCTTTCCTGAATACCGTTGCTGCTTCGCCTTTCGGTAGTGCGGGCATCCTGCCCATCACTTACGGATACATCCGCATGATGGGCGTCGAAGGATTGACTAAAGCCACTGAAATTGCTATTTTGAACGCTAATTATCTGGCTGCCCGATTGGGAAATGCCTTCGGCATCGTTTACAAAGGCGTGCAGGGTAGGGTAGGGCATGAGTTGATTCTGGATTGCCGGAACATCAAAGATTATGCGGGAGTAACCGAAACGGATATTGCCAAACGCTTGATTGACTTCGGATTTCACGCTCCTACTTTATCTTTTCCGGTTCATGGAACGTTGATGATCGAGCCGACCGAAAGCGAAAGTCCCTGCGAATTGGATCGTTTCGTCGAAGTCATGCTGACTATTCGGGCGGAAATAGAAGAAATTGCCGCCGGCAAAGCGGACAAAACGGACAATGTGCTAATCAATGCGCCACATCCCCAATACGAAGTTTGCGCCGACGAATGGCGCCACGTCTATCCGAGAAGCAAAGCGGCCTTTCCTTTGGAATGGATTCGCGACAACAAATTCTGGGTCGATATTGCCCGTGTGGATAATGCTTTCGGAGACCGGAATTTAGTCAATAAATTACCGGAATTTCGTTAAATAAAATTTGTTTATTATATAAAACAAAGCGTTAAAATAGCCTATAAGTCTGTTTATATGCAAATTTTATTATACCTTTGCACAACCAATACGCTTATTTATATTAATAATTTTAGAACAATGAAAGTTATGTTAAGAAAAAGATTTTTAAAGTATGTGTTGAATATTTCCGTTTTAATGGGTTTTTGTGCGATGGCAAATGCCAATGTTTTGCCTACAGCTGAAGATGGAAAAGTTGCAGTGGATAAAACCATCCATGATTTCGGCACGATAAAAGAAGATAGTAGTAACGTTAACGCCGTTTTTACAATTATAAATACGACAAAAGTTCCTATTATATTAAGTGAAGTAAGGGCTTCTTGCGGCTGCACAACTTCGGAGTGGACGAAAGAACCGATAGAACCCGGAAAAACCGGAAAAATTACAGCTACTTATAATCCGAAAGGGAATCTCGGACCATTTGAAAAATCAGTAACGATCAATGTTTCTGTCGAAGATAAAATCCAGACAATCGTTGTCAAAGTGAAGGGAACTGTTGCTGAATAATATTTTTTAGAACGCTAATCCGTATTAGTTGACAAGTAAACGAGTAAACAAGTCACTGCTCTTTATACCCTGTTTACTCGTCAACTCGTTAACTTGTTTACTCGTCAACTCGTCAACTCGTTAACTTGTTTACTCGTCAACTCGTCAACTCGTTAACTTGTCAACTTTTTCTTTCCGTTCCACCTCCAACTGCGCCCGTGATTTACTGTGTGTCACGACATAAACCCCAGCGAAAACCAAAATCGTGGCAAGCCCTTTCTTCCAACCGAAAACATCCATCCCAATTGCAATTGCAACAAGCGAAGACACAACCGGTTGTACATAATTGTACATGCTGACTATGGTTGGCCTCAGCAGTTTTTGTCCGATGGGTATCATGAGATAACAGAAAAAAGTTGCAAGTCCCACAATGTATAGGATTTCCAGCCATGTTTTTAGCGAAAAAGCCCCGTAATCAACGGCGCTTACATCGTGCAGACAAAAGGGGAGGCTACATATAAACGCAAAAAGATACATCCATTTCATTAAGGTAACGGGGCTGTATCGCAAAATCAAATTTTTGAACGCGGTTAAGTAAATAACGAATGACAAAGTGCTGAGTATGCACAACAAATTTCCTGTGAGACTTGCTCCGCCTCGATCCATATTGTTGTTGAATATCAGCAACAATGCTCCCGACGCTCCAATGAAAACCCCGATGGCTTTCTGCCAGGTGATTGGTTCTTTGAGGAAAAAAGCGGCCAAAAGCATAGTCAGTATCGGCGCAACGGTAACAATCACCGAAGCATCAATGGGAGAAGTTCCGGAAAGACCTATCACATATAACAACTGATTAAAGAATATTCCCGCCATCGAAGCGCCAAAAAGCAGAAGTAAATCACGGCGCACCACTTTTTCTTTGCGCGTAAACAAAGATGCTGTCCAAAAAAGAAAAGCCGCCCCTCCTATCCGGTAGAATGTCAAAGCAACAGGCGAAATTTCGCCGTCCGTCAACACAGACTTCATAACAGGTACGTTAAGCCCGAAAATAATATATGCGACGGACAACGCGATGTGCCCCGCAGGATGTTTTTCCGTCATTCCGTTATTCTTGATTTGGAATTTCTATCAGTCTGAAATAGTTGATGTCATAGCGTGTCGGCGTATCCACTTTCGGAGCATCCTTGATAGTCCGATTGCCGGTCTTTCTGACAAAACCATCCCAACCCGCAGGATTTGTTCGTTTTACATACCTGAAAAAAGCCGCCCATTGAGCAATATTTTCAACTGTGGAATATACCAAAGGATTGTAGCTTTTTAAAAGTTTCCAATTCTTGTCGAAGGTAGTCGAATATTGATTCAATAGGCTTAATTTTATTCCTATTTCCGCATCATTCAACCGGTTCAATGAATCCAGGCGGTCGATTGCATTGACAATTTCGCGCATCGGGTAAGGATTAAAAATTTCTTCGCTCCGATTGGCTTTCAAAATTTTCAACAAACCTTCCAAATTCGTCTTCGGATTCAAATCTGAAGTATATTTATTTCCCAGAAAAATCTTTGAATTGGTTTCGATCTTGACATAAGTTTGCTCAATTTCTTTCCGCAGGTTATCAATGTGTTCCAAATCACTTTCGTCTTTCGTAAAAAGATAATAAGGATGACCGGTAAATTGAAGTTTCTCATTCTTGACATCAAAACCGATATTTGCATTTTTATCCGTGAGAACAAAAGAGGTAAACGGTTTGCCGTCGCCGCAAAGATCATCATACAATGTTTGTTCGATTAAATTGTTCTCCTTCGGAACATAATGTTTTTCCGACCGGGCAAGTATATATTCGCCTTCCGAATTTACCGGCAAGTCCCAAAGCAAATTAGGAAGATTCAACAAGTCGGCTTCAAAAATTCTCAATCCCGCTAAAGTATTCAAAAAAGCAGGATGATACAGGCATTGCGCCTGCTTATTAGAACCCGTATCCCCCAATGGCGAAAATAAGACCTGATACGGGCTATCGGCAAATTTTACGGTAGGAATCAACAGCCAATTAGGTAATTCCGGATAAATTTTTTTATTGCCGATCGTAACGACAAATCGGTCGAATTCATAATCTAAGGAAATTTTACTATTTCTAACGGCTTTCGATGGAATTGCAACCGATTCAAAGGAAATACCTCCGATCCTTCCGTGGAACGAATAAGAACCTACATTCGCCTTTTCCTGTATGGAACGCGCCGAATTACTTAAAAAAGATTCATAATATAAATCAATGATATTCAGCGATTGCTGCCCGTATGTCAAATGAGCAGAGAACAACAAGAAAACAATTAAATTTAGTTTTGAATAATTCATCATTTGAAAGTTAATTTTATTGTTATTTTTAATTTACTCCTTTACCTCTTAGCCCTCTAAAGGGAGAATTGCCGTCGTAGCGTATTCAACTTCGCTGCCCCAACTCTCCCTTCAGGGGGTTGGGGGTAATAGATTAATAATATCTTCCTCAAAAACGGTCAGTTTTTCTATGCCGGAATCCGTGACGAGATAGGTATTCTCATTTCCCACCGCACCGATTCCCGGCAATACAAACTTAGGTTCGTAAGCAAAAACCATGCCCGGCAGCAAACGATCTTTCGATCGCCCCATCAACACAGGCAGCTCGTTGATTTCCAATCCAACTCCATGACCGACAAATTTAGCCTGTTGGGCAGTCCCCATGAAATTAGCTGCAAATCCGTCCTTTTCGGCCATTTGGATCGACCATTCAAAAATCTCGGCGCAACTTGTTTCCGGACCCGCTTTTTCCATCAACCGGTTGTGCATATCCATCGAAAGCCGATGCGCCCGGTAAGCCTCTTGGGGAAGTTCGCCGAAAGAGAAAACACGTGTCATATCCGACAGATAAGCGGTAAAATTTCCCGCCATATCAATCATTACGGACGTTCCTTCCCGAACGATTTCCCCGCTTGCTCCAATCGGAATCGTAGGATGAAGCCCGGCGCCGCCCAAAGCAAAATCAAAGGGCGAAGGTTGCGCCGCATTATCTCCGGTCAGGACACTTCCCATAAAAATATCCATATTCCGGCCGTAAACCCTGAAAATACCAAGAGAACCGTGTTTGCGTATAATCCGCTCAATTTCAATCTGAAATTCGATGTCCGTCATTCCTTTTCGGAAAACAGAGGGAATCTCATGATAAGCCTTCGCATGTTTGACGGCGGAAATGCGAAATTGCTCAATTTCCCAAGGTGTTTTAATCATACGCGCCTGCCGCAGGATTGTACTTACATTTCCGGTACGTGCAGGATTAAACGCTTTTTCCAAACGAACAAACTCGCTATAAGTAATTTGATCTTCCTCCAGAAAAAGGTTTTCCGGTAAAGGAATATTACGCTCATTGAGTAAACCGGGAATATCTTCCGGTTTTCGGATTGAAACGACTTGCTCGCTGTCCCAACCTAAAGGTCGCTGAACAAAAAAAACCGGCTTGCCTTCCGCCGGAAGATATAAAAACCCCGTAAATACTTGTCCTGTAAGATAATAAATATTTACATTGGTAGAAATCAAACAGGCGTCGCTTCCGGCTTCTACAAGTAGTTTTTGCACTGAATCCCAACGGATTCGCAGGTCTTTATTCATAAAAATACATTGAAATATTATGCGAAATTATAATTATTTTCGTAATTTTGCAATATGAAACATACTTTAATTTTAATTGTCACCTGTTTGTTATATGCAACTTCCCAAGAAAACATGCAGGCGCAAAAATTCAAGACCGGTGCATTTTCCGACAAGGTAAAAACCCTGCAAGTGCATCCTGCCGATCGATGGGACGCTGCGCCGATTGTAGAATTGAACGCCGCCGACGGGATTGTAATCAGTTTCGACGCGATGGAAGCCGCTCCCGGCGCATATACCTATACCATAACACATTGCAATGCCGACTGGACGCCTTCGCAATTAATTCAATCCGAATTTATGAGCGGTTTTCAGAACCGTTATGTCGATGATTATGCTTCGTCTTTCAATACGACGATGAATTATGTCAATTACCGCATCACTTTTCCCAACGACGATGTAACATTGAAAGTATCAGGGAATTATGCGGTTCAGGTTTTTCCGGAATACGCCGATACGCCGATTTTATGCGCTTGTTTTTCGGTCGTCGAACGGAAATCGGATATTTTCATGCAAGTGACTTCGCAAACCGATCGGGGCATGAATAATTTTTATCAACAAGTTAATTTTACGCTGACTTACGGCAATGAAGTGAAAACACCCATGCAGGATTTGAAAGTGTTTGTGCGCCAGAATAATCGCTCCGACAATGAAGCGGCTTTGGTGAAACCGTTGCGTATTCAAGGCAATCAACTTATCTACGAGCATATTCCTTCGTTGATATTCGAGGCCGGGAATGAATACCGGAATTTTGAGATGACAACTCACCAATACAGTGGTCTGAATATAGAAGCCATTCAATATTATTCGCCTTATTATCACGCCATATTGTATCCCGATAATATCCGCGCCGGCCGTTCTTACTCTTATTACGAAGATATCAACGGCAAAATTTTTATTCGCACGCTTTCGGGAACAAATGCCGATACGGAGGCCGATTATTACATTGTTCATTTTTTCCTTCCCTGCAAAAATCCTTATCCCGAAGCGGTTTACATTTTGAGCGAAGCTTTCAATAATCTTTTGGACGAACGGAGTAAAATGGATTACAATCCGCAGGAAGGCGGTTATGAAAAATCCGTATTGTTGAAAGAAGGCTATTATAACTATCTGTATGTCACGCGGAAAAATGATAAGTCAAGTAGCGGTACGGCTTTGATGGAAGGGAATTATTACCAAACGGAAAATGAGTACCGGGTTTTGGTTTATTTCCGTCGCACCGGCGACAAATACGATCAATTAATCGGAACGCAAACGATTCAATTTAAATAAGTTATGCTTTTGTTTTACGTTCCCGATATGGCCGACCGACCACAACTTCCCGAAGCGGAAGCGCAACATTGCCTGAAAGTGTTGCGGATGCAGGCCGGCGACATTGTGCATGTAACCGACGGAAAAGGAAATTTATACAAAGCCGCCATCCTCGAAACGCATCCGAAACATTGCCTGTTGGACATTTTACAAATCACTCCTCAAGCGCCGGCCCGGGAAGGGCAAATAACTATCGCCCTGGCGCCGGCTAAAAACATGGAACGGACAGAATGGTTCGCCGAAAAAGCGACGGAAATAGGATTAGACGCCATCGCTTTTTTGAATTGCCGTTTCTCGGAACGAAAAGAGATTAAAACAGAGCGGATTAACAAAATACTCATTTCGGCTATGAAACAATCTTTGAAAACCCGCTTGCCCAAACTGCAAGAGATGACCGGCTTCCAACAATTCATCACTCAAAACTTTGAAGGGCAAAAGTTTATCGCCCACTGCTACCCCGGGCAAAAATCTTTATTGTCAAAAACTTATCGTCCGGGCGAAAATGTGTTGGTACTCATCGGACCGGAAGGCGATTTCAGCGAAGAAGAAGTTGAATCGGCTGTTAAGCAGGGATTTACTCCCGTCTCATTGGGCGAAAGCCGGCTGCGGACGGAAACAGCGGCGCTGACTGCTTGCCAGATTATTCACGTTGTCAATCAAATCGCTGAAAAATGAAGAAACGACTGATACGAATCGTGCAGTGGACAAGAAATATCATTGTATTTTTCTTTGTACTCAGCTTGTTATCGGTACTTTTGTATAAATATGTTCCGGTGTATTACACCCCGCAGATGTTGACCCGTTCACACATTTCCCATCAATGGCGGCCGTTGTCGGATATTTCCCAACACTTGGCGCAAGCCGTTGTCGCTTCGGAAGATAATTTTTTCTTAATCCATAATGGATTCAATATGAACCGGTTTTCAATAGACTCTACAAAACTGTTCAGGAGCATGGTATTGACGGAAAACAAAACCATTTCCCAACAAACCGCCGATGCGGTATTTCTATTTCCCGGCCGTTCCTGGATTCACAACAGTCTCGAAACTTATTTCACCATATTGATTGAATTTGTCTGGGGCAAAAAACGCATCATGGAAATTTATCTCAATACCAAAGAAATGGGTGACGGAATTTTCGGCGCAGAAGCGATTGCCGAAAAGAATTTTCAAAAGCCGGCAACCTTACTTTCAACGGCGGAGGCGGCTTTGATTACGACGGCTTTCCCGAACCCGAAAGCGTTTAATTCGGGAAAACCAACCAATTACATGTTAAAACAACAAGCAAAAATCATTTCCTTGATGGCTAAAATCATTCCGGTCGAAATGGGTGGCTCGACAGAATGAAACAGTCCTCAATAATCGCAATAATATGAAAACGCTCAATTCTCAACGCTCAATTCTCAATCGGCTAACGCCGAACGTTGTTTCTCAATTAGAATACGCCGATTGGGGTGTAACGCCCTACGCCGAAGCATACAAGAAGCAAAAAGCCCTGTTTGATACGGCTCTTGAACGGAAAATGGCTCACGAACCCGTATGCAATACCTTGATCTTCTGCGAACATCCTCATGTAATCACTATCGGTAAAAACGGCTCGGACGCCAACCTGCTGTTTCCCGAAGAAATCCTGAAAGAGAAACAAGTGGCGCTATTCAGGGTGGATAGAGGCGGAGATATTACCTATCACGGACCGGGGCAATTAGTAGGTTACCCGATATTGGATTTGGAATCTTTCCATATCGGGTTAAAGGAATATATTCACCGGATAGAAGAAGCTATCATTGATTTATTGGCGAAATATAATATTAAAGGAGAACGATTGGCGGGAGCCACCGGCGTTTGGATAGATACCGGCCTGCCGGGTAAAGCGCGAAAGATCTGCGCTATCGGGGTGAGAAGCAGCCGTTATGTTACGATGCACGGATTTGCTTTGAATGTTTCTACCGATTTGGATTATTTCAATCTGATCAATCCTTGCGGATTTAAGGATAAGGGAGTAACTTCCATGGAAAAAGAATTGAACAGGGAAATTGGTATGGAGGAAGTGAAGAAATGTTTATTAAATTGTTTTATTCATGAATTCGAATAAAAATTTGATTTTGCGATCCACGGGGCGGTTATCAGTACATTTAAATCCGGTAAATAAAGTCTGCCATTATTCCGCTTTTTAGGACTTGACAAAGAAATTTTTTGTACATTTGTATGTTTTTTAAAAATTCTAAAAATTATGAGATTAATTATACAGCCCGATTACGAGGCTTTATCACAATGGGCGGCGCATTATGTCGCAGCGAAAATCAACAAGGCGAATCCGACGGATAAAAGTCCTTTTGTTCTGGGATTGCCTACCGGTTCCTCCCCCTTGGGAATGTACAAATACCTGATTGAATTGAACCGGAAAGGTTTGGTTTCATTCAAACACGTCATTACGTTTAATATGGACGAATACGTCGGTCTTCCCGAAAATCACCCGGAGAGTTACCATTCTTTTATGTGGAACAATTTTTTCAGTCATATCGACATCAATCCCGAACAGGTAAATATTCTGAACGGAAATGCACCCGACCCGGAACTCGAATGTGAAAATTACGAAATGAAAATCCAACAGGCAGGCGGAATCGACCTGTTCATCGGCGGAATAGGCCCCGACGGGCACATCGCATTCAACGAGCCTTGTTCGTCTTTACACTCCGGTACGAGAATCAAAACGCTGACTACCGATACCATTATAGCCAATTCCCGCTTTTTTGACAACGATCCGGAAAAAGTTCCCCGAACGGCGCTCACAGTTGGCGTGGGAACCATCATGTTTGCACAGGAAGTCTTGATTTTGGTAAACGGACACAACAAAGCCCGCGCTTTGGCGCAAGGCGTGGAAGGCTCTGTCTCGCAGATGTGGACGATTACGGCCTTGCAACTGCATCCCAAAGGAATTATTGTTTGCGACGAAGCGGCTACGGACGAATTGAAAGTGGGGACTTACAAATATTTTAAGGATATTGAAAAAAATAATTTGGATTACAAAAGTCTTTTGTAATTACCCCAATGTAATTCAAAAAATTTCACGTACATTTGCACCTAATAAAAAAAATAATAGAACATGGGAAATACAATCACTTTAGGAAACTTAGACGCTAAAAATTTCAGGAAACAAGTGGATGGAAAAGAAGTTGACCTGTTTATTCTGAAAAACAAAGTTGGAATGGAAGTGTCGGTCATTAATTTCGGCGCTAAAATCGTATCCATTCACGTTCCCGATAAAAACGGAAAAATGACGGACGTCGTTCTCGGTAAAAGCAACATCGACGACTATATGAACGATCAGGAACCTTATTTCGGCGCTATTTGCGGACGTACGGCGGGACGCATTGCCAACGGTCGTTTTGAGCTGAACGGAAAAGAATATCAGTTGGCGATAAACAATGGTCCCAACAATTTACACGGCGGAATCAAGGGTTTCAATGCTGTGGTTTGGGACGCCGAACAAGCGGATGAAAAAACGCTGAAACTGTCGTATCTTTCCAAAGACGGCGAAGAAGGTTTTCCCGGAAATCTATCCGCAACGGTCATTTACAGACTGACCGACGAGAATGCCCTCGAAATTGATTATCAGGTAACGACCGATAAAACAACGATTCATAACCTGACCAATCATTCGTATTTCAACCTGTCGGGTGAAGGCGATCCGTACATCGGCGATCACGAATTGCAAATCAATGCCGCATCTTATATCCCGACCAGCGATGTGGCGATTCCTTTCGGCAAACCCGAAAAGGTGGAAGGAACGCCTTTTGATTTTCGCACGCCGCACACCATCGGCGAAAGGATTGAGGAAAAAGACACGCAACTGATTTACGGGAACGGTTACGATCATCCTTTTGACTTGGGCAAAACAGATAACGCATTGATTTTGTGCGCTAAAGCGGTTTCCCCGAAAACGGGAATCGCCTTGGAAATCTTAAGTACCGAACCATGCATTGTGCTTTACACCGGCAATTACTTAGACGGCAGTTTCCCCGGCAAAAACGGACATCATTATCCGAAACGTTCGGCTTTCTGTTTGGAAACGCAGCATTTCCCCGACAGTATTCACCATCCGGAATATCCGTCCACAGTATTGAACGCGGGAGAAGCGTATGAAAGCCAAACGGTATTTAAATTCTCTGTAGAAAAATGACAATCAATCTATTAATAAACTATTAAATAATAAAGGTACAATTATGACACAGCAAAAAAAGAATTACGCATTACCTATTGTAATGATGATTATCCTTTTTGGGATGATTTCTTTCGTAACCGGATTGGGAGGCCCATTCGGGATGATTCTGAAAGATCAGTTCGGGGCCTCGAACGCCATGTCCCAATTGGGAACATTCGCTAATTTTATCGCATACGCTTTCATGGGAATACCCTCCGGTTTGTTGTTGCAACGAATCGGATACAAGAAAACAGCATTACTGGCTATTATTATCGGTTTTGTCGGTGTAGGAATACAGTTCCTTTCCGGTGTAGCCGGCAGTTTTGCCGTTTATGTCTGCGGCGCATTTGTAGCCGGATTTTCCATGTGTATGCTGAATTCGGTAGTCAATCCGATGTTAAACACTTTGGGAGGCGGCGGTAAAGGAGGTAATACACTGATTCAAATCGGCGGCACTTTTAACTCCATTAATGCAACTTTAGTTCCCGTTCTGGTTGGTTACCTGATCGGAGGAATTGTACAACCAACCATTCAGGATGCTAATCCTGTATTGTTTATTGCTATGGGAATCTTTGCTACTATATTTGTAGTATTGTATTTTGTAAATATTCCGGAACCTCATGCGGAAGTAATCGTAAAATCAACTGAAAAAGACAAGCATAGCGCCCTTTCTTTCCGTCACTTCATACTGGGAGCAATCGGTATTTTTGTTTATGTAGGAGTTGAAGTCGGCATACCTAATTTCATCATTTTATTTATGAAAGACGGGCTGGGGAAAGCAACAACCATCGCCGGAACCGTAGCCGGAACCTATTGGTTCCTGATGCTTATCGGACGTTTTGTCGGGGCTTCTCTCGGATCCAAAGTATCCAGTAAAACCATGTTAACTTTTGCTTCGGCTTTGGGCTTGTTGTTTGTCGTTGCAGGTATATTTTTCCCTGTAACTTCCGAAATTACGATGCCGGTCTTCAAATCGGAAGGCGGTTCACTATCTTTTGGCATGGAGCAGGTTCCGGTTAGTGTGATGTTGTTTGTCCTGTGCGGTTTATGTACATCTATCATGTGGGGAGGAATTTTCAACTTGGCAGTCGAAGGTTTAGGTAAATATGTAAAAATGGCGTCCGGTATTTTCATGGTTATGGTTTGTGGCGGAGGTATCTTGCCTTGGATTCAAGGAAGAATCGCCGACTTAGGCGGATTCGTAACCAGCTACTGGGTCATTGCCGCCGGTTTGGCTTACTTGCTGTATTATGCACTTATCGGCAGTAAAAATGTCAATAAAGATATTCCGGTAGAGTAAATAGACTTGAATTACTCCGAATTTTAATTTTTTTGTAAACACGAAAGCACAAAGACTAAGAAGATACGAAAATTAAGTATTAATAGTTTCTAAGTGCTTTCGTGTTTATCCTGTAATTTTTTCAGCAATAATTAGAGTTCTTCGTATCCTGAATGATATCCGTTCTTAAACTTATCATAACAATGGAATTACCCAACAATAAAACGATTAATGTTTCGTTTTTCTTTACTGAAATCAACACCTACTTTGACTAACTTTCTTCCATCCAACCGATAAGGTAACAAATAACCCTTATCATCAATTTGTTTGAGGGCGTCTTCAGCGCTACCGTCTAATTTAAACTCAAATACATAGATACGGTCTGTCGTCTTTACTACCGCGTCGGCTCTACCGGTTGCACTGCGTACTTCGGCTTCTGCATACTGTCCGATCAGGGTAAAAACTATATAGAAAATAGCCTGATAGTGACGCTCGTTGTCATTACTTAGCTCGTATGGAATTTTCGCAAAAAACACTTTTAACCGTTCCATAAAAGATTCTGTTTCTCCGGATTCAAGTTCATGGTAAAATTTGGCTATGTGAAACCCTGTTTCATCGTCGGTTACAGCCGTGTAGTAGGGCGTCAGAAATTCCATGAATCCATATCGTACTTCATCGTTTGGAAATCCCAAGGTATAGAGTCCGAGTTTCTTATCATAATTTTTTATTGTCATATAACCGCTTTGATAAATCATGGGAATCGGATTCTTGACGTCGACACGGTATTCCATAAAAGCAGCCGGTTTCAGCTCTATTCCTTCCGCCAACAAACGGATATTATAGTTGCTATCTTTTAATAAATCAACCAAATAAGTCGGAGTGCCCGTTTGAAACCAATAACTGTCGAAATCCCCGAAATTCAGCGCATTCAGCACGCTGAACGGATTGAACATGCCAACGGAGCCGGGAGCAAAGTGATAACCGTCGTACTGGCGGGTCATTTTTTCGACAGCTTCCTCGAAAGTCATATTTTGCTTCTCTGCCAGTGATTTTAATTCCGGCGTAAAAACTTGCAATAACTCATCTTTAGAAATGCCGCATAAAGAAGCGTAACCCGGCTTGAGGCTAATATCCACCAATTGGTTTAAATCACTGAACACACTGACTTGCGCAAATTTTGTGACGCCTGTCAGGAATACAAAACGCAAGTAGCGGTCGGAACTTTTGAGAACACTATAAAATGCTTTTAATGTCCGGCGAAAGTCATTGGTTAATTTTTCGTCAAGGACATTGGACAACATGGGTTTGTCGTATTCATCAATTAATACGACGACCTCTTTGCCGGTCTGTTCGTAAGCCCTGAGAATAACTCCTGCAAAGCGTCCTGAAAGCGTTTGATTATACGCATCCCCGCCCCAGGTATCTTCCCATTTTTTCAAATGACGAGACAATATAGCTTCCAAAAATTCAACGCTTTCAAATTTCTCTGCATTCAAATCCAAATGCAGAACCGGATATTTTTCCCACTCGGTTTCCAATCCGGCTATGGCAAGTCCTTCGAACAATTCTTTCTTTCCTTGAAAATAAGCTTCAAAAGTAGAAAGCAACAAACTTTTTCCAAAGCGACGGGGACGACTGAAAAAATACGGGATAGAGAGAGACGTTATCTCATAAATCTTAGCTGTTTTATCTACATACACATATCCCCCTCTACGCAGTTTTTCAAACGATTGTATCCCTATCGGTAGTTTGCGTGCCTGTTCCATATCTTTGATTTTGTTGTTTTGCAAAGGTAACGATTATTTATTACATCAGTAACGATAAATGTTATTAACTTTTTCATTGCCCATTAATTTTTTTCAGCAATGTTCCCCCTGTGAATATACGCTTTTGACTTTTTCTCCGTTATTATCTATACAATTAGCTAATTCAAAATTTACCGCATGTTAGATTATATTAAAGGAGAAATAGCCGAATTAACCCCGGCTTCGGTGGTTGTCGAAACAGGTGGCATAGGTTATCTCGCCCATATTTCGTTGAATACTTACAGTGCAATCGGCAGTTTAAAAACCTGTAAACTATTTGTTTACGAATCTATCAGGGAAGATGCGCACCAACTGTTCGGTTTTCTGGAAAAACGTGAACGTGAACTTTTCCTGCACTTGATTTCGGTTTCCGGAGTTGGCGCCAACACCGCCCGGATGGTACTTTCATCCATTGCCGTCTACGAACTCGAAAGCATTATCACATCGGGGAATGTCAATGCTTTGAAAGCCGTGAAAGGCATCGGAAACAAAACAGCCGAACGGATTATTATCGACCTGAAAGATAAAGTAAAAATCAGCGGAACAACCGTAGCCGCCTCAAATGTCGTATTAAGCGAAGCCGCCCGGGAAGCCGTTTCGGCGCTTACTATGTTGGGATTCAATCAATTGGCATCCCAAAAGATAGTCAATAAAATATACTCGGAAAAACCGGCTTTGAATGTAGAAGATATTATTAAAAATGCACTGAAAATGCTTTGATGAAATCCCGGAAAAAGTACATATTTATCGTAATATTTTTTGCTTTGGCAAGCGGGTTTTCCGGCTTGTCGTCGCCGCAAGCGCCCCCGCCGAAAACGATTACCCAAAGTACGGATACGACAAGTACGATTTTTCCGGTAGCAAAAACCATTCCCGAAGAATACCGGGATGTTAAAAACGTCTATCCTATTGATTTATCCACACCGCAAAACTTCAAATCCGATTTTGAATACAATCCGTTGACCAACAAGTATGAGTTACGGACAAAAATCGGGAACGAAGACATTGAGACCCCAATCACACTCACTCCCGACGAATATTACAAATACAGCCTGCAAAAAAGCATGGATTTGTTTTACAGGGAAAAATATGCGGCAGAATTTGACAGTCTGGCGATGAAAAAAGACAAAGACGCTTTATCCGCTTTCGATTTCAAGGTAAATATCGGGCCTGCCGATAAAATTTTCGGACCGGGCGGCGTTCGCTTGAATGCCGGCGGAAGCCTCACCACCAAATTGGGATTCACGCATACTTCGACCGGCAATCCCACTTTGACCGAGCGGCAACGAAATCACACCGCTTTCGATTTCGACACTCAGATTCAAACCAAAATCGAAGCGTCTGTAGGCGACAAACTCAATTTCGATTTGAATTATAATACCGAATCTACTTTCGGTTTCGATACGAAAAAGCTCAAATTGGGTTATAACGGAAAAGAAGATGAAATCGTCAAAGTGCTGGAAGCAGGCAATGTCAGCATGAATACGACCAACTCCCTTATCCGGGGCGGCGCGGCTCTGTTCGGCGTCAAAACCCAACTGCAATTCGGGAAATTAACTGTTGACGCCGTTTTCTCCCAGCAAGAATCGCAATCCCGCTCCATCTCTACCAAAGGGAACGTACAGACGACACAATTTGAAGTTTCCGCCGATAAATACGACGAAAACATGCACTATTTCCTGGCGCATTATTTCTACGACCATTACGACGAAGCGATGAGCACCTTGCCTTATATCAAGTCCCCGATAAGCATCGACCGGATAGAAGTCTGGATAACCAACCGGCGTTCGGATTTCAGGGAAGCGCGGAATATTATCGCTTTCACCGACCTTGCCGAATATAATGTCTTTAGTAATCCTGATTTCACGCACCCAACGGGCGCTGATGTCGTACCTTACAATGGAGCTAACGACTTATACAACAATATCATAAACAATTATCCGGGAGCGCGCGACATCAGCGCGGTCAATCAAGTTTTGACAGGTTCCCTGGAAAACAGTTGGGACTATGAAAAAATCGAAAACGCCCGTAAATTAGAGGCTTCGGAATATATTTTTAATCCGCAATTGGGATACATTTCATTGCGTTATCCTTTGCAAGCGGATGAAGTTTTGGCGATTGCCTATTCGTATGTCTACAAAGGAATTACCTATCAGGTCGGCGAATTTTCAACCGATAATCCCAACGACAGCAAAAGCAATCTGTATGTCAAACTAATAAAAGGAACGGCCGTTTCCCCCAACTCCAAGACATGGAAACTGATGATGAAAAATGTTTACGCCATCACAGCAAACAATCAGAGTTTGACTTCGGATAAATTTCGTCTGAACATCAAATACTTAAATGATACAACCGGCGTTTATCTGAATTACATCACCGAAGGGAAAATCGCTAATCAGTTGCTCCTCCGGGTTGAAAGATTAGACCGCCTGGATTCCCGCAACGAGCCGCGTCCCGACGGATTTTTCGACTTCGTTCCCGGTCTCACCGTTAAAGCCGACGAAGGAAAAATCATCTTCCCCGTCATCGAACCTTTCGGCTCTCACCTGCGGAAAATGATTGACGACAACAGGATTGCCGACAAGTATGTATTTCAGGAATTGTACGATTCGACATTGACCATAGCGCAGCAAACGGCCGAAAAAAATAAATTTATCCTCGCCGGAGAATACAAAGGATCGAACGCATCCAACATTAACCTCGATGGGATGAATATTGCCAAAGGTTCGGTCACCGTCACTGCAAACGGCGTTCGCCTGAAGGAAAACGTCGATTATACCGTCGATTATGCAACCGGACAGGTTACTATCATCAACCCGCTTTATGAAAATGCCAATATCCAGACTTCATCCGAAGATCGTTCCGCTTTCGGAATGCAACGGAAAACCATGATGGGACTGAACCTGAATTATGCCGTAAGCAAGCAATTCAACATCGGAGCTACCATCATGAACCTCAGCGAAATGCCGCTTACAATGAAAACCGAACCGGGACAGGAATCGATCAATAATACTTTGTTCGGTTTCAACGTTAATTACGCAACGCAATCGCAGTGGCTGACTAATTTGTTAGACAAAATACCTTTGTTGGAACTCACCGAACCATCCCAAATTACTTTCACCGCCGAATATGCCCGCTTAATTCCGGGACATTACGAAAGCAAATACGGCGGAAATCATTCATACATCGACGATTTCGAACAAGCCAAACAGGTCATCGACCTGCGTTCGCCTTATGCATGGAGTTTGGCCTCAACGCCTTCAATGTTTGAAGAATCCAAGAAATCAAATGATACGGACTACGGTAAAAACCGGTCACTGCTGGCCTGGTATCACATCGACGCTTTATTTACCCGCAAATCCTCGTTGACGCCGACTCATATCAAAAACGATTTGGATCAACTATCCAACCACTATGTGCGGGAAATACCGGAAAGCGAACTTTTCCCCGATAAAGACCCTGTTTTCTTAGAAGCCGCAACTATTCCGGTACTCGACCTGGCTTATTATCCCCACGAACGCGGACCGTACAACTTAGACGCTTTGGGAATGAATCCCGACGGAACGCTGAACGAACCGGAAAAACGCTGGGGCGGTATCACCCGCCGAATCGAAAGCGGAAATACCGACTTTGAAGCCAACAACATCGAAACCATTGAATTTTGGCTCTTAGACCCATTTATCGGGAAAGAAAATTCCCGCGGCGGAGATTTGTATTTCAACCTGGGCGAAATTTCGGAAGACATCCTGAAAGATGAAAAGAAATTCTTCGAAAACGGTTTGCCGATAGACGGCGACACGACCAAAGTCACAAAAACAGTCTGGGGATTGGTTCCCCAACAACAATCCTTAGTATATGCTTTCGAAAATGCAGATAACGCAAGAAAAATGCAAGACGTTGGATTCGACGGTTTACCCACCGAAAAAGAATTTACTTTTGATACTTATGCCAACTATCTGACAGAATTGGATCGCGTACTTTCTTCCGAAACAAAGGAAAACATGACGGATGACCCGTTTTCTCCATACAACGACCCGGCCGGTGATAATTACCACTACTTCAGAGGAGGCGATTACGATGCGCGGCAAGTGCCCATTCTTGGAAGATACAAGCATTACAACGGCGTGGAAGGAAACTCGGCCGATGCTTCCACTTCGCCCGAAAATTATAACACCGCCGCACGGCTTTCTCCCGACATAGAAGACATTAATCAGGACAATACGCTCAACGAAGCCGAAAAATATTTCCAATACAAGGTGTCAATCCGTCCCGACAGCATGGTCGTCGGCAAAAACTTCATCGTGCAGAAAATGGAAGTGAAACCGAATTTGAAAAACGGTAAAGATGAAACGGTTGTGTGGTATCAATTCAAAATTCCTGTCAGTGAATACGAAAAGAAAATTGGTAACATATCCGATTTCAAAACGATACGTTTCATCCGGATGTTTTTGACCCATTTCTCGGATTCCGTCATTCTTCGTTTCGGAACACTCCAATTTGATTACGGTCAATGGCGCATCTACCAAAAAGACTTGTTCGATCCCAAATCGCCGCCACAAGGAAACGGTACGATCAACATGTCCACAGTAAACATGGAGGAAAGCGGCAGCAAAGAACCGGTCAATTATGTCATGCCGCCGGGCGTAAACCGGATTTTAGATCCCGGACAAACCCAGTTGCGCCAGCAAAACGAACAGTCCATGTCGATCCGGATCAACAACCTTTCGCAAGGCGACGCCCGCGCGATTTACAAATCAACCGGTTTGGATACGCGCCAATACCGCCGTTTGCAAATGTTTGCCCATGCCGAAAAACTCATCGACCTGCCTGCTGATTTGCACGACAACGATTTATCCGTATTCATCCGTTTGGGTTCCGACTATAAGGGCCATTACTACGAATATGAAGTACCGCTGAAACTCACGCCTCCGGGACGTTACAACGAATCCAACGAATTGAGGAAAACTGTTTGGCCCGAATCAAACATGATTGATTTCCCATTTGAATTGCTCACAAATCTCAAATTGGAAAGAAACAAAGAAAAACGAAAAGCCGGTTCACAAGTCACTTATTATACGCCTTTTTCCATTTTCGACCCGGAAAAACCGATGAATAAAGTGAGCGTCGTAGGAAATCCGACCATTTCCAATATCAAGGTAATCATGATCGGCGTCCGCAACAATTCCCGCGCCACCCAATCCGCAGAAATCTGGGTGAACGAATTGCGATTGACGGATTTTAACGAAGACGGCGGTTGGGCGGGAAACGCCAACCTGTATGTCGGACTTTCCAACATGGGTTCGGTCAACTTTTCGGGACGAAAGGAAACGGCGGGATTCGGCAGCTTAGACCAAGGCATTATGGACCGGAACATCGACGATATGTATCAATACAACATCGCTTCGCAAATTGACCTCGGCCGCTTTTTCCCCGAAAAAGCCAAAGTCAATCTTCCATTTTATTATTCTTACACGGAAGACGTTGTTAACCCGAAATACAATCCCTTAGATCAGGACGTTTTGTTGAAAGATGCTTTGGATGCAGTGGAAACGCAAGTGGAACGGGATTCAATTAAAAATTTCGCCCAAAACAAGAAAACGACCAAATCAATTGCCTTTAACAATGTCAGAGCGAATATCCGAAGCAAACAACCGATGCCTTACGATCCGGCGAATTTCTCGTTCGACTATTCGCATGTTGAAAATTATCTGCAAGACGCGACCACTCAATACGAACAGACAATAGCAGATGCGGTGAACCTGAATTATTCCTACTTGCCGGTGTTCAAACCATGGAAACCTTTCGTAAGAAACAACGATAAAAAGCAAGAAACGCAAGGGACGTTAGAAAAGCCACGCCCCAAAAACACTTCTTCCCGCTCAAACACAGGATTTCTGCAAAACATTGAAATCGGTTGGCTGCCGAGATCTCTGGATATTAATCTGGAAAGAACACGTAATTATTACGAAGTGCAACTGCGGGATTTGGGCGAATTGGGTGAAAACATGATTCCGCCTTCGTTCAGGGACGATTTTTATTGGAACCGATCATTGAAAACCCAATGGGGTTTGACGAAAAACCTGAACTTAGCTTTCAATTCGGGAACAAACGCACGGATAGAAACACTCAAGCAAAAAACCGACGATAGCTTCTTGCCGGATGATGAGTACCTTAAACGGAAAAAATCCGTATGGCAAGACATCCGGGATTTGGGCGATCCGATGGAATACAAACAAACGTTTTCGGCTACTTACACGCTTCCTTTCAACGTCATTCCCGCGCTCGGTTTTATCAAAGGATCCCTGTCGTTCAACAGTGGATACAATTGGCAAAGAGGCGCTACACTCAGTTCCGAAAACAATGCCGAAACAAATACCGTGGAAATGGGAAATATTATCAATAATAACCGCACCATTGGAATCGAAAATATCAAATTCGAGTTACTGAATCTATATAATAAATCCAAATTCCTGGCAGACGTAAACAAAAAATTTACGGCTTCAAGAACTGCGCCGGCCCGGAACGCAAGAAGAACAGGCGGCGCCAATGCACGCCAAACCAATGAGGCCAAAAAAGCAGAAGCGGAAAAGAGAAAGAAAAAATACGAAGGCAATATCACCCTTATGCCCGATTCGACAACCGTACTCACTCACCAGTTGAATAACAATCGCTTACGAATCACGGCGCGAGACAAAAACGGCAAATTATACCCAATCAAATACAAAACCGTCGATAACAATTCTATCCGCATACAAGGCAAGGATTCGGTAAACCTGAAAGTCGTCATTTCCCAATTACCGCCTCTCAATGATGAAACCTGGTACAAAACTTTGCAATATGCGGCGTGGGGATTGATGACGGTGAGATCGTTCGGTTTTTCGTACAACGAAGGTACCGATATGATGCTTCCCAATTTCCAACCCTATATCGGCGATTTCTTCGGACAAGGCTCCACGCCATTCGGATACGCGCCCGGTCTGGATTTTGCTTTCGGATTGGCCGGTGAAAGTTATATCGAAAGAGCGAAAAAGAACAACTGGCTGATGAAAAACGAAGCAATCGAAAACAACATCACCCCGGCCATGCTCAACAAAACGGGAACTTTCAAATTTACCGCCAATCTGGAACCGGTTGCCGGTATGCGCATCGTCCTGAATGCTACGCGAACCCGAACGGACAGGCAACAAACTTACTTCATGTATGGAAACGATTTGAGTTCCATGCCCCGCAAATTTACCGGCGATTTCAAAATGACCACCATCAGCATAGGCACGGCTTTCGAATCGGGTAATGCCAATAACGGCTACTATTCCAAAGCGTTTAATGACTTCCTCGACAACAGGGCAATGATTGCCAACCGCTTGCGGCAAGTTTACAGCCGGACATCTTATCCCGATGCAGGCTTCCTGAAAGGCGATCCCTTGGCCGGCCAAGCTTTCGATCCCCAAAACGGCAATGTTGATTTCAATTCGACAGATGTGTTAATTCCGGCTTTCATTGCGGCTTATACCGGACAAAACGCAAAATCGGTCGGCCTCTCGGCTTTTCCTTCATTGAAGAAGTTGTTGCCCAACTGGGAAATCACTTACGACGGTTTGATGAAAATTCCTTTTATTGCCAAACATTTTAAGTCATTCGTGCTCAAACACAACTACACGAGCGTTTACAGCGTAGGCGCTTTCAATTCTTTCCTGAGCTGGGTCGGTACGGAAGATGACGGAATCGGGTTTATCCAAAGTGTAACGAACAATCGCCCGCTGCCGTCGTCGCCATACGATATCACTGCCGTCAGTATCGTCGAGACATTCAACCCGTTGTTGGGACTCAACTCGACGCTTGTGAACAATATGAGTATAACGCTCCAATACAATACCAACCGAAGTATCAACCTCAATGTTTCCGCCTACCAGATTGTAGAATCGAAAACACAAAGTCTCACATTCGGTACCGGTTATCGCTTTGAAAATTTCAACCGCATATTGAAAATCAGGAAAACCGGCGGTCCCAATTTCAATAACGAACTGAACGTGAAGGCCGATATTTCCTACAACATGACGCAAAATCTGATTCGCAAGATTCAAGACAATTTAACACAAGCCACGAATGGAAATTCGCAAACCATGATTAAACTTTCGGCCGATTACAATTTGAGCAGATTAATTACTTTACAAGCATTTTTTGACAGGCAAATCAGTAAACCTTTGGTTTCGGCAACGGCTTATCCGGTATCCAAATCCAGTTTCGGATTAAGCGTCAGGGTCAGTTTAATGCGCTGAAAAAGGCTCCTCGTTTGGATAATTTGAAAAAAAATTGTAAATTTTTGGAATAACACTCTTTTTTTGCAATTATGCTTCGCCCTTCACCTTTCATCCTTCACCAATACACAAAACTATCCCGCGCGGAATATAACAGATTTTTGAAGGTGATGAGACAATTTTAATTGCTCTTTTTTATAAATAACAATAATTTTTTCAAAAATATAATGCTTGGTATAACAAAATTTTGTATCTTCGTGCGCAATTTCCGAAAAGTAAATTAAATTAAAAATTTAAGTGTATTTATAATATGGCAACATTAGAAAAAATCAGAAATAAAGCAGGTCTGCTTGTAGGTGTTGTAGGGCTTGCTTTATTAGCTTTCATTATCGGTGACTTTCTTAAATCAGGGTCTACCTTTTTTCATCAAAGTAAGGAGAAAATTGTAATAGTTGATGGTCAATCTGTTGGTTATCAGGAATTTATGAAAAGAGTTGAGGACATGAGCAACGCTTATAAAAATAATTACGGCGGAGCGCTTCAGGAAGATCAACAAGACCAGATTCGCCAAGCGGTATATGATGAAGTGGTAGGGAAAATCTTATTGGACAATGAATCGGAAAAAACCGGTTTAACTGTTGGCGCTGATGAACTTACCGATATGATTATGGGGAAAAACATTTCCCCGATGATCCAACAATACTTCAGAAATCCTCAAACCGGCGTTTTTGACCGCAACGCTTTGATGCAATTTCTGCAAATCATGGAATCGGAAGATATGTGGCTAAATTATTCCGACGTCGAACAACAACAACTTGCCGCTCAGAAAATGCAGTGGAATGATATGAAGAATGTGATTGTCGAACAGAAAAAAATCGGAAAATTAAACACATTCCTTTCTTCTGCAATGGTTTCCAATGTGATAGATGCAAAAGCCGCTTACGAAGAAAACAATGAGAATGTGGATTTTAATTTTGTTGCTCAGCCTTATATTTCCATGCCGGATTCTGCGGTTGTTGTCTCTGAAAGTGAACTTAAATCCTTGTACGAAAAACGAAAAGAAGAATTTAAACAGGAAGAAGCCCGGGTGATTGATTATATCTCTGTCGCTATTGCTCCCAGCAGCAAAGACATTCAAGACGCGATTGTCCGGTTGGATACCGTAAGGAGCGAACTTCAAAGAACCGATGAAGTATCGGATATTATCAACGATAACTCGGATGTTAAATATGCAGATGTTTATCTCTCTACAACCGCTTTGAACGAAAGCGAACGGGTATTTGTGAGCAAAGCAGGGATCGGTGATGTGGAAGGTCCGGTTTCGGAAGGAGGAAATGTTCACTATGTTCACAAATTGATTGGTAAAAAAGAGGCGCCCGATTCCGTAAAACTGAATCTGATTGTTTTGCCTAATTTTACGGATGATGTGAAATTGGCGGCTTATGCCGATAGCTTGACGCAAGTAGTTAAAGGTGGAAAATCTTTTACGCAAATGGTGTTGGAATTGACCAACGGCCAAGGCAACGGAGACACGGGTTGGCAAACTGAAATTTCTTTGTTTCGGAACGGTTTGGATACTAAGTTTGTTGATGCGATCTTTAAATCGGATGTCAATAAAGTATTTTTACACAGGGCTGCGCTTCGGAATTATCTGGTGCAAGTGTCCGAAAAAACAAAACCTGTTACTAAATATAAGATCGGAACCGTTCAGTATCTGATAACGGCGAGCCAAGAAACAATGAACAAAATCTATAATAATTTAAGCGCTTATATTACAAACAATAATAAAATAGAATCTTTCAAAAATTCGGGAGAAAACGCCGGTTACCTTGTTCAAAAGGAAGTGCCGATTTACGCCAATCAACTCAAATTGTCTTCACTTGAAAGTTCGAGATCTGTTATTCGCTGGGCTTTCAATAGTAACAAAGGAAGTATATCGGAAATCATACAATGCGGCGATTATTATGTCGTTGCAGCTGTAGAAGGAAAATTGAAAGAAGGATATCGTCCGTTAAAAGAAGTGGCGGATATTTTGAAAAGAGAATTGCTGAATCAAAAGAAAGGTGAAAAAATCGTCAAAAACCTGGAAGCAAAAAATCTGACTTCTTTGGAAGACTATGCAAGAGAAATGAATACGGAACAGCAAGAAGTTAAATTCGTAACGTTCTCTACACCGAGGATTTCCGCCATAGGCGCAGAGCCGGCGGTGAATGTTGTAGCGCTTTCAACCGAAAAGGGAAAAATCAGCAAACCTTTTGCCGGGAAAACGGCCGCATACGTTTTGTCGGTAACGGATAGAAGAACCGGTGAACAGCCGTTCGACGAAAAAACGCAAATGCAACAATTGAATATGCAAAACAGTTACAGGGTCATGTCGTTTCTACAGAATAATGCGTTGCTGAAGGAAATTGCAAAAATAGAAGACAATAGAATACGATTTTTTTAATTACGAATTGCGAATTACGAGTTACGAATCACGGGCAACCTTATTCGTAATTCGTAATTCGTATTTCGTAATTACACAATACGATGCCGAATATTTCATTGATAGGAAAAACGCAGGAAGAACTCCATTCTTTGGTGAAAGAATTGAATATGCCTGCTTTTACAGCCAAACAAATTGCATCTTGGTTGTATAAGAAAAAAGTATCTTCTATTGATGAGATGACAGATATTTCTTTGGCCGGAAGAGAAAAGCTGAAAAAAAACTACGAAGTAGGCAGATTATCCTACCGGCAACGGCAGGAATCGACCGACGGAACCTTGAAATATCTTTTCCCCGTTTCGGAGGATACATTCATAGAAACGGTTTACATACCGGATAAGGAAAGGGCTACGCTTTGTGTTTCCACGCAAGTCGGTTGTAAAATGAATTGCCGGTTTTGTATGACGGGAAAACAAGGATTTATCGCAGGGCTTTCGCCGGCCGAAATTATGAACCAGATACTTTCTATTCCGGAGCGGGAAAACCTGACAAATATTGTGTTCATGGGTATGGGAGAGCCTTTGGATAATATAAAAGCGCTTTTCAAGTCATTGGAAATTCTGACGTCCGATTACGGTTTCGGCTATAGTCCCAAACGGATTACGGTTTCGACCGTCGGACTGATTCCCGGATTGGAACGCTTCCTGACTGAAAGCAAGTGCCATTTGGCGGTTAGTATTCATTCGCCGTTTCCCGAAGAAAGGCTTTCGCTCATGCCGGTGGAAAAAGCATATCCCATCGGAAAAGTTGTGGAACTGATTAAGCAATATGATTTTTCGCATCAGCGAAGGGTTTCTTTTGAGTATATTCTTTTCGGCGGTTTCAATGATGATTTGGAGCATGCACGAGCATTGGCAAACTTGTTGCAGGGCATTCCCTGCCGAATGAATCTGATTAAATATCACACAATTCCTGATGTGGATTTGCCGGAAACGCAGTTTGAAAAAATGGCGCCTTTCCGAGACTACCTTTCTTCAAGGGGAATTATTTCCACGATTCGGGCGTCGCGGGGTGAAGATATTTTAGCGGCTTGCGGAATGCTATCACATGCTGTGAAATTTCGTGAAAAATAGTATATTTATGACCGGTTTTTGACAAAAAATAATATGAGTGATAAACTAATAAAAGTAGGGATTAGTCAAGGCGATATCAACGGCATTTCTTACGAGTTGATAATTAAAACCTTTGAAGATGTCAGGATTTTCGAGTTTTGCATACCGGTGCTTTACGGCTCGTCCAAAGCATTGGCCTATCACCGGAAAGCGATGGAACTTCCTTTCGTCAGCGTCAATACGATTCATCATGCCGGGGAAGCCGGAATTAACCGATTGAATATCGTGAATTGCGGAAATGAAGAAATTGCAGTTAACTTTTCCAAAACAAATCCGGAATCCGAATCCATGACGATGCAGGCGATGCAAAGGGCATTGAGCGACCTCAAAGCCGGTTTGATTGATGTGCTGGTACTTGCGCCGTCCAATATAGATGAAACCCAAATCCTGTCGGAACAATTGGGTCATGCACCATTGAAAATCTTGGTTCACAATAGTTTCCGGGTAGCCTTGGCGAGCGGTAAAGTTCCTTTGTCGAATGTCCTTTCCCTGTTGACAGTCGATTTGCTTGTTGATAAAATCAAGGCTTTGCACGCTTCCTTAATCCACGATTTTACGATTACGCTTCCACGTATAGCGGTTTTATCTTTCAATCCGGGCATGGGTATTAAGGAGCGGAAAGAGGGTAGGGAAGAGACGGAAATCATTATTCCGGCAATAAAGGCGGCCAACGAAAGCCGGATTATTTGTTTCGGGCCGTATTCCGGCGACGAGTTTTTTGCTAATTGCGATTATGCTAAATTCGATGCGATTCTTGCCGTATATCATGATCAGGGCGTGACTCCGTTCCGCGGCATATCGGCCGATGAAGGAGTATGTTATTTTGCCGGTTTGCCTTTTGTGGCGACGGCTCCGGATCATGGCGCCTCCTACGACAAAGCAGGCAGGAACGAAAGTTCCGAAGTGTCGTTCCGGAATGCAATCTACCTGGCAATCAATGTTTTTAAAACAAGAAAACTCAATAAAGGGATTTATGCTAATCCATTGAAGAAACAATATTTTGAAAAAGGATCCGATAATGAGAAATTGGACTTGACAAAAGATGAGGAATAAAAATTAATTAGAATGAACTACGCGATCATAGCAGCTGGGGAAGGTTCCCGTTTGATAAAAGAGGAAATCCAAATCCCCAAACCATTGGTTAGAATTCAGGGCATTACGTTGATAGATAGGCTTATAGCTATTTTTTTGAAAAATGGAGCTTCCTCCATTTCCGTCATTATCAATGAAAAAATGAAGGAGGTGCGGGAACATATCGAAAAAATAAATTTGGATATACCGTTTAATATCGTGGTAAAATCGACGCCGGGTTCCATGCACAGTTTTTACGAATTAAGCAAATATTTGCAAACAGGAAAATTTTGTCTGACAACCGTCGATACGATTTTCAAAGAAGAAGAATTTTCAAATTTTATCCGCGTTTTTGAGCAAGATACCGAAAATGACGGCGTGATGGCTATTACTTCGTATATTGATGATGAAAAACCGTTGTATATCTCTGTGGATGAGGACACAATGATGATAAAAGATTTTTTGGATAAGCCGGCCGGCGATGAGAAATATGTTTCCGGCGGAATTTACGGATTGACCCCAAAATCTCTCCCGACTTTATATAAATGCTTAGAAAACGGCATGTTGCGTATGCGAAATTATCAGCGCCAATTGATTGCCGACGGGCTGAAACTGAAAGCCTTCCCATTTGATAAGATTGTGGATGTGGATCATGCGGAAGATGTCAAAAAGGCGGAAGATTTCCTGTGTGAACCGCTTAAACTTCAAATCGTGGCTATACGCCGGGGGAATCAATATTCGCCTAATCATATCGGGAACGATGCCGCTATTTTCAATCTGGCGATTGATTATTTGCGGGAAAAGAATTGTGAGGTAACGGCTTACTCCGAGCAGGAATTTCAGGATGCTCATGTGGATACTCCCATCATTTTCAGTATGGCCAGGGATATCCGCACGATCTCGAAATTGCAGGAATTGGAAGCAGAAGGACGAAAAGTCATCAATTCGGGTTATGGGATAAGTAATTGTACACGGGTGAAAATGACTCAACTTTTGCTTGACAACAAAATACCTTATCCGAAAAGCCTGATTGTTTCGACTAACGAGCCTTTGCCGGAATCGGCGCTCAAACTTGGCGATTTTTGTTGGGTGAAGCGTGGCGATTCTCATGCGATTCATTATGAAGATGTTGCTTATACAAGAAACGGTAAGGAAGCCGAAAATATCCTCAGTGAATTTGCTTTGCGAGGCATTTTGTCTGCTGTTTTGAACGAACATCTGAAAGGGGATCTTATCAAGTTTTACGGTGTCAAAAACACGGATTTTTTTTACTGGTTTTATCCTAATGATTTGAATCACAGTAAATTCGGATTGGAAGCAATCAACGGAAAAGCAAAAGGAATACCTTTTGATTTGAAATATCTCAAGGAAATTTGCGCGAAAGCGGCGGAAATTTTAGATATATACATTTATGGCGGCGACTGCGTGGTCGACCAATCGGGTAATATTTTTATTATTGATTTTAACGATTGGCCGAGTTTTGCACCTTGCAGGTTGGACGCCGCACCTTATATAGCGCAATGTATTTATGAGTTTGCAACAAAATAAACCGACATTAGAATCGACATTGAAATCTGTTGATACGGAGGAATTTATCGACATTCACTTTTACCGTCCGATTGGTTATCGCTGGGCTTTGCTTTTCGATCGTTTGGGCATAACGCCCAATCAGGTTACCATTGCATCCATTTTTATTGGAGTTGCAGCGGGCATTTGTTTTTTTTTCGATTCCTTTTGGATTAATCTTTTAGGCGTTTTCCTGTTGATTTGGGCTAATTCTTATGATAGCGCCGATGGGCAGTTGGCCCGGATGACCGGTCAAAAAACCGAATTAGGACGAATATTGGACGGCGCTTGCGGCGATTTTTGGTTTATTTCGATTTATTTCGCAATTATTTTTCGTTTGTGGCCGGTTTGGGGTTTTTGGATTCTTCCTTTAACGCTTATTGCCGCTTATTACCATAGCCGGCAGGCTGCGATGGCCGATTATTACCGGAATGTTTATCTCCTGTTTTTAAAAGGTAAAAAGGGAAGCGAATGGGATAATTCTGTGGATTTGCGTAAGAAATACGCAGCAATCAGTTGGAAAAAGAAACCTTTGGTGAAATTATTCGAAAAAATCTACCTCATTTATACGGGTGAACAGGAAAGATTGACGCCTTATCTTCAGAAAATGAGGAAGATGATCGACGATAAATACAATGGAGCAGCGCCGGAGCAGTTTCGGAAAGATTTTTTGAAAAAAACTTTCCCGCTGTTGAAATATACCAATATGCTTTCCTTCAATTTGCGTTCTATCGTTTTGTTTATCTGCGTACTTTCTAATTTTTCCTGGGTCTATCTTGTATTTGAAATTACCGTTTTGAATATCATGTTTATATATATGGTGTCGAAACATGAGAAAATTTGTAAATATAACGGTTTATCGGTTAAAGGAATTATTTTCGATTATGGCGCGACGATCGACAGTAACGGGAAACATTGGGCGGAAGTGCTTTGGGATGCTTACGTTGCGACCGGCGTACCGGTAAGCAAGCCGCAATTCAAGGACGCTTATGTGTATGGCGAACGGTATTTGGCCCTGCATCCGGTGATTCTTCCGGACGATAATTTCAAAAATGTTCTTTTGAAGAAGACCGAATTACAGTTGCAATGGTTAAAAGACGAGGGATTTTTGCCTGCAAATTATAATTCTTTGGAATATTCGTTTGCTATTTCAAATCAATGTTATAACTTTGTCCTTGCTGTTTTAAATAACGCGCGACCAGTTTTGGAAAAATTGGTTGTCCAATATCCTTTGGCATTGGTTTCTAATTTTTACGGAAATATAGAAACTGTTTTGAAAGATTTTGGAATACGGAGTTATTTTGGAGAAGTCATCGAATCGTCGGTTGTGGGTATTCGCAAGCCCGATCCTGCTATCTTTGCTTTAGGTGTGAAGCGTTTGGGACTGAAACCGGAAGAAGTAGCGGTGATTGGCGATTCGTATAAAAAGGATATTTTTCCTGCAGAGCAAATCGGTTGCCGGACAATTTGGCTGAAAGGCGCTGGTTGGGACGGTGACGAGCAGGGAACGGCGGACTTTATTATTACGGATTTCAGAGAGCTGAAAACGCTGTTGTGATGAAGGTTTGCTGTAGAAATAAACGGTGATTGATATTTTTTCAACCACATTAAATTAATTATTAAAAATGTAATAGTTATGGAAAAAATGCAAGTAAAGGATGTTAAAGGTAAACTTGGCGTTCTTGTAATTGGAGTTGGTGGTGCGGTGGCAACAACCTTTATTGCGGGTACAATGATTGTCCGCAAGGGTTTAGGGATTCCTGTCGGTTCGATTACCCAATTGGCAACCATTCGTTTGGGAAAGAGGGAAGAAAACAGGTTTCCCAAGATTAAAGACGTAGCGCCTTTAGCAGATTTGAATGATATTGTTTTCGGAGGTTGGGATCTTTTTGAAGAAAATGCTTATGAAGCGGCTCGTCATGCGGAAGTTCTGACCAACGAAGATTTGGACAAGGTAAAAGACGAATTGCAATCCGTCCATCCGATGAAAGCGGTTTTCGACCAGAATTTCGTAAAACGTTTGCATGGCACCTGGGTGAAAGAAGCTCCGACAAAATGGGATTTGAAAGAAGCTGTTCGTAAGGATATTCAAGAATTTAAATCAAAAAACGGTTTAGACAGAGTCGTTTGCATCTGGTGTGGAAGTACTGAAGTGTTTACTCCGATAAGCGCTGTACACGAATCCTTACCGGCTTTGCAAAAAGCGATGAAAGAAAACAGTCCCGAAATTGCACCTTCGATGATTTATGCTTACGCCGCTATTGAAGAAGGTATTCCGTATATCAACGGCGCACCGAATTTGACGGTCGATATGCCTGCAATTTGGGATTTTGCCGCACAAAAACAAGTTCCGATTTGCGGTAAGGATTTCAAAACCGGTCAAACGATGTTGAAAACTGTACTTTCGCCGATGTTGAAGACCCGTATGTTGGGGCTAAACGGTTGGTTCTCTACCAATATTCTCGGCAATCGCGACGGTGAAGTGCTGGATGATCCGGGATCTTTCAAAACAAAAGAAGAATCGAAACTTTCGGTTATTCATAATATTTTGCAACCGGATCTTTATCCGCAGTTGTACGGAGAAGTTTATCACAAAGTCCGGATTAACTATTATCCTCCTCGCAAAGACAATAAGGAAGGTTGGGATAACATCGACATTTTCGGATGGTTGGGTTATCCGATGCAGCTGAAAGTTGATTTCCTTTGCCGAGATTCTATCTTGGCGGCCCCGCTTTGTTTAGACTTGGTATTGTTTGCCGATTTGTCTAAGCGTGTGGGTTTCAGCGGAATACAATCCTGGTTGTCGTTCTATTTCAAAAGTCCAATGCACGATTATGATCATATTGCCGAACACGATTTGTTTATTCAATATGTGAAGTTGAAAAATACTTTGCGTCAGATTATTGGTGAGGAGACGCTGGATTTTATCGATTAGGATATTAAAAGTGAAAGAAAAATTAATTGATTTACAAACATTACAAAATTTTTCCCCAATCTTTAAAAAGCCATACGGTTCACTTTTGGCGAAACTTGCAATAAAGTTTTGCGGTTTTGACAAAGTGAACCGCGTCTATGATTCGGGTAAGTATAAAACGGGAACGGCTATTGAAGATGCGATGATAGATGGACTGGGTATTACCCGCAAAGTCCATAATATTGATATACTTAAACAGTTTAACGGAAAACCTTTTATTACGGTATCGAACCATCCTTACGGTCATATCGACGGGATTATGCTTATCGGAGAAATAGCAAAAATTCGTCCGGATTACAGGGTGATGGTGAATTGGATGCTGAACATGGTCGATATAATGCAGGATCATTTTATAGGAGTAAATCCTTACGATCAGGATACTGTAAACCGGTCAAGTCTGTCGGGAGTGAAAGAATGTCTGGCGCAGGTGAAGGCAAACCATCCGCTGGGTTTTTTCCCGGCTGGGGCTGTGTCGAAAAATATCGGGGAAAACAAGGTGAAAGACAGAGAGTGGCAAGAGAGTGTGATTAAACTCATCCAAAAGGCGAATGTTCCGATTATTCCGGCTTATTTTTCCGGGCAAAATTCGTATTTTTTTAATTTGCTTGATAAAATTGATTGGCGGGTGCGAACCCTTCGATTGTGCCACGAGTTGGATACTAAAAAAGGTAAAACGGTTCACCTTGTTTTTGGGGAGCCGATTATGCCGGAAACGCAAAAACAATTTACCGGTACCTTGCAGTTGGGTGAATTTTTAAAAGAAAGTACTTATCAATTGGCGGCGGTTTATTAAACTTAACATTAGTATTAAGGTATATAGATCGCAAACAAATCATTCTCCCAAGCAACTTTATATTGATTATCTCGAAGAAACGCTTCAAAGTATTCAATACGCTTCGGATCATAAAGATACGAATACGAACCGGAATTTTTATCCGCCGGAATGGGAACAGTCCAATTACCTCCTATCGGCTGGCATTTTTGCTTCAAAACAACAGGTAAAGGAGTAGTTGCAATTGCTTGATCCAGATGTTTTTTAATATTTTCGGGTGTATAGCACCACGCCCAGGAAGTACCGATATATGGCTTTGTTTCCGTTAAATAATGAATCATCGGCAATGATTCGATACATAACAAATAATCGTCTTTTTTGACATAATTGTTGAGAGAGGACTGCAGCTCATTGATTGCATTCGCTTTATCTTTGGTCGTAAATACGGTGAATTTACTGTTTCCTGCTCTATAGCGCTTTTCAAACCGGTTCCCGTCATCATTATACGCTCGATGAGAAGTATAACACAAACCAACAACGAAATATAAAACACATAAAGCCCTGAAAAAAGTACGGGAAGAATCATTCTGCTTGGATGCTATCTGATAATGGATGTATCTGATAACATGAATCGCAGAAACAAAAGTTCCCAACCAGATGCAATTTACTCCCATATTTCTAATTCCCAAATCACTACCCAACGGGAGCAAAAACATAATTAGTAAGGACGCAAGATTAAGCAATATGAGTGATTTATTAGCCCTGTCGGCAAAACAGGAAATTAGTATCGGAAACAATATCAAGGAATAATATTTCTCATTATTCAAATCAAAAATTCCAATAAAAACAAAAAATACAGCCAAATAGGAAATAATCGAAAACAATCGAAGCAGGTTATTTTTCGACAAATTATAAACGTACAGGAAAAAGAATGTAGTAAAGACAAAAATCGAAAGATAGGTATAAACATTTTTGTAGTTACCGACGTATGCCTTTATAAGAGAAAAAATATTATGACTGCCGCTACCGGTTCCCGCATCCAATAAATTATTCAGAACCGACTGACGGAAAATTTCCAAATGTCCGCATAAAAACATAATAATCAGGACCAACAAAATACCGGAAATCAATCCCATGAAACTATACACCGTATTTATCCATAACCGGGACCTGTTTTTTTCATAATAATAATCGACAAATATTAACAAACCCAAGCCAATCATAGTAACATTGGGTATTCTTGTAAAAATATTAACCCCGCAGAAAAAAGCGCCCCAGAACAACGGTCGGTAATTATTTTCAGCGTTTAAACTTTTCAATATAAAATAAACAGAGATGGCTACCAGCAAGGCTGTTAACTGATTATGGTGAAAACCCATTATTCCGAAATGTAGCATGATTGCAAAAAGCGCAATAAATATTACATACTGGGGCTGAATATATTTCCTTACGGTCGAATAAGTAATATAAACGGTAAATAAACAAACGATTATGGCCAAAATCCTGAATGATAAAATGCCGCCGAAACCAAATAAGATATTCCATACTCCGCCAACCAGAGAGGGCAAATAATATAAAAATTGGTATTCTACCGTTTCCGGCGCTCGAAAGATTTGTTGATAAAAAGTCAAAACAAATCCCTCATCACATAAATCGAATCCTTGTAATGCTAAAATAAATTCATAAACAAACAGGATTCCGAAAGTTAACATCAAGTGCTTTTTCATCTTTATTTTTTCATTATTTTATTTCGAATAATTCCTTTTAAATCAATCCGCTCATTCAGTTTTCTTATCGAATAAACCAGGGAAATAACAAACAATACCGTTCCTCCGGCATACGCAAAAGGATAACTTTTCTGGTAGACAATAAGGAAACACACCATACACATGATAAACTGAACCACAAACAGCTTATTAAATTCTTTCCCGAAAACAAATCCATATTTTTTCCATGCTATAATCGACATCATTATAAAATACACCAAATAAAGCGCTACAAAAGCAATGCCCATGCCTTCCAAGCCAAACAGTAAATATCCGCCGATACTCAGACCTAAAAACAATAAGTTGGATGTTGTTTCCGTCCAGAAAAAGACACCTTTATCGCCTTTGGCCAATATGATAAAACTCAATGTCCACGAGGCAGCCCGAAACAACATTCCCAATATAAACCAACGGATAAAATCAACAACCGGCAAGAATTCAGAGGTATTCAAAACTTTTACGATAAACGGAAGAAATGAAGTGTATAATATCATCAATGGAGCTATAATTAATATCGCAATTTCCAATTGCTGATTGACCGCCTCGTCCATTTTTTCCTTGTCGGATTGCAAACCGACCAGACGTGGAAAATAATCAACCGAAATGGCGGTAAAAACTAATCCTACATACCGGTAAGTCATATTCGATCCGACAGTGTATAATCCGACTTCGGATTTATCCGAATAGAGATTGAGAAACAAAACAATCAGATAAGAAACTAACATTCCTATCAAATTACTGACAGAGAGCAACAAACCCAATCGAGCCATATCTATTCCGTCGTAAAACGATTGCCGGTATGATATTCGAACGGATGCGATTTTTACTTTTTTTGAATAATACCAGGAAAAGAACAAATTGACGATGGAAACAACGATTAATCCGGGGACAATCCCTTTAATTCCATAAAAATAGTACAAAGGTATAGTCAGAATTAAACTGAAAAAAGAACTGAACAGACCGGTTTTTGCCGTATCTTTCAATCTTCGGGTGCCCCTGAGTATAGCCGTTTGACCTCCGCTGACGGCCATAAAAAGCAAAATCACGGAAAGAAAGATAAAATCTTTATAATCACCGGAATAATCATTGCCGAAATCCGCTTTATTAAAAGTCAACTTATACAGTAATGGCGAAAAGAATATGACAACCAACGTACCTGCAATTCCTGTCAGCCAGGCCCACCGCTTGACGGTAACCATAGCTCTGCTGATTTTTTTCTCATCATTTTCTCCTTGTACCGCTGCAATATTACGGACTCCTGCAAAATTGATTCCTAAGCCGGTAGCCATACCGATCAGATTTAAAGGTTGCTGCATCAAGTTGTTCAAACCAACCCCCACAGTACCCAATAATTCGGCAAGAACTTTGGACCGAACCAAACCGATTATGATGTCGAAAAATTGTACGCCACCGAAAAGACTAAATGATTTAACGACTTGCCTATATGAACTTTTTGTATCCAAATTTTGATTTAAAATAATTTAAAATTTTCTCTCTCATCTCTTTACTTAATGCAAAATAATAGGTTAGAACAGCAATAACCGTTATTGACGACGAAACGACGCATATCAACCTCAGCCAACCTTCGTCTAACGACAAATGTATAAACACCGGTAGGATAGACGAAACCAGCAATATCATGAAACATAACGGAAAAATCCGTTTCAAAAATCTTGCAACCGAAAACGCTTTTACCAACGATTTCAATACAAACAGAGTGGCAAAAAATGTCACCGCATATATACAAATCGTTGTCAGCATGGGAATATACACATTCTTACCAAACAGCAACAGTACATAAGCAATTACCGGAGCCGACAAACCAAGTATTCCGGTGGTAATATTCAAATTTTTCATTTGACCGGTTGCCACAATTCCGTAAGTTAAATTCATTCGCAAAATATCTACTAACACCGAAACAACTAATAATTGACAAAAAATATTGGCATATTCCGGCACATTTCCCAACCAGATACCAAGAATAAAATCAATTTCCAAAATAACCGGTAACGATAAAGCAACAAGCAATATAAAAGAATATTTTGTTGCGTTAATCATTAAGCCTTCCATTTCTTTTATTTTATTTTTAGCATAATATTTTATGATCTGGGGTTTTACTGCCGTCAGAAAATCCATAGAAAACGTACTTATCGCCGCGCTCACTTGTGATGCTATTCCACAAGCAGCATTTATCGCTACGCCAAAAAATAAATTTAATACTACATTGATCCCTTGTTTGCTGAAAGTGTACCCCATATTACCTAATAAATTCCATAAGGAATAGGAAAAAATCGGATAAATAATTGTTTTATCAAACGAAAATTTGCACCTGCATTCTTCAAAATGTTTTATACAATACATCCTGTATATCAATGTAATGAGGATAGAAACACATAGTGTGAGCAGGGCATAAAGAATAAGTTTATCAAAATTTCCTATCAACAGCAAATAAACAATCAACAATTTCAAACTCACATTCAATATTTCAATGCCGGCATAAATGTCCATCTTCTCGTGCGAAATAATAGAGGCATTATACGGAACTTGTGTTATAATTATCAGAGAATTCAACAATGCCAAATGATAAACCCATCTTGCCGCAATCATTCTTCCGCCGGGAATAACCAACTTGTTTTCCAAATACCATAACCCGATGGTTTCTCCCAAAACAAGTATTATTAATGCAATGATAAGGTGAACAGTCAGTGAAGCGGAAAAAGTCTTCTTCAGTCTTTCCCTGTTATCGGTTCCTAATTCAAAAGTAAGAAACCGGCTACTCGCACTTGACATCGCATTGTTGATAAAATAAAACATCAGAATAAAACTGCCCACAACAGCATAGATGCCAAAATCATCTACACCTAACGCTTGTAGAACAACCCTTGATGTATATAAACTTACCCCCATGGAAAACAACAATCTGATATATAAAAAGATTGTGTTCCGAGCTATGCGTTTATTATTTTCAGTTACAGACGACATTGATTTTCCATATATTCAATGGATGAGTTTTATCCGGTGTTGATATTCTTAAATATAATGCAAAAATAGTAAATATTTCGATAAAAATATATTATATATTATATATGCTTCTATTGTCATTTTTAGACATCAAGCAATCCAAATAATCTTTGATTATCATTGTGCATTTTTTTGCACCTTTTTCATTGAAATGGTCATTGTCACCCATATCGGAATCATCAAACAAATCGGAATCGTATAAATCTATTAAATGTATATTGGGCGAATTTCCATAATTATTTAACAGCGAGTATGTTTTTTTATACAATTCCTCTTTGGGTGGCAAGTTATTCTTTAATTTTGTAGAATATGGAGGAATTACAATAAAAATATGTTTATCATCTTCAATGATTTGTTCTATTGTTTTTTTTATCCAAATTATTTGGTCCGGTTCTCTTCTGTTGTCTTTCAGTATGTTTTGTGCCCTAACTCCGGCATTTGTTCCAATCATAAAAAACTTTTTCGTTTCATAACCGCAATAATTATCCGGCATATTCACCTTGATTTTTTTACATTTTTTAATGATTTTTTTCTCTATTTTTTCATCAATAAATCCTTCTTCTTGATAGGGAATACCAAAAAAATACTTATAAGAAACCAGCCTGTATTTCTCTTTTATTCTTATCAAGGACATCCCATTCGCAAAACCATTCATAAAATATATCACATTTTTCAAATTAGAAAGTATTTCCTTGCATTTCAAATATAAATGGTAATTGAAATACACATCGGAACTTGTCAATCCTAAATTATACGAATTATCAATGTATTGAGGAAGAAAAGCATAATCTGTGTTGGAACCTCTGATGGCTATAGTTTCTATTTGGGCGGCATGGTTTACAAGTCCTTGTTTTTTCCTATATACATAAACAAGATTTTCCTTACTGTCAAAATATCTATTTTTATAATTTTTATATTTTGCGTATATGTTTTTTATATTTTTAAGTAATTTTTTCATGTTTTTATATTGTAGTTTATTATGAATCAATTTTTTATTATTTTATCAGCGGTATAAAGCGGAAAAATTTTAATATTTTGAAACTGTCCGAAATTCTCCATTGAGCAACGGATACCATATTTGCTGTTTTTTTCCGAAATAAACCTATACATGCTTTGCATTGTTCCTTTTGTACCTGATTTTATCTCAACAGGTATAATATTGCTTTCCCGTTGGACTACATAATCGACTTCCGCTTCACTCCCATATTTTTCGCGTTGCCAGTAATAAAGTTCGGATGGAAAATGAGTTGACGATGCTTTTTTCATTTCCAACCCGGCATACAATTCTGTTAATGTTCCATTATTAACTTGTTCTAATCTATTGACATTCAAAAAATTACTTAAATCCAACTTTAAAAATCGCTGATAAATTCCCGTATCAAAAATTAGATATTTTCTATATTTTATATTTTGTTCGGCGGCAAGGGGCAAACCGTTTGCCGAGGTATGCGTTACCGGATAAACAATTCCTGCCAACTCAAGTAAATCGACACTTTCTTTTATTTGTAAATGATTTGCCGATTGAGAGGCTTTTGAATAAGTAAATTTTTCTCCTGTTTGCCTGATAATTGACGAAAACACTTCACGCAATCGCGATACCGGTACGCGTTCTTTATATTTTGCAAAATCATCATAAAAGGTAAGAGTCAAATCATCAAGCGTTTGCTGACATTCAAGTAAAGTACCGCCATTGGCATACTTAGATACAACTTCAGGCATACCGCCTATAAGTATATGCTTTAGTAATAATTCTTTACACTTCGCGTGAGTTTGTTCCGATAAAGGATTTTCGATGGTAGCTTCTTGTAATCGATCTGCAAGCATGTTTGCTCCCATTGCACGTATAAATTCATCAAACGAAAGAGGAAACATAAATAAAGAGCGAATACGCCCAACACCGAATGAAGGTACTTCCTGCAACGCAAATTCCAATAATGAACCGGCGGAAATAACATGTAAATCAGGCATTTCTTCATAGAAAAAACGCAACGAAGAAATTGCCGGAATACATGCCTGTATCTCGTCCAAAAAAAGCAATGTTTTCCCTGATACAATTGGCGTTTCATACATAAGAGATAATTCATCGCATAAAGTTTTAGGTGACGAAGTTGTATTAAAAAGTTCTTTTACCTTTTTGTTTTGCTTTTTTTCAAAATTTATTTCCAGAAAATAATCAAACTTTTTCCCTAATTCCCGTACGGAAGACGATTTCCCAACCTGTCTTGCACCACGTAACAACAAAGGTTTTCTTTCTGCTTCATTTTTCCACTCCAAAAGAGATTTATCTATCGTTCTATTTATATAATTCATTTACTGCGAGATATAGTCAAGAATTATTTTTTTTGACACCGTAAAGTTACTAATTTTTTAATTATTTAGGGGCAATAAATACAAAATATTTTAATTTTTTGACACCGATTTTCATTTTAATTCTTTTAGAGCCATTTGCATTACTTTTATTCCCCTCTCAATGTGCTTCTCTTTACCTTGATTGAAACCTTCCGGCAATATCTTATAGTAAATATTTTCTTCGTCGGTTTTAACAACTTCCGGATTGAATGATTGCACATACCGATGCGTATTATTGTCACGGCGGGCGTCGCTATATAAAACTTTTTTGTCCAAAAACTCAAATCCTATTTCCGAACTGATGATATTTCCAATCACGGAAGCGCCAAGAAAAGCATCGGGGGAAAATATCCAACTCCCTTGCGTAAACGAATCTTCCGTCATATCATAAATTCTCGCAACTCCCTGTCTCAGGTTATTTACCGAAAACATAAAATAATAATCCAAACCTTGGGTTTCTCTTTTTTTATAGGCTCTTATCCACTGCTTTTGAGCTTCAATATCAGACGAAGTTTCATGAATATACCTGCTTAAACGAGGAGCCGTACGCAAATCCACAATAAATTCCGCATCATCTTCATTTACAAGCCGAACTTGTAATCCGTAACGCTCTAAAATAAAATTTTCAGGTAATTTTTTCATCTTATATGGTAATATTTATCGTCCTTCCGCCATCAACAACCAATTGCTGGCCGGTAATCCAACGTGCATCATCACTCAGCAAAAATTTGACTGCGCCGGCTATGTCTGAAGGCGTTCCGGGTCCAAGCGGATAAGTCGCATCTGCTTTTTTTTGAATTTCTTCATTCTGATAAATTTGTTCCGTCATCGCCGTCCGAATGCCTCCCGGCAATACGGAATTGACTCTGACGACGGGAGCCAGCTCAACAGCAAGACAATGCATCAATCCGTCAACCGCCGATTTGGAAGCTGCGTAAGCGCTAAAGGCTTTTACCCCGAATTTGCTTACATTGCTGGAAATGAAAACCACGCTTTTCAAAGCGCCTTGATTGACTTTCCGTTTCATCAATACTTTCATAATCATGCCGGCTGAAATAACATTTACATCGAAAGATTGCCGGAAAGCATCGACAGTCAAAACTTTTAACGGTAACTGTTTCATATAACCGGCAGAATGTACGAATCCGCCGACAACACAATTGTTTTCCGATAAAAACCGCGTAAGCGATTCTTCAACTCCGTTTACATCCGATAAATCAAATTCCCAAATCAGATGTTTGCCTGCCGGATTACATGCAGACAAGGTTTCCTTAAGCCGTTCTTTATCACGTCCATGTATAATGACGGGACTATTTGCCGACAACCGGATAGCGATTTCGCGCCCGAAGCCCGAAGATGCGCCCGTAACCAAAATGTAGGATTCTTGTTTCATATTCAGGGGATTAGAGGTAACAACAACTTTTTCAAGCCGCCAATGGTTTTTGCATCTCTGAGTTCTTTGGCAGAAATAGTTACGCCATAATTTTCATCCGCCAAGGAAATAATTGTCAACTGTGTCAACGAATCCCAAGCATCAAAATCTTCTAAATTGTCGTTTAAATCAACGGCGTCCACTTCAAAAATGTCAGCCATTTGTTCCATAAATTCGTTCATTTTTCAATAATAAATTATTTGATTAAATTTCATTTTTTCCAATTTTTGCACAATCGCAGCCCAAGTCAATCCGATACCAAAACCGGAAAAACAAACTTCATAAGAATTGGTAAGTGCGGCGTCGCCCAAATTAAAACTCACAGCCGTTGGAATCGTAGCCCCACTTGCATTCCCGAAATTTTCAACAATATTCGAGGGCATTTTTTCTCTGTGAACGCCTAATTTATCCGCTAACTTATTGAGCATAAACTTATTCGGCTGATGAAAGAAATAATAGTCAATTTCGTCTGCCGTTTTTCCTGCTGTTTCCAAAAGTTCTTCAATCATTGGGGGAACTTTGGTTTGCACGAAATTGAAAACTTCATCGCCTTTCATCACCAAATTTTCGAGACTCCGAAAATTTCCGTTTTCATCCTCTTTCATCTCGGAAGTTTCCGGAGTACAAGGTATTTTGAATCCTCCGGCAGGTATCTGTATCGTGTAAGCGCCCCTGCCATCCATATTTACCACGGCATGGATCGTTTCGGGAGTTTCACTCCGTTCTACAATTGTCAGACAGGCAGCATCGCCCGTCAACGGATGACTGTTGCGGTCACGATTACTCACTTTGCGACTGAGAATGTCTGCATTGATCAAAAGCACTTTTTTAATATCCTGTTGGTCAAGCAATAAATAAGCCTGCATCAGCCCGATAATAAATCCCGCACAGCCTTGATTGATGTCCATACACAACATATCCGTTCCGAGACCGGCTTTCCCTTGAATGATATTGCTTGTTGCCGGCAGGAAATGTTCGGGAGATTGTGTCACAAGTATCAATGCACTGATGTCTTCTTTATTAATCAACTGATTATCTAATAAATAGTTAATGCCAAAAACAGCCAAATCCGAAACGTTTGTACCGTCCTCGACAATGCGGTGTTTGTTAAAACCCATCGCCAATTTCAGCTTCATCGACTTGGCAGGGGAAAAATTGTAATTGCCCATTTCCTCTTCGAAAGGTATTTCCCGTTGAGGCAGAACCGTCAATATTCCGCTGATACGCTTGTTATGGTATGTAAATCGAAGCCCCATTTATTTAACCCCGTTTTTATTTAATAAAATTTCTATTTTTTCCACCGATGAAAAATTTTCGGGAATGACGTCTATTCCGTCAATCGAAATACCCAATTTCTCGTCAAGAGTATTGACAAGCATAATCACATCAAACGAATCAAGCATTCCTGCTTCAATAAAATCGACGTCCTGACTAAAATCAAATTCCGGACGCAATTCAGTTAAAATTTCAATTATTTGCTGTTTCATATTTTTTTTATCATTACTTGATCATACATTTGCTCAAATTCAAACCCATAGTGTTTATATCTGGCGATTGCATTGTTATTTGTGTCTATAACCCAGAATAATTGTCGTTTCGTATAGCGACATTCATGAAAAAAGCGGCGTAATAAAGCCGAACCTATTTTTCTATCCCTATATTCGGGATGAGTAAACCAATACCTCAGGAAAGAAGTTACACCGTTAATTTCAAAGATGATAAACCCGATAACCCTACTTTGTTCCGTTATTGTAATAATTCTATTTCCTTTTATCCATTCCGTTATTTCTTCTCGTACCGGTATTTGTTCCGAATATTTATCAAAATGGTTTTCCAAAAGTTCAACGATTTGCTCTTCCTCCGCTATTGTAGCATATTTCACTCTTGAGTCCGATTCTTGAGAAAGACTGATGTTCTTAATACGACTCATTCGCGTTAAGCTGACATATTTTTCAAATCCATGTTGTTCACAAAGCGACGAAAGTAAATGATTATCAATACCAATTATGTCTATGACCCAAATAAATGATTGGTATTGAGAGAAAATTTTTTCAAATGACTCCGATAAAGCATCTATATCCGTTGAAATATAATAAATATGATAAAAATGATGGTCTTCATGGAGTATAAACACACATTGATTAAAATCCACAATATGCAACAATCCTTTTGTTATCAATAAATTGCAACGTGATTCGCCAATGAAAAAATTGGTTAGCAAACCTTTTCTATGTGCTTTTACGGCAGCAATAGCATTTCTGATTTGATTATAATCTTGAATTTTATCCATTGATTTGTTCCGCCAATTTCAACCGATCAATCTTCCCATTAGCGCTAAGCGGGAATTTTTCCAATTGACGATACTTAGTCGGAACCATGTATTTCGGGACAAACTCCATCATTCGTTTCCGGAATTCGCCGACATTCAATTCTTCCGCCGCTTGATAAAACATCACAATTTCCTTATGGGGATTGTCATAAACGGCACATACCGTATCAACTAATTTCGTTCCTAAAACCGCATTTTCGATTTCACCCAATTCAATCCGGTAACCGTTGTGCTTGATTTGAAAGTCTTTACGTCCGACGTACATCACTTCACCGCGATCGTTCCAATAAGCCGTATCGCCGGTGCGGTAAATCAATTCGGGATAGTGGATATTAAGCGGATTTTGCACAAAAGTCTTCGACGTTCTTTCCGGATCATTGTAATAGCCCATTGCCAAAGAGGAGCCTCTCACACATAGCTCTCCCATTTCATTGACTTTAGCGGCACGGTTATCGTCGGTAAGAATCAAAATTCCGCTATTCCGGCACGGTTTCCCGATAGGTAACGGTTCTTCGTCGGAAAATTCCCTGTCCACAATGTAATAAGTACAATCGACTGTAATTTCCGTTGGGCCGTACAGATTGGCATACAGACAGTTGGGTAGGTTTTTGCGCCAATAATTGAGGTGTTTATTGGGCATCACTTCTCCTGCGAACAGGATTTTTTCGAGGTATTCGGGTTTCTTTTGCTCAAGCAGGTTATAATTTGCCACATTGATCAATACAAAAGGCACCCAAAATACGAAGTTTATCTTTTTTTCATTGAGTAAATCAATGAGTTTGGCAGGAAACGCGTAATACTCTTCCGGAACAATCACCAAAGTGGCGCCGGCGCCGAACATCAGGTAAAGGTCGAGCGTCGAATTATCAAAATAAAACGGCGCCTGATTGGCAATGATTGCTTTTTCGTTTACAGAAAAGGTCGAAATTGCCCAATCCATATAATCAATAACTCCACGATGGGAAACGACTACCCCTTTGGGATTTCCGGTTGAGCCGGAAGTAAAGATCGAATAAACCGGATCGGTATCTATCACTCGTTTCAATTGCGATTGAATCAAATCTTCCGGTGTAGCATGTTGTTCGGCGTCTTCAATAAGGATAATTTTCCCATTAAAAAACGATTTAAGTTTGTCGTAATTCGCCTGATTCGTGATAACCACTTTAGAACGAAGAGAATCAAAAACACTCTTAATACGGCTTTCCGGCGATTTCATATCAATGGGAACATAAAAATTCCCGGAATAATTAACGGCTGCAAAACTAACGACCATGTCGCATCCTTTTTGCATATAAACAGCAATAGGACTGTTCCGTAAACCTTGTTCGATAACGAGTCCCGCAAGCGCCCGCGCCTGTTGGCGAACTTGACTAAAAGTCAATGACTTATGAATATCGTCGACAGCTATTTTTTGTGGAAATAACTGCGCTGTTCTATCCAGATATTCCGTAACGTTTATTTGCATGTTTTCATTTGTATAAATTGTTCATAATCCCTAATATAATCATTGGCGTCATATTTATGAGAGGCTAAAACCAAACAGATTGCTCCCGAGGAGAAATTTGTTAAATCCCGCCAGATTTCCGGTATGATATGCAGACCGTAATAAGGACGGTTCAGTGAAATGGTTTTTTTGTTGCGTCCGTCATCAATCGTTATGTCAAAACTCCCGCTCACAGCAACGACCAGCTGTTGTAACTCCCTGTGAGCGTGGCCGCCTCTGTCTTCGCCGCCGGGAACATCATATAAATAATAAACTCTGTTTACATCAAACGGTATATCCCGGAAATTATTCAAAGCGGTAATATTCCCTGCACGGTTATGTATTTTAGGCAAAGTTAATACATTACAATTAAAAACGGTAGTATCAAGCATTTTTATTTTTCAATTTTAGATAGGTTTCAAAATCCAAAATATAATCACTCTCTTCATAAAACGTTGAAGCTAAGACCATCGCAACCGCATTGGTCGAAAAATTCTGCATGCTTCGCCAATACATTTGAGGAACATAAAGTCCAATAAAAGAACGATTCAACAAATAGCGGCTTTCCGTTATCCCATCATGCAAAACCACATCGAAACTTCCCGAAAGGGCGACAATAAGCTCTTTTTGTTCCCTGAAAGCATGACCTCCCCGTATTTCACCGCCGGGAACATCATATATCCAATACACCCGTTTGAAATCGAAATCGACCTCATTCCCTTTTTCAATGAACGAAAGATTCCCTCTTTCGTCCAATATTTTGGGTAGTTGAATTAGCTTGGCTTTGTTCATATTTTTATTTCGCATCTCTTACTTCGTGTTTTGCGTTTACTCTGATTTGTTTTTTTTCTTAACTGTATGTTTGAATTTCATCAAGGCAAAATTAATTTCTATACTCGTTTCCGTATCACTTACTTGCAGGTCGTCGCCAAGCAGATCGGCAACAATATCCCCGCTTTTTTGCATAAGCGTTTTTTGTTTGGTTTCTTCCGGCGATTGCGAAAGTTCCGTTACCGTACGGGAGAGTTCCCGTATTTTTGCAAAAGTTTCTACAATCGCAATGGTAGTTTGTGTTGCCCGTGAACTTTTCAGGATAGTTGCAAGCATGTACAGACCTTTTTCCGAAAAAGCCTTGGGGAATGATGGCGAAAACTTAAGATTTTTGAGGTGGTGGAAATTTTCCACTACCTGTACTTTTTCTTTTTTACTAAGTTCAAAAATATATCCCTCCGGAAACTTGTCCGGATTGTTCTTGACCGCTTTGTTTATATCCCGCGTTTCCACCCCGTACAGTCCGGCGACATCGCTGTCGAGCAATACGTTTTGCCCGCGCAGGTTTATTATTTTGCTCTCTACTTCTTTGAATTTTATTATTTCACTCATTGCATTTTTATTTGTTGAAATATCCGTATCGTTCCAATGAATCTTGTTCTGAATCGCCAACAAACCTATGGGCAATAGACGACGGTATATTTTGAAAGACTTGCGTTTCCATAATTTTTTATTAATCTAAACTACCCCTTCCGTACTGCTTTTCATAAACAAAATTTTTATTGTTCGCAAGATAATCAAAAAGTCCTGCCAGAGCGAATAATTATTGATATAAATTAAATCATAACGCAATTTATTCTCCACACTGGTATTGTATTTCCCTTCGACTTGAGCCAAACCGGTCAAGCCCGCCTTCACCGCCGAACGGTAATGGTATTCGGGAATTTCCTGTTCAAACCGTTCCACAAAAAACGGGCGTTCGGGTCGCGGACCTACAAAACTCATTTCCCCTTTGAATATGTTTATCAATTGGGGTATTTCGTCTATTCGGACTGTCCGTATGATTTTGCCTATTTTTGTAATTCGCGGATCATCTTCGCCGGCCAGTACCGGACCCGATAATTTTTCCGCATCCGGAATCATTGTTCTGAATTTTAATATCTTAAACGATTTGTTATGTCTCGTCAAACGTTCTTGTGAATACAAGACCGGGCCGCCATCCAATTTTACCAGCAGCGTGGTAATGAGGGCAAACGGTAATGTTATTACCGAAACAACGCATGACAATACAATATCCACAAACCGTTTAACAAATTTATCTTCCGGCGAAAGTTCAAGTGAATTAATCCGGTAAGTAGGCAAGTCATCCGTCCTGTCGAAAGTGGAAGCCATAATGCTTAAATCATAATATTCCGGCACAAAAAATACCTCTTTTCGGTATTTTATGGAAAGTGACAATATCTTCCTTCGTATTTTGGGTGAAATATCCGTAAGTACAAATATTTCGTCAACAGATTTGATAACCGAGTCAAAATCGGTTGAAAGGTCAAAATCGGTACATTGGTTTTCGATTTTATAATGTTTTTGATATTTATTCATCAGCGCTCCGGATAATTTGAAATCTTTATCTCCAATGATAGTGATTTTTTTTATTCCATCTATCTTCCTCGTTATAAACACTACGAGTAATCGCCAGAATGACAATAATATGAAATAGAAAAGCGTAGATAAAAGGATTACACTTCGCGGGAATGCCAATGCGGTTTCCCTGACAAAAAAACTAATCCCCATAATACCTATCGTCAACAGGATTGATATCAAAAAAACCGTGTATAGTAATTCATTGATTGTCTTCCGGGTTATATTATACAATCCGAAGATATACATTAAAATAAGATAATAGATTCCGATAAAGGGTGTTACTATTTGAAATGCCTCAAAATTTTTATCAAAATCGCTGAGCATTTTCAATTGAAACAATAAGGAATAGGCAAGGAGAATACTTCCGTAAACGATTAACAAATCTAAGATTATGTATAATGCCCGTTTCATTGGTTATTTATTTGTAGGGTTTTGAATTTCAAAAGTAAAAAAGTTTATAAACTCATGTTTTATTCGGAAAAACACAGGCTTATAAACTTTTTTAGTAACAGTTAAATTTTATCTTCTTTCGATCACAAGCACAACGCGATTCCATTCGTTTGTTGTGAAAGGTTGTTCTTTATCTCCCTTCCACTCTATAGATAAACGGTTGTCGCTGATACCCGAACGGTGCAACTCGTTCTTAACGGAATCTACGCGTTTCTTGCTCAGATGATAATTATAAGAAGGATTGCCGGTCTGTTTGTCCGCATAACCGACCAATAACAATTTAGCTTCCGGAGCGCTTTTCAGATGATTGGCAATATCCTGGATTTTGAAATATTCACTCCTTTCGATTTGATAGGAATCAAGAGCAAAACGAATGTATTCGGGCAACACCCATGATGCTTCTTTATGAATGATAGGTACTGTTTTTTCGGAAAAGCCGCTGCTACCTAATTTTTCAATCAATTTTTGCTGACGTTCAAGAATATCCTGATGATTTTCTATCAAATCGCGATTTTCATTCACTCTGCGGTTCAGGCGATCCAATTCGTCTATCGTCATCTTCTCAAAAGAAGAAACTCTTTTGTTGAATGTATATTGCACGCCTATCGACAAATTGGCATATAAGTCACCCAAAGCAGTGCCTTTGTATCCGTCAAATTCCGGATCGGTAAAATAGGCTACCCCCTCGCCATAAAGACTGAAATTTTTTGTCAGGTTGAGATTGATGCGTAAACCACTCCGGACTGCCAACGAATAGAAATCCGGAGTAGTAGTTTCGTTATCAAAAGCCAAATTAAGACCCAAACCCGCAAAACCCACAACGTCGAAACGACTGTTCTCTATAGCGCGGCCCCGGAAAAGATTTGTGAAATTACTCATCAAGTCGACCGTACCAACGCCATACTTAAAGTCCTGCCAAAAACCGGGATCGCCATCTTTTGAATTAACCAGTTTATATTTTCCATTATTAACCGGACCTCCCATCGGATGACCGACGCCTCCGAACTCTTTAGAGTAATTATGATCGTCAGGAGTTGTATAATATCCTGTTTCGAAGGGGGCGGCACTCAAATTGAACCCGCGAAGGCCGCCGCCTATTATATTGAAACTGAGTCCTGTGGTAGAATTAAACCATTTCCCCACCGATAATCCACCGCCAAACTTCATGCGGTCGAGAGGAGATTTTAATCGGTCTTGTTCGCCAAACAAAAAATTGGCGCTCAGACCGGTAGATATATACCAATTGTCATAATGTGTGTTTCTTAAGACTGTTTCTGATAAACTGCTTTCTTCCTGAGCTATTACAGGAAAAGCAAAAACAGATAAAATCACTGCAAATAATAATTCAATGTTTCTTTTCATGTTTTTTTTATTTATTAAAATAATTTTTAATTGATTTTGGATTCATAGCCGTAGCCATATCCATATCCATAATTGCTGTATCCATAACCATAGCCATATCCATAACCATAGTCATAACCATAGCCGTAGTTGTGATGTTTTCCTGTATTGAATCCATTCAATACCAGATTCAAATTATTCAAACGTTTTTCTTTATAAATATTGTTAACCAATGGAATTGCCGATTTGGGTGTAAGACCGCCTCGCATCACATAAAGAGAAACATCCGAAATACGGTTCAACAGGAAGGCGTCGGAAACGCTACCTATCGGGGAACTATCAATAATAATGTATTCGTATTTTTGACGAAGAATAACAAACAATTCGTCCAATTGCTTGTCGATTAGTAATTCATTAGGGTTAGGCGGGACAGGTCCCGATACTAAAATATCCAAGTTGGAGCCATTTACATTTTTTGTTATTAACTTATCGACGTCCGATTCCTCTCCTAATATATAGGATATGATACCTTTCTTATTCGGTAAGCCCAAATAAGTATTCATTTTAGGTCGTCGAACATCCAAGCCTACCAGTAAAGTTCTATATTTCAATGCAAACGTTGCGGCCAGATTCATCGATATAAATGTTTTTCCTTCACCACTTACTGTTGAAGTCAATAAAATCGATTTCTTTTCCGTACCGAAAATAAACTGCAGGTTGGTCCGCAATAACCGGAAACGTTCCACGATCGGCGTGGTCGCACTCGGTGAAATAAGGATACCTTCTTTTATTTTCTTTATATACGGGAAAGAGATTATAACCGGCACTTCCGAAAAACGATTGATTTCGTTTTCACTTGATAATTTGAAATTCAATATGTCGCGTAGCGCTATTATTACGAAAGGAAACAGGATACCACACACTAAACAGAGCATATAAATTATGAATCTGTTGGGAGCTACCGGCGATCCCGATGGCAGCGGATCTTCCAGGACCGTTGCACTGGGCGCCGTAATAGCCAGCGTAAGTTCTATCTCTTCTCGTTGAGTCAATAAGGCTACATACAACTCTGCTTTTATATTTTTTGTGCGTTCCAAATCTTCCAATTCGCGTTCCCTGCGGGGAATATCCTGAATATCGGCCGTATATTTGGAACTGAAATTCACAGACTCGTCTGTTTCTTTATCCAATGCATACATGACACCGGAAATACTTCTACGGATACTGGTCCGCATAGAAGCGATTTGCTCATCCTGACGCTTGATTATCGGCGCATCGGACGTCACTAAGTTCAACAAGCGCTCCCGCTCGGTGACGTAGGCGTTATATTTTTGGAGCAGCATATTCAATGATGCATCGCCGATCCTTTCCAATGGAGGGATAATCTGCATGTTGTTTTTATTCAACTCTTCCAGTAAATAAGAAAGCATAACTTTCTGTGTTTCGAGTTGAACGATTTTCTTTCCCAACGCATTATCCTCATCCACCGCTAACACCGACTCCGATGGTAGACTGGCTATATAATTATCCCTTTTATAAGTTTCCACATTTTTTTCGGCTTCATGCAGGTCTTTACTCAAGACTTCCAAGCGCCCCTGTATAAAATCCGAAGCGATACGCGCAGCCTTATTTTTATCGTCCATGGTATCTCTGTTATACAAATCTACCAGGGTTTTCAAAAAATCTCTTCCTCTTTCTCTGTGCGTTTCCCTGAGCGATAATGTCGCAATGGTGGTGTTTTTATCCGGTAAATCCAGATTCAACAAACCCACATATTTTTGAGCTATCGCTAAGGGTGGAATAATCCTTACTTCCAAGGGATATTGTTTTCTCAAAACCGTCGTCTCTCCCGGCAGCAAAAGCAATTCGCCGACCGGCGTAACCAAGATGCCCGGCAATGAGGAATATTCTTCTGCAAACGTCGCGCTACCATACTTTCCCTCTACCCGGATCATGGAGTTATCTCCAACCGTGACCTGTAAGATCACGGTTCCTTGTAAAGAGGATATGACTGTCTCATCTGCAAATACCCGTATCGGCGTTGAACTGTAAAAAGGATTTGAATTTCCATACAATTCCGTATCTTTGAACCGTCCTTTTACGATGTATTCGATGAACAGTTCATTCTCCAAAACCACTGATTTTATCAGATTCCTGGAGCCTAACACTTTCATCTCGTTTTCTACAATACTGTTAGCCTGTAAAAAACCTAAACCTTCATAAAATGATAGTTCAGTATTGCTTAATCCTCCCTTTCTACTGTCTTTGACCGCAATCTTGGATGAAACTTCATAGACAGGAACGGAATAACGCAAATAGATATAACCTCCGAAGAGGAAAAAGATAACAGACAGTAAAAACCAATGCCAATAAGAAAAAAAGCCAACGATAAACCAACGAAGATCTACTTCCCTGGATTTTGTATTTGTTGCTTCTATTTGCTTTGTATTTTCCATTTTTATATCTTTTATCGTTTGTAGACTGCCACAAATGTTATTACCGACATCAGAAATGACGCCAAACTCACAACCGTAGTCAATAATGATATATCCGACTGTAGGGCCTTGGCCTTGTTGGGTTGGACATATATCATATCATTCTGACGCAGGTAAAAGTAAGGGGAGGTTGTTACATCTGCTTTACTTAAATCCAGTTTTACGTATTTAAATGTACCTTCCGGCAATTGACGGCGAATCCATACATTTTCTCGTTTTCCGTATACTGTCATATCCCCGGCTAAGGTTATCGCCTCAAACAAATCGATCCGTGTTTTGTTGATCGTATATTGTCCGGGGCGACCCACTTCGCCGAGCACCAATATTCTGAAGTTCATCAGTCGAACCGTTACTACGGGATTTACTTTCATCCGCTCCTGAAGCAATTTCTTAATATAGTCTTGTAATTCCTCTTGTGTATAGCCTGATACTTTGATGAGCCCTAATGTCGGAAAATCTATATCGCCGTTTTTAGAGACCAGGTACGTTTGACGTCCTATACCTTGATCGACAGCCTCGTTTTCGCCTCCGAAACTCGTTGCCGCAGGCTGAATCGGTAAGTTGTAATCCGACGCTATCTTTTGTTCGCCGACTACGTTGACCGTAATCGCCAACATATCGTCGGGCTGAATCCGTACGATGCTCTTTTCAGCATAGGAAACGGTTTCAAATTCCCCGAGATCGCCCTTCCCCTGAAAATAGGGTATTTGCTTGTACGAAGTGCAGGAAAACACTGCAAACAGCAACACACCCGAAATTACTTGTATATTAAGTTTCTTCTTCATGGTTCGTTCCTTCTTTTTCTTCTTTTTAGCATGAAATAACAGCTACTCAAAATACTGAGTATCGCTAAACCTTCGCCAACAGCGCCTTGTGTTCCCGGAGCTGCATCTCCCGGCTGGCCTTTTCCACTACCAGCAGCAAAAACGCCGGGGGACTTTGTGCTTGTTGTACTTTCTTCACTCGGTGCCGGGTTATTCTTGAATACACCCTGCGAATACACGCTTCCCGTTATGGACAGGAAAAAAACAACGGCGAGTAATATGATTTTTGATTTTAAGTTCATAATTTAATTTGCTTTATTTATGTTTGTTAAAAGGGTACATTCCGGAAATATTTAAAAATAAAAGAATTGCTTCGGACTTCGCCCTCGCAATGACAACCGCAATCATTTAACCCTGCGGCAATTTGAAATACACCTTTGTAATTATAAAAAATTGTTTTTTTCAAATTCTATTTTTATTTATTGAGAACTTTAAGTACCGATGACTTGCTGCCCACGTTTACAACATAAACACCTTTCCTGCTTAACGGAACGGAAAACTCCCTGCCGGATGCTTTTCCGGAAGCTACCGTGTGGCCGGTCAGGTCCAATACCTGAACCCTGTCGCCTTCGCCCAGGTTCCTTACCGTCAATATATTGTCTTTTACATAAGCGAAAACCGCATCTGCACGGAGGGTCGGAACGCCGGTATATGAACTGTTGATATACAGGACAAACCGCACGTTTTCATTTGCTACCGGATCCGTATCGAACGAATACGAATCTTCCAGTAAATCGACTTTTTTCCCCGTCAGATTGTCCAGCAGAACCACATTTCTCACTTCTTCACTGCGCAGGGGTTCCAAAGCAAGGGTGTATCTTCCCGCTTCGGGAACCGAAAATCCCATCTTCACGATCCGATCCTCGCAGGTCGGAAGACCATTCACTACCAATGATTGGTCGAATTCATCCTGCAAACTCCATACGGTAGGCTTATCCGGATAATTCTGCGCCATTTTTATCGCGTCTTCTACCGCACGGAAAGATTCCGTATAACTTTCGGCAAAATTCAGATAAAAACGGTCGAATGTCCGGTCTTTGTCCGAAGAAAGAGCAAAATACAACTGATCTTTGATCGGATTGGAGTCCTCCCGGGAAGAACGATATTTGGCAGGGAAAATCCCTAAACCGGTTTGCTTAAACGCTATTTCCCTAAATTCAGTTGCACCCTGACCCATCCTTTCAATATTAATTGTATCATGTATAAAAAAAGGTGTGTAAGGGGATATTGTATCCGAGTCAGCACCCGACAAGACAATCTCGGCCCAGTTAACTGACTGATACACCTCTGTAGCTTGCGAATTACCTATCTTTCGATAATATACCGTTCCCTGATAGGTATCACTTATATGCGGCCTCGAAATAATATAATTAGAAAAACTACGACTTCCTACAAAAGCCCAGCCGCTGCTTTTATTTATTACATCGTCATTATATGGCACATCTGCTCTATACACAGGATAAGTAACCGCTACACTATCCTGAAATAAAGTAGAAATGTCATTGGCGTCAGCATAAAAATCAACCGTACCATAATCCGCGTCGCTGTTGCCCCCAAGGTATTGGAATTGGTAACCGGTACCTCTTTTTAAGGTATCATATTTAGGTTGCAATTGGTCGATCGATGAAGCGCTACCGATTTCTTTCCATACTAAATTACTTTTCATCTCAGCGGAATCCGCCCTCGTCTTATAATCGAACTCGTAAACCGCATATTCGTAGCCGCTTGTGTTTCCATCTATAAGTGCAGTAGATGTGCCGCTTTTTTTAACATCCTTCGCTAATACATTAAAAGGAAGTGACATATAGGTATGTTTACCGTGTTGAAATTCTTTACGAAGGATAACCGCTTTCGGGTTGTCGTCGACAGTCCCTTTTACGTTTTGATGCACTAACAAACCGTCGCTTACATCAGTCGAATAAAAAATGATTGTATCTGCTCGCAACGTACTGCTGGTACCTTTCATATCAATTATACTAACACTCGCCCCACTGGTATAGCGCGTTGTTGAATCTGTATAAATATGCACCGGGCCTGACGAGCGTACCGTAGTCTCTCCTATGTACATCTTGCCGGCCACGACCATTGGTGCACCTTGTCCAAATAAACTGAAATATCCCAGAAAGGATATTAAAACAGTAATTAATCGTTTCATATTACAGTATATTTTTTTATTATATTCTACTTAAAATTTTTGTTTTTAGAGTTGTATTCTTAAGTTGTTTTTAGAGTTGTTATTCTTAAAAATTGTTTTTAGAGTTTCACTTTTTTCTTCAATATTATATCCGACTTAATGCCGGCCCTTTTTATTTCGAGGCTATCCCTGATATCCACCATATAATCTTCCCATAAGTCTGGCATTCTCAAAACAGTTCCGGCCGGAATGTTTACAGGAGATGATATTTTATCATTATTTGCTTCATAGATATAAACCCAAAATAACCGGTTTCCATAATGTTTTTCCGCAAGGGAAGGTAAATCTATCGGTTTCATGGATTCGTCCGGATCATTCGCTTCGCTTGTATTGACAGATGCGGACAGACTTTCGTCCTGTTCTTTGTCAATATCAGGAAACACATACCATATAATAGAAATAACAATTATTATGGCCGCTATGACAGCCATAATACCTTTATTCCACCTTGCTTCATCAGTTCTCTTTTCTTCTTGTGGCACAACAATATCGCCCACCTTGGAGGCATTCCGTATATTCGAGAGGGCAGTTCGATTGGTTCTGGTATCTTGTCTTGGGCCTGTCCCTGCGACTTTTTCTCTTTTCCCGAAGTCTTTGTTTCCTGTTTTGCTTTCGTCGGTTTCGCTTTTCGTATCCGTTTCTTCTTCGCTTGTTTCCGTTTTTTGTGTTTCCACCGTAGAAATCCCTGTTTTTTCATCAATGGCTTCAGCGGGAATTTCCGGTTTTTCCGCATCGCCATTTTTCAGGTCGCTGTTCAACAACTTACGAAGCGCCGAAGCCATCGTATACGAAATACGATAAGAACCGTCCGCATTTTTCATCGGCCGGAAAATACCTATATCCGGTATCGTCACCACTTGTCCTTCTTTTAACGGAAGAGATACATTGTTATAAATAAGGGCCTGAGTGGAGCCTTCCGAGACTAAAAACAAACTTGTGTTTTCCGTAGCTTTAAACAACACAGTGCGTTTGCCGGGGAAAACTTTTAGTTCCAAGTAACCTAACTCGGGGATAGTTACTTTTCCTTCTTCTAAAAGAAGGACTACAATGGAAGAACTCACACCCTCCATTGTAGACTGATCACTATTTAAATGTCCTCTGTTCATACTCTTTAAAGGAGTAAAATTTTAATTGACCAATCGAATTTTAAAAAGTTGCCGATTTATCAATGCGAAGAAATAAAATCTAATTCTTTCTCAATATAAGGAATATCTTCCTCTTGAATTCTTGCCAATAAATCGGACAAAGAAGACTTCAAGGGAATCAAATAAGTATTGGAATAATCCTCATATATTTCTTCCATTAAACCGTCGCTCTCATACAGGGATACAATGTCTTGTTCGTACCTGTAAATCAAGCCTTTAAATTCGTTTTCAAACTCGGAAAGTACGGATGCAAACTGCTCCAAAACTTTCTTCTGATGAGCAAATGATGTCTGTTTAGCCATAATCCTAAGTTCATAAAAAGTTTATAAAATTGAAATAAAAAGAATACGTTCTCTAAAAACAGCAGCAAAAGTACATCAATTTTTGACATGAACAGTCATAAATTATTACCTATATGACATATATTTTCACCTAATTGTAGATTAGTCTCTATCCGACAGGTTAAATAGTCTGCTAACTTCTTCTACCGACTTAACCCCTATCAATAGTTCTTTCATAATTTTTTTATTCTTACAAAGGTAGGTATTTTTATTCAATTAATACACATTCGTTATCGAATATCGGTTGGCGGGAAACCAAACATTGCTTTGCAAAAACCCGAAAAATGTTGGTAAGAAGAAAACTTATACTCATTGGCTATTTCTTGCAAAGACTTGACACCTCTGTTTATGTCGATCAGGATTTTTGCCGCTTTTTGTTTTTGCATCCATTGATAAGGCGATTCGTCGAAAATCTTTTGAAATTTCTTGATAAACCCGGATGCCGAATAATTGGCCAATATTGCTAATTCCTGAACATTTTTCACTTTAAGATAATTGTTCAGAACAAAATGTCTGAATTGAATATCTTTCGACAAAACAGACTGAAGAAACCGGGCCAATTCTTCTTTTTCATAGCAAGCAAATAAAAGCAGGTTCAATTCACTCCTTTTCAAATCAAAAAAATAGTATGATACGAGTCCTTTTTCCATGCATTTACGCAATAACAAAAGAAACTGCCTGATAATTTCCGAAACCGGTAATTTTTTTATGGCTTCTTCATAGTTTGTGTTTTCGAAACTTAATTCTTCCAACAATTTAATTTTCACCAACAAAGATTCTACCGACAAGGCGCACTTCATCATAGAACTTTGCTTCAAGGCTTCGATCTTGCAAGGGATAGCTTCCGGCAACAAAATCATTTCACCGGCATTAACCGTATAAATATCCGTATCATTGATCGTAACCCGGATATTACCTTCCAAGAGGAAAAAAATAATCGGTTCGGACCATTTTTTCATAATCCGACAAGTTTGCCCCGGTAAAAAAATATTTTCCCAGATATTTTGAAATTTCATATTATTTGCCTTTTCCATCCCGATTAAACAATTTTTACAAAATTAGTTTTTTTTTTTGAAAATGCCTTAACCGTATCGGTATTTATTTTTTTTCACTATTTTTGTGCACGTCAAGACCACAACATTTGTCCATAAACTTACATTTTAATTGTTATAAGTAAGTGTTCATAATTATTTCACACATAAAAGACTGTTATATCATGGTTGTAAGTAATAAGTATATGCTGCTTAATTATGAACACTTACTTAGCTAATGAAAACAACAACTTTACTTAACAAAATTTCAACCAACAACACTGGAAATAAAGAGTTGGATACATTTGCCGATTTTCAATCCAAAGGATGCCCTTTGAAACAAATTCAAATCCGGCATGGAGATATAATTGATGGCATGCGCTTTCTGTATGATAGTAATTGGACTTCTTGGTGTGGAAGCAGCAATACCGGAAAAGAAGAATTTATGACCTTATTGCAGGCGATTATTTATTCCCCAATCTTAGGTTTATGCCTCTTTCTGATAATGAGTTTAACGCTTATGACAGTTCATACGAAACAGTTAAGCAATCGCCTGTATTTTCAATGCTGTCGAATACAAAAAAAATGTTTCGAGTGGGTTCAAGTTCGTTAAATGATGTTACTCCTGTTTTCAAAGGAACCCGAAAACTGCTGGATGCAATATCATAGTTGAAGATATAGAACAAGGCATAAGTTTTAGAATAGTGAGAGTGGACTGTGCTTATATCGGTATTGCTGTCTGTAGAGATGTATTGGATCTTTCTGATGAATGCAATCCTCTGAATCGTTATTGTGACTTTGTTGATATCATGTTGGTTGTTTCTATGAACTCAGGGCATAAGAATTAAATTATGATTCAAAATCATTTATGGAACTTTGCGATGTAGCTGTTACTTCCATTTATTCTAAAGGTGTTGTGGCCAAAGCCATGCCGAAAGACGGAAATGTATTTTATGATATTAAAATCAGTCAGTAACAGATTTAAAATCAACATTCTATTTGTATGCAAAATGTATATAAACAAATAAAATGAGTAGGCGAAGCGAGATTGATTCCCGTTGCGCCTACTCATTACCAATATAAGTCAATTAGCAACTCTATATTTTGGCAATTGTTCAGTTTGTATTCCACGCTTGCCGATTGGCGCAAAACGGAAACGGTATCCATTGCGGCGGTGTCGGCGCACAGCGGAAATCTGGATTATGTCCCGGATTATGCTTTAACGCCCAATATTTGCCGAGCCGCCTTGACTGCCAAAGATGCGGATTTGTGCATCCTGTCGAAAATTCCGTTTGTGGAAGTGCAGAAAGAGGCAATCAAAAAGTTTTCGGATGATGGCAATCCGGCTTTTGTGCTTTA
>JAISWH010000049.1 GCA_031271125.1 Dysgonamonadaceae bacterium
CGTCGAAACGCCTGAATATATGTGGCCCGGCGTAAGTACAGGCAAGGCGCAGGTTGGCGGAGGCGAAACGGGCTATTCCCTGCTGTCGTTTTTCGGGAAAGCCAACTATGTATATGACAATCGCTATTTAGCGTCGGTAACGGTGCGCCGCGACGGTTCTTCCCGCTTTGGTAAAAACAATCGTTTCGGTACTTTTCCCGCTTTCTCTGCCGGTTGGCGCATTAGTGAGGAAAAGTTTATGGAATCTGCTTCCGGCATTATTTCCGATTTGAAACTTCGTGCCGGTTGGGGACAAACCGGTAATCAGGAAATCGACAATTACGCCACCCAAACGATTTATGTTCCCGATTATGGAATTGCTGACCCGACTTGGACTATTGTCAGAGGAACTGCTTACGATTTGACCGGTAAGAGCGGAACTTTGCCTGCCGGCTATCGCAAAATTCAATCAGGAAACGACGATTTGAAATGGGAAACTACCACACAAACCAATATCGGAATTGATTTTTCGTTGTGGAAAAGCACCCTTTACGGTTCAGCCGAATATTATATCAAAAATACCAAAGACATTTTGCTTTGCCCTGCATATTTAGGAGCAGTGGGCGAAGGCGGCGAGCGTTGGGCAAACGGCGCTTCGATGCAAAACAAAGGATGGGAATTACTGCTCGGTTATCGCAACAAAATTTCATTCGGACTTAATTACGATATTACCGCTACCATATCCGGTTTCAAAAACAAAGTAACTGCACTTCCCGAAGAAGTTGAAAACTCGTATGGTGGACGCGCAGGCGATAACATTTTAGGACACCCGATAGGCGCATTTTACGGATATGTTGCCGACGGACTTTTCCGTACACAAGACGAAGTAGATGCCCACTCCATTCAGGAAGGCAAAGGTATTGGACGTATTCGCTACAAAAACGTGTATGAAGAAGACGGGCTGAATACTATTACCGAAATGGACAAAACGTGGATTGGCTCGCCATTTCCTGATTTTACCTACGGGGTGAACGTCAATCTGGAATACAAGGGAATTGATATGATTCTATTTTTCTACGGAGTTCAGGGAGTAGATATTAGCAATCCCGAAAAATGGCAAACCGATTTCTGGAGTTTGGACGACATAAATTCCAACAAAGGCAGACGCACGCTCGACGCTTTTCACCCTGTAACAAACCCCGATTCCGACATTCCGATGTTGCAAACAACCAATATCAACGACGAAGGACGTTTTTCAACCTACTTTATCGAAGACGGTTCGTTCCTGAAATTGCGCAACATTCAAATCGGCTACTCTTTGCCTTCTGCTCTGATACGGAAAGCAAAATTAGAAAAAGTGCGTTTCCACATTGCCGGACAGAATTTGTTTACCGTTCATTCAACGTCATTTACAGGAGTTGACCCCGAAAATCCGGGTATAGGTTATCCTATTCCGACTACCTGCACCTTTGGAGTTAATCTTATCTTTTAATACAATAAAGTTTAATTTTTAAATAAAAAATGCAATATGAAAAATAATATCAAAATAATAATTTCGGTGTGTCTGATGACAATGATGTTTTCGGCGTGCGAATTTTTAGACGAAACGCCGTCGGCTATCCTCACGCCCGACCAAGTAAAAACCGATTATGAAGGCGCATTGATTGCTGCTTATTCGATGCTGGGAAACGACCATTACGATTCGCCGTTCAGTTTGTGGCCCTACGGCACGGTTCGTTCCGACGACGCCTACAAAGGCGGTTCGGGCGCAGGCGACATTAGCGCGTTTCATTTCTTTGAAATTTCGAGCAACATTCCTACTACATTGGGCGAAACCGACGTGTTGTGGTACAACTGCTATGTGGCTATTTCGCGTGCCAACACAGCAATCAACACCATTCGTTTGGCTGACGATTTCGACGGAAAAAATGCACGGATTGCCGAAGCGCGTTTCCTGCGCGGGCATTTCTATTTCCTGCTCAAAATTTTGTTCAAAAACATTCCTTATGTTGATGAAACAATACCTGTGGCTGATTACGGAACAATATCGAATGTGGCATTGAGCAACGACGAACTGTGGCAAAAAATTGCCGAAGATTTCAAATTTGCCGAAGAAAACCTGCCGGCTACACAGCCCGAAGTCGGTCGCGCCAATAAATATGCCGCTGCCGCTTATTTGGCAAAAATTTATCTCTACAAAGCATATCGTCAGGACAACCCCGAAACGCACGAGGTAACTTCCGTCAGCGCCGCCGACCTGGAAGAAGCGTTGCAATATGCAGACGAAGTAATAGGCTCTCAATATGGTTTGGAAGACGATTTTGCCTACAATTTTTTGCCCGGAGAATTTGAAAACGGAAAAGAATCCATCTTTGCAGTTCAATTTTCCACCGACGACGGCACGCAATTCGGTCGCGTCAATTTTGGCGATTTGCTTTCCGTACCGATGGGTTTGGGCTGTTGCGACTTTCTGAAACCAAGTCAAAATCTGGTGAATGCTTTCAGTACGCAAAACGGTTTGCCTTCATTTGCAGGTTTCAACACGCTCAACAGCGGCTATGCCGAACAGAACGACCCGCGACTGTTTCATACGGTGGCATTGCCGGGCTTGCCCTACAAATACAACACAGAACTCGTTTACCAAGAAGATTGGAACCGCAATCCGGGTTATTATGGAAACTATGCTTCGTTGAAAGAAAATGTTGACCCCGGATGCGATTGTTTCGTGCCGATGGTGCCTTTCTATGCCAACACAAAAAACAGAATCGTGTTGCGTTATTCCGACGTACTTCTGATGAAAGCCGAGGCGTTAATAGAACTGCACCGTCAGAACGAGGCGCTGCCGTTCATTAATCAGGTGCGTCAAAGAGCTAAAAACAGCACGGGATATGTTTCGTATATCAACCATAAAATCAACATTGACGCCTACAAAGACGGGACAAATTGCACTTGGACGGAAGAATTTGCACGTCAGGCGTTGCGTTGGGAGCGCCGTCTGGAATTGGCAATGGAACATCAACGTTTCTTCGACTTGGTGCGCTGGGGCATTGCCGACGAGGCGCTTAACGGTTTCTATCAAACAGAATCTCCACGCCGCGACTATTACGCAGGCGCAAAGTTCACTAAAAACAAACACGAATACGTGCCTGTTCCCGAACAACAAATCAAGTTCAGCAAATATCTGTATAAACAAAATATCGGTTATAATAATTAAAAAAAATACAATATGAAAAATATAAAAATTTATCTAATGGCGGCTTTGTTTACCGGCTGCTTTGCAAGTTGCGAAAACGACCGCGACGATATAGATTTGAGCGGCGGCGTAGATATTACCTCTTTTACCATTAATGGTGTAGAAGGCGTTATCGACCAAACCAAGCAAACAATCCATCTGTTGTTGCCCACAAATGCCGATTTAAGCGGTTTGAAACCTGTTATCGCCGTTTCCGACGGCGCAACGGTTACGCCCTCTTCGGAAGAAACTGTCGATTTCAGCAATTCCGAAACCACGCCCATTGTGTACAAAGTGGTTAATAAAAACCGCTACAACACCTACAAAGTGCGTGTAGAAAACGTCAAAGCCAAAATCACGCTGTTTCGCATTAATACCTGTGTGGGCGATATCGACGAGGCAAACCGTACAATCTCGGTTTTTATGCCGGAAGGTACGGATGTGACCGCTCTCGTTCCGACCGTTCAATACACCGAAGGCGCAACGATTTCGCCTGCCGACGGTACGCCGGTTGATTTTACCAATCCGGTAGTTTATACCCTGTCGTATGTGGACGAAACGTTCCAATATACGGTTACTGTTTCGTTACAGGCGAAACCGGGCTTGGTACTTTTTAACGGCGAAGATGTTAAACCCGAATGGGGCGGCATTGCCGCTACAGTCGAAAGTCCTTACGCCAATCCGAAAACCGACGGCATCAATCCTTCGCCGTTCTGCGCTTCGATTATGAAAAACGGCGCGGATACCGACGATGGCGGCAAACCCTGGTCGGGCGGCGCGTTGTGGAACAACTACAAAGTGAATATCGACCCCGCAGAATACGGCAGTTTCTCGCTCAAAGTGCTGAAAGGCGTACAGGGCGATGTGCAGTTGGAAATTCAAGGCGACGGCGAAACCAACAAGGACTGGCTGAAAGTGTGGTACGTGGAAGAACATTTGGGCGAATGGCAGGAATTGGTTTTCCGGATTCCCGAAGGACGTACCGCCGTTATCAACAATATTCTGGTAGCGCCGCACTGTCACGACGCCGGACAACCCGTTGCTTTCCAAACGCAACGAATGTATTGGGATGATTTAATTGCAATTCCGAAATAAGGCTTTTCTCATTCATTTGTATTGAAAACCCTGTTCGTCCATCATGGCGGACAGGGTTTTTAGTTGCTTTGCGTTGTAAATTCTATCCCCTTTACTGGTATAAATTCACAAATAAATTGTATCTTTACGACAATATTTTTTAATGAATGTAATGAAACAATTAAGCATAAAGAACAGCGCCATTCAATTTCTTGCTTTTGTGAGCGAGCGTGGCGACAATACCGTTGATATCGCTTTTCAAAACGGCGATTTATGGGCAAGCGAAAAGGTTATGGCTACGCTTTACGGCATTGACCGCAGTGGCATTGCCCGACATATCAAAAACATTTTTGAAGACGGCGAATTGGACGAGAATAGCACGTGTGCAATTTTTGCACACGTGGGTAACGATGACAAACAGACCTATCATACAAAGTTTTACAATCTTGATGTAATAATTTCCGTTGGGTATCGCGTTAATTCGGTACAGGCAATTAACTTTCGCCGGTGGGCAACTTCAGTATTGAAAGAATTTGCCAAAAAGGGCTACATTATAGACCGGAAACGAATGGAAAACGGCAGATTCTTCGACGAAGATTATTTTGAACATTTGCTTGCCGAAGTCCGTGAAATTCGTTTGAGCGAGCGGCGACT
>JAISWH010000017.1 GCA_031271125.1 Dysgonamonadaceae bacterium
CGTCAGTTTGAGATCGCCTATGAAGGTACCCGTTTAACGAAAGAATTCGTTGCTTTTTTAAAAGCAACAAATAGAAAGTAGTGCCGTTAGTATCAAAACCATAGCATCTTATTATAATGGGTCAAAAGTAACAACGGAGCGGGTAAGTCCCGCAATGGAAAAAGCCTCTTTTTTTTAGGACGCGAGCCTCTTTTTTATTCCCGAATTGTTGATAATTTGCTCAAAATATTGATTTATCCTATTTTTTTCCTAATTTTGTTCCCTCAAAATTCAATGTATTATGAATGATTTCAACGTTTCGGAAGCCGGCTACTACGGCGAATTCGGCGGCGCTTATATTCCGGAAATCCTTTATTCCAATGTAGAAAACCTGAAAAACGTCTATCTGAAAATTCTTAATGATCCGGAATTTCAGAGAGAATTTCACGCATTGTTGCGCGATTACGTCGGACGGCCTTCCCCGCTTTATTGGGCCAAACGGATGTCGGAAAAATACGCTTGCAGGATTTACCTGAAACGGGAAGACTTGAATCACACAGGCTCTCACAAAATCAACAACGCTATCGGGCAAATCCTGTTGGCGCAACGAATGGGCAAAACCCGCATCATTGCGGAAACCGGCGCCGGACAGCACGGCGTAGCCACTGCAACCGTCTGCGCGCTGATGAACATGGAATGTGTGGTTTACATGGGAAAAACCGATGTGGAACGACAGAAATTGAACGTCCGGAAAATGAACATGTTAGGTGCAAAAGTTGTTCCGGTAACCAGCGGAAATATGACTTTGAAAGATGCTACCAACGAAGCTATCCGCGATTGGTGTTGCAATCCCTCAAATACGTATTATGTCATCGGTTCGACAGTTGGGCCGCATCCTTATCCAGATATGGTTGCACGGATACAATCGGTTATCAGCAAAGAAATTAAACAACAATTAGCAGAAAAAGAAGGGCGGGATTATCCCGATTATCTCATCGCTTGCGTAGGTGGAGGCAGTAACGCCGCCGGCACTATTTACGAGTATCTGAATGACACCAAAGTAAAAATCATCTTGGCGGAAGCTGCCGGTAAAGGCGTTGATTCGGGGGAATCGGCGGCAACGATCCGATTGGGAACGGTGGGAATCATCCACGGCGCAAAAACCTTGCTGATGCAAACCGAAGACGGACAAATCCAAGAACCTTACTCCATTTCGGCAGGATTGGATTATCCGGGGATAGGCCCCATGCACGCCAATCTGGCAAAAACCGGCCGTTCGGAAGTCTTGGCCATTGATGACCGGGAAGCATTGAAAGCAGCCTTTGAACTGACTCGTTTGGAAGGAATCATCCCCGCGCTTGAATCGGCGCACGCTTTGGGCGTTTTTGATAAAAAACAATTCAAACCCGATGATATTATCGTGCTTTGTATTTCAGGCAGGGGGGATAAGGATATGGAAACGTATATCAGATGAGAACTTGTCGAGATAGGGCGACTCGAACGCCCGGCCTCCACGTCCCGAACGTGGCGCGCTACCAACTGCGCTATATCTCGTTTTTGCGGTGCAAAGGTATAAAAAAAAATTGTTATTACCTTTGTGTAACCAATAAATTTTTATACTTTTGCAGAAATTTTTGAATTAATCTACAAAACTGACTACTCTCATGAGTAATTCCGCTTTATTCTTAGTCGTTTTGATTACGGCTATTATTATGGTATTGGGCGCGTTGGTACTTGCCTTATTGGTAGCGCCGAAATCCACAAATCCTTTGAAAGGCGATCCTTACGAATGTGGGATTCCCACGCGGGGACCTTCGCAGGCTCAGTTCAAAGTCGGGTATTATCTGATTGCGATTCTCTTTTTAGTATTTGACGTAGAAACCGTATTGTTATTTCCCTGGGCGACCATTTTCAGAAGCGTAGGCACGGCAGGATTGATACTCGTATCATTCTTTCTGGTGATTTTAGCGCTCGGACTGGTTTATGCATGGAAGAAAGGAGCGTTGGAATGGAAGTAAAAGACATTTATATCCGCAATATGAAAACCGAGGATTTCAAGGAAAATGAATACCTCGAAGAATATTTGAATGAGTTGAAGGCAAATGGCGTCAATATTGCCATCGCCAAGTTGGACGACCTGATTAACTGGGGACGTTCCAATTCGGTTTGGCCGTTGACTTTTGCCACAAGTTGCTGCGGCATTGAGTTTATGGCTTTGGGGGCGGCTCGCCATGACTTTGCCCGTTTTGGGTGGGAAGTAACCCGCAACAGTCCGCGTCAGGCCGACGTGATTTTCTGCTTCGGTACGATTGTCCACAAAATGGCGCCTGTCTTGAAACGGCTTTACGACCAAATGCCCGAACCCAAATATGTGATAGCTGTCGGCTCATGCGCCATCGGCGGCGGCCCTTTCAAAAGTTCTTACCACACGGTGATGGGCGTTGATCAGATAATTCCGGTGGATGTGTATATTCCCGGTTGTCCTCCCCGCCCGAACGCCATGATTTATGGGATGATGCAGTTGGCGCGAAAGATAAAGATGCAGGAGTTTTTCTCTTTGTCGAAAGACCCGCAGTTGTGGGATTTGATACCTAAATATATTAAGGTGCAGCAAATGAAGGCGCGGGAGCTTTTGTTTTTGTTAAAACATCCGGAAAACTTTAAGGACTTTAAAGTCTTTAAGGTCTTTAAGATCTTTAAAGAAAGGAAAGGGGGCGAACAATGAATAAT
>JAISWH010000071.1 GCA_031271125.1 Dysgonamonadaceae bacterium
TTACGCATGAGAAGAGACAATTACATGTTAGACGACGAGAAAGATTTCGAGGAACAAAACGATACTACTTTCTCCTTAGTTGCCGATTTTGAGGGAGATGAAGAACAACTTTTCGATATAAAAATAGATTTGGATGACGACACCCCCCTTCTACCTCTTAGGAACCTGATGTTGTACCCGGGCGTCTTTCTGCCTATCACCGTTGGACGCAGATCATCCCTGAGAGTAGTAAAGGAAGCCGAAAAAAATAGAAGTATCATTGCCGTATTCTGCCAGAAAAGTGTGAAGATAGAACTACCCATGATGCAAGACTTATATCCGGTGGGCGTAATGGCCAAAGTGGTTAAGATACTGCGAATGCCGGACCACACCACCACGGCCATTCTTCAAGGGATCAAACGTACCGAACTGTTGGAAGTGACACAATTGCGTCCACACCTCAGGGGGGAAGTCAAGTTGTTGAATGATGAAATTCCGTCGAAAGACGACAAAGAATACGCGGCGCTCGTCGAATCTTGTAAAGACCTGACTATACGCTACATCAAAGCATCCGAAAGAATGCATCAGGACTCTATTTTTGCCATCAAGAACATCAACAACCCGATGTTCCTGATCAACTTCGTCTGTACCAACCTTCCGTTCAAGGTCGAAGAGAAAGCGGAACTGATCGGTATGGACTCGTTGAGGGCGCGTACTTTCCATTTACTGGAAATCCTGAACCGTGAAGTACAACTCCTGGAACTAAAGGCAAGCATCCAGATGCGTGCGCGCGAAGATATCGACCAGCAACAACGCGAATACTTTCTGCAACAACAAATCAAGAACATTCAGGAAGAGTTGGGCGGAAACACCCAGAGCCAGGAAATTGAGGAGTTACGCACAAAAGGAAAGAGCATGTTATGGCCTCATGAGATTGCCCAGACCTTCGAGAAAGAATTGACCAAGCTGGACCGTACGCATCCGCAATCGCCCGATTACAGCATACAACTCAATTACATCCAAACCTTACTTGGATTGCCTTGGGGCGTATATACCGAAGACAACCTTAATCTTATTCAGGCCGAAAAGACCCTGGATAGAGACCACTATGGGTTGGAAAAGGTGAAAGAGCGTATCCTGGAACACCTTGCGGTGCTGAAGCTGAAAAACGACATGAAGTCGCCCATTATTTGTTTGTATGGCCCTCCGGGGGTAGGAAAAACATCCCTTGGACGTTCCATCGCTTCGGCGTTGAAACGCAAATACATCCGCATGTCACTGGGTGGCGTGCACGATGAAGCGGAAATCCGCGGTCACCGCAAGACCTATATCGGCGCCATGCCGGGACAGATCATCAAGAGCCTTACTAAGGCCGGTTCGTCCAACCCGGTATTCATCCTTGACGAGATCGACAAACTGAGTTCCGATCATAGAGGCGATCCTTCTTCCGCTTTGTTGGAAGTACTTGATCCGGAACAAAACAATACGTTCCACGATAACTTCCTCGATGTAGACTATGACCTGTCGAAAGTGATGTTCATTGCTACGGCGAACAACCTGAACACGATTCCCCCTCCTTTGCTGGATCGTATGGAAATGATTGAGATCAGTGGTTACATTACCGAAGAAAAAGTAGAGATCGCGCATCGCCACCTTGTACCAAAGACATTGGAAGCTAACGGACTGAAAAAGACAAAGATCAAGATACCTAAAAACACATTAGAGGCCATCGTCGAATCGTATACCCGTGAAAGCGGTGTACGCGAACTGGAAAAGAAGATTGGCAAGATATTGCGTAAAATCGCCCGTCAATATGCTACGAATGGCTCCCTTGAAAAGTCAGAGATCAAACCTACCGATCTGTATGACTTTCTGGGCGTGGCGGAATACAGTCGCGATAAATATCAGGGCAATGAATATGCCGGTGTTGTAACCGGACTTGCCTGGACTGCGGTAGGCGGAGAGATTCTTTTTGTAGAAACCAGCCTTAGCCGCGGTAAAGGTAGCAAACTGACAATAACAGGTAACCTGGGCGATGTGATGAAAGAATCCGCCATGCTGGCCCTTGAATACATCAAGGCGCATGCGTCTGCCTTAAAACTGGATGAAGATATCTTTGAGAACTGGAACATTCATGTCCACGTTCCCGAAGGCGCCATTCCGAAAGACGGCCCTTCTGCCGGTATCACCATGGCTACGTCATTGGCTTCCGCACTGACCCAGCGTAAAGTTAAAGCAAATCTGGCAATGACAGGCGAGATCACACTACGCGGAAAAGTCCTTCCTGTGGGGGGGATAAAAGAAAAAATCCTTGCTGCGAAACGCGCCGGTATCAAGGAAATCGTTCTGAGCGCCGAAAACAGAAAGAACATTGACGAGATTGAAGCAATGTACCTGACAGGGCTGAATTTCCATTACGTCAACGAGATCAAGGAAGTATTCGCCATTGCGCTGACCACAGACAAAGTGGCGGATGCCATTGATCTGACTGCAAAAAAGGACGATAAAGACAAGAAATGACATTTGAACTGCAATACACGGATTCCGGAAGTAATGCACGGACGGGGCTACTCACAACCGATCATGGCCGGATCCGAACCCCAATCTTCATGCCCGTTGGAACATTGGGCGCTGTTAAGGGAGTGCACCAAACGGAACTGAAAGAAGATATCAAAGCGCAGATCATTCTTGGAAATACATACCATTTATATTTACGCCCGGGACTGGAAGTGATTGAGAAAGCCGGCGGGCTGCACAAGTTCAATGGCTTCGACCGTCCCATGCTGACCGATAGCGGAGGCTTCCAGGTATTCTCCTTAGCCGGTATGCGTAAACTGAAAGAAGAAGGAGTCGAGTTCCGTTCACATATCGACGGCAGTAAACACTTGTTTACCCCCGAGAAAGTGATAGACATTGAACGCACCATCGGCGCCGATATTATAATGGCTTTTGACGAATGCCCTTCGGGGAACTCGGATTACGGATACGCCCAAAAGTCGATGGAACTTACACACCGTTGGCTGGACAGATGTATCGGGCGTTTCAACGAAACGGAACCCAAATACGGATACAACCAATCGCTGTTTCCCATTGTGCAAGGCTGCATATATCCCGACCTGCGCCGGCGTTCGGCGGAATATATCGCTTCCAAGAACGCAGACGGGAATGCGATCGGCGGACTTGCCGTAGGTGAACCGGTCGAAAAGATGTACGAGATGATTGAACTCGTGAATGCGATCCTGCCTAAAGACAAGCCCCGCTACCTGATGGGGGTAGGAACGCCGGTGAACATATTGGAAAGCATTGAACGCGGTGTGGATATGTTCGACTGTGTTATGCCTACCCGTAACGGGCGGAATGGGATGCTTTTTACGAAGGAAGGTGTGATGAACATGAGAAACAAGAAATGGGAAATGGACTTCTCCCCCATTGAAGCCGACGGTGCTTCCGCAGTAGACACGCTTTATAGCAAGGCATATCTCCGCCATTTGTTTCATGCGCAGGAACTGTTGGCTATGCAAATCGCCTCTATCCATAACCTGGCGTTCTACCTCTGGCTGGTAAAAGAAGCCGGAAGGCATATCATCGAAGGAGATTTCTCCACATGGAAGCCTCTGATGGTTAAGAAACTATCCACAAGACTATAAGAAAACTATGAGCGAAAGGCTTAAGCGACTTGACTGGTATATCATTAGGAAGTTTCTGGGAACATACGTGTTCGCCATCGGACTGATCATCTCTATCGCCGTAGTGTTCGACTACAACGAAAAGATGGACAAGTTCGCCAACAATGAAGCGCCGTGGGCAGCCATCGTCTTCGACTATTACCTGAACTTTATTCCTTATTTCACCAACCTGTTCAGTCCGCTGTTCGTGTTTATATCCGTCATTTTCTTCACGTCCAAACTTGCCGAGAACTCGGAGATCATCGCCATGTTCTCTACCGGAATGAGTTTCAAACGGCTCATGCGGCCCTACATGATCTCGGCAGGAATTATTGCGATAGTGACCTTCTTTCTGGGATCGTACATCATTCCGCAAGGCAGTGCGACCCGTCTGGCGTTCGAGGATCAATATTATAAGAAAAGGAAAACAACCTCGGCACGCAACATACAGCTCGAAGTCGATTCGGGTGTCATCGCCTACATGGGTAACTACTATGATTACCGCAAATCGGGCAACAACTTCTCGCTCGACAAATTTATCGAAAAGGAACTTGTATCGCACTTAACGGCGCGTAGCATCACTTACGACACGACTTCCACCTATAAATGGACACTCAACGACTACACCATCCGCGAAATGGGAGGGCTGAAAGAGAAGATTATCCGGGGCGATAAACTGGATACGATCATCAAAATGGAACCAAGTGATTTCCTCGTCTCCCGTAACCAACAGGAAATGTTGACCAGTCCGCAACTTAGCGAGTATATCAATAAACAAAAAAAGCGGGGATTCGCGAATATCAAGGAGTTTGAGATCGAATATCACCGCCGTATCGCGGCATCTTTCGCCTCGTTCATCCTGACCGCCATCGGGCTATCCCTCTCCTCCCGGAAAGTAAAAGGCGGAATGGGACTACATCTGGGTATCGGGTTGGCGCTTAGCTTCTCGTTCATTCTGTTCCAAACCGTATCGTCCACCTTTGCGATAAACGGCAACATGCCGCCTGTGATCGCGGTATGGATACCTAATTTCTTATACGCGTTCATTGCCGTATACCTTTATACAAGAGCCCCAAAATAAAGCAAACAGTTTCTTGTCGTTTGTTATTTACAAAGGAAAACAGGCGGGCTATTTATGACCTACCGAACTACCTGATACTTAAAAAAGAAGGCGAGTCGCCCCGCCTTAAATGTTTTCACAACGGAATAATCCTTATTGTGATAAACTTTCAATTTTGTTCTGCAAATATATATTTTCTCTTTGGAAAATCCATGAAATTATCAAAAATAATTATCTTTAAGCGTTAATTGTTAAATTATGAAGCGAAACGTGATTTTGCTAAAAACGCAAAAGTTTGTAAGATAAGGCTATACGTATTATATTACCGTAAAAAACACTAATTAATTATACCATATGAGAAGAATATTGGGATTAGATTTAGGAACGAACAGTATTGGATGGGCGTTGGTGGACGAAGATGCTCAAAAAATAGTGGATATGGGTAGTCGGATTATTCCAATGGGGCAGGATATTTTAGGAAACTTCAACAAAGGAAATTCTGTTTCGCAAACAGCAGAAAGAACAGGGTTTCGTGGAATAAGGCGACTGAGGGAAAGACATTTGTTACGCAGGGAACGATTACACCGTATTTTGCATATTCTTGGTTTTCTGCCTGAACATTATGAAAAGTATATTGATTTTGAGAAGCGTTTAGGCCAATTTATAAATGAGGCCGAACCGAAGTTGGCTTACAATAATGCTCATGATTTTATCTTCAGAAAATCTTTTGAAGAAATGCTCATTGATTTTAAACAACAATATCCTGCCTTGACAAAGATTCCATACGATTGGACAATTTATTATTTACGAAAAAAAGCCCTGACACAAAAAATAGGGAAAGAAGAACTATCCTGGATTATTCTGAATTTCAACCAAAAGCGGGGATATTACCAATTGAGAAACGAAGAGGATGAAGAAAACCCAAATAAATCGGAAGAGTATTACTCATTAAAAATCGTTGAAGTTGAAGCAGACGAGAAACCCAGTAGCAAAGGCGATACATGGTATTTACTGCATTTGGAAAACGGATGGATTTATCGCCGTTCGAGTAAAATCCCATTGTTTGACTGGAAAGACAAAGTCCGGGATTTCATTGTTACTACCGAACTGAATGATGATGGTACAATAAAAACAAATAAGGAAGGAAATGAAAGACGTTCGTTCCGTGCGCCGAATGAAGATGATTGGACATTACTAAAAAAGAAAACTGAAGCAGAGATAGAATATGCTCAAAAAACAGTCGGCGCCTATATATACGAGCATCTTCTGTCAAATCCTAATCAAAAAATCCGGGGTAAATTGGTTCGTACGATCGAACGCAACTATTATAAAAACGAACTTATCGCAATACTGAAAAAACAAATAGAATTACAACCCGAACTGTTTCCTGAAGACGTATATGATGATTGCGTCAGAGAATTGTACCGTAATAACGAAGCGCACCGGCTTATCCTGAGCAAAAAGGATTTTGTTCATTTGTTTATAAATGATATTATTTTCTACCAACGCCCTCTCAGAAGTCAGAAATCATTTATTTCGAACTGTACACTGGAATTTAGAAGATATAAAGATAGAGATGGGAACAAGATTAAAGAGTATCTAAAAGCCATACCGAAATCTCACCCGTTGTATCAGGAGTTTCGCCTTTGGCAATGGATGTATAATTTGAAAATATATAGAAAAGATGATGGTACAGACGTTACTTCACAATTTATTATCAATATTATTGATAAGGAAAATCTCTTTGATTTCCTGAATAACCGGAAAGTGATTGACCAGAAAGACTTGTTGAAATACTTTAAATTGACGGAAAAAACGCATCGCTGGAACTTTGTGGAAGATAAAAGCTATCCCTGCAATGAAACCGGGACACAGATAAGAACACGATTGGCGAAGGTTGAAAATCTTCCGGCTGGTTTCTTAACTCCAGGGATAGAACAAAATTTATGGCATATCATCTATTCGGTAACAGATAAAGTAGCGTATAAAAACGCATTGAAAACCTTTGCAGGTAAACATAATCTGGATGAAACGTCTTTTGTTGAAAATTTCTCGAAATTTCCGCCATTCGAAAGCGAATATGGAACATGTTCCGAAAAAGCCGTTAAAAAGTTATTGTCGTTAATGCGTTTAGGCAAATATTGGCAATGGGAAGCCATAGATGTAAAAATAAAAGAGAGAATCGATAAAATCCTCACCGGAGAATATGATGCGGAAATAAAAGACCGTGTGCGCGAGAAGGCTGTAAACTTAACTCATGAAGATAATTTTCAGGGTTTACAATTGTGGCTGGCGCAATATATTGTTTATGGCCGGCACTCCGAAGCTCCCCGTTGGAAAACGCCACAGGATATTAATAATTATTTAAAAGAATTCAAACAACATTCCTTGCGGAATCCCATCGTAGAACAAGTGATTACTGAAACACTTAGAGTGGTATGGGATATTTGGAAAAAATATGGAGATATTTCTGAAATACACGTCGAACTTGGACGTGAAATGAAAAAAACAGCGGACGAACGGAAACAACTTACTTTCTACGTTATGGAAAATGAAAATACCAATCTCCGTATCAAGGCGCTGCTGATGGAATTGAAAGAAAATTCGGATGGGAAATTAACTGTAGATAACGTTCGTCCCTATTCACCTATGCAACAGGAAATATTGAAAATTTACGAAGAAGGCGTCATAAAATCAGCTATTGAAGTTCCTGAAGATATTCTGAAAATAAGCAAAACAGCGCAACCGACGAGTTCGGAGCTTCAACGTTATAAATTGTGGCTGGAACAGAAATATCGTTCGCCTTACACCGGACAATTTATTCCGCTTGGTAAATTGTTTACTCCCGAATATGAGATAGAACACATTATCCCGCAAAGCCGCTATTTTGACGACAGTTTCAGTAATAAAGTAATTTGCGAAGCTGCTGTGAATCGTTTGAAAGATAATAGGCTCGGATTAGAGTTTATAAAAGAACATCATGGCGAAAAAGTAGAATTAGGATTAGGCCAGGTAACTGAAATTTTATCAGAAGAAGATTATCAGTCCTTTGTGAAAGAATATTATGCAAATAACCGTTCAAAACGCACCAAACTTCTATTGGAAAATATCCCTGAATCATTCAACGAACGGCAAATGAATGATACACGATATATCAGTAAGATCGTGAAAGGACTATTGTCAAATATAGTTCGAGAAGAAGGCGAACAAGAAGCCACTTCAAAAAATGTCGTAACTTGTAACGGCGTCGTAACTACTACATTAAAACATGACTGGGGCTTGGATGCTGTTTGGAATGACTTGATTATCTCGCGTTTTGAACGAATGAATTTGTTGACTAATAGCTCAGCATTTATTACCTGGAACGAACAATACCAAAAATTCCTTCCAACCGTTCCTTTAGAGTTATCGAAAGGATTCCAAAAGAAACGTATCGACCACCGCCATCATGCAATGGATGCTTTGGTTATTGCTTGTGCTACAAGGGACCATGTAAATCTCCTGAATAACCAATCGGCTAATTCCGACTTGAAGAGATTCGATTTACAACGAAAATTGAGGATATTCGAACAACTCTCATATTTCGATGCAAAAACTAATAAACAAGTGGTACGGGAAATTCCCAAAGAATTTATAAAACCGTGGGATAGTTTCACCACTGACGTTCGGAATGAATTGGAAAAAATTGTGGTTAGTTTCAAACAGAACTTACGGGTAATAAATAAAACCACCAATAAATACCTAGCTTACCAAAACGGAAAGAAAGTATTGAAACCACAAATAAAAGGTGACAATTGGGCGATTCGGAAACCACTACATAAGGATACGGTATTTGCCAAAATTTCATTACAGAAAATAAAAAAGGTGAAACTGAACGAAGCATTGAAAAATTTGGAAAATATTGTTGATAAAGGATTTAGAAATGAGATTCGGAAAATCAGCGCAACATACGGAAAATTTGATCCGGATAAAATCAATAAATACTTTAAAGACAGGAAATATCTTTACGGAAAAACAGACATTTCTAAAGTAGATATTTATTATTTTGAAACGGAGAATGCTGCCGTGCGAAAATCGGTAGATACCTCGTTCACGGAGAAAACTATCAAAGAATCTGTAACAGATAGCAGGATAAAAAAGATTCTCCTGAATCATTTGGCAATGAAAAATAATAAACCGGAACTCGCTTTCTCACCAGTAGGCATCGAAGAAATGAACCGGAATATTACAGTGTTAAATGACGGTAAACTTCACCAGCCAATTTATAAAGTACGCATTTATGAGCCGATCGGAAATAAATTTCAGGTAGGATATACAGGAAATAAGAAGGTAAAATATGTTGAAGCCGCAAAAGGTACCAATCTGTTTTTCGCTATTTATGCAGATAATGAAGGTAACCGCTCGTATGAAACCATTGCATTAAATATTGTAGCCGAACGCCTGAAACAAGATCTGAAAGCTGTTCCTGAAAGAAATAAAAAAGGGCATGAATTACTATTTCATTTGTCTCCAAACGATTTGGTATATGTTCCAACGGAAGAAGAACAAGAAAATAACATCTCTAAAGAGTTGATAAATTTAAATCGAATATATAAGATTGTGAGTTTTACAGGAAACATCCTTTATGGAATACCTTATTTTGTCGCAAAACCGATTGTTGATAAAATCGAATTTTCCCAATTGAATAAAATTGCAAACGATATAAATACTAACTTTTCTATAAAACAAGTATGTATTAAACTCAGTATCGATCGTCTGGGAAATATTAATCTTCTACTGCCATGATCAAGAAAACACTTTATTTCGGTAATCCGGCATATCTGACTATGCGAAACAGTCAATTGGTAGTGAAACTGCCTGAAGTTGAAAGAAACGACACCTTACCTGAAAAATTCAAAAAGGATAGCGAGGCGATTTTTCCTATTGAAGATTTAGGAGTCATTGTCCTTGATCATAAACAAATCACCTTGACACATGGACTGATAGAAGCTCTATTGGGAAATAATACCGCTCTTATCACCTGCAATAGTAACCGTATGCCAGTTGGCTTGATGCTTCCTCTATGTGGAAATAAAACGCAAACGGAAAAATTCAATGCACAGATTCAGGCAACCGATCCTTTGAAAAAGAATCTTTGGCAACAAACCATCAAAACTAAAATAAAGAATCAAACCGATGTTTTGCGGAAATTCCGTTCATGTAATATTCGTAATATGGAATACTGGGCAAGTGATGTGAAAAGCGGTGATCCTGATAATTATGAAGCCCGTGCCGCTGCTTATTACTGGAAAGAAGCTTTTCCGCAAATCGAGAATTTTGTAAGAGGCAGGGAAGAGCTTCCTCCAAATAACCTATTGAACTATGGATATGCTATTCTTAGAGCTATTGTGGCACGTTCGCTCGTTTCAAGTGGTTTGTTGCCTACTTTAGGCATACACCATCACAATCGTTACAACCCTTATTGCTTGGCTGACGATATTATGGAACCTTACCGCCCTTTCGTTGATGCTATTGTACTTTCCATTGTAGATGAAGGCGAAAATTTCGAAGAGCTATCGCAGCCCATAAAAACACAGTTATTGCAAATACCAACTACTGATGTGATACTTAATGGTAGGAAAAGCCCCTTGATGGTTGCAGTCAGTCATACTACATCTTCATTGGCACAATGTTTCGAAAGTAAATTGCGAAAAATAAAATATCCTGAATTTGTAATGTGACATTATGTTATGCAACAGGACAGGTTAAATCAATATCGAATTATGTGGGTTTTAGTATTGTTCGATCTCCCTACAGAAACACAAAAAGACCGGAAGGTATACACTGATTTTCGCAAAAATCTGCAAAAAGATGGATTTACGATGTTTCAGTTCTCAATTTACCTCCGCCACTGCATGAGTATGGAAAATGCAAATGTCCATATCAAGCGGGTCAAAAAGTTTCTACCTGAAAAGGGGCATATAGGAATATTGTGTATAACAGACAAACAATTTGGAATGATGGAATTGTTTTATGGAAAAAGCGTAAAAGCCAAGAAAACGGAAGGACAACAATTAGAACTCTTTTAAAAATAAAAAATCCCAATTTTATCGGGACTTTTACCTGAAATACACCATTTTTTTAAATCCTAATAGTCTGTGATAGTTATTGAATTACAGAATGTTATATGTTCTTATAGTGTATTTCAATGAACAAAGATACAAAATTGAAAGGTTGTCACAACGCATAGAACACTGCAAACATAAGTAATATAGTGTATTTCAATGAACAAAGATACAAAATTGAAAGGTTGTCACAACGGGTCCAGCACATGAGCCAGGATAATATCAGTGTATTTCAATGAACAAAGATACAAAATTGAAAGGTTGTCACAACGGCAATGCACTTTCCTTACAGAAATTGGCAAGTGTATTTCAATGAACAAAGATACAAAATTGAAAGGTTGTCACAACCATCTGTCGAATATGAATATTAAAAAGTTAAGTGTATTTCAATGAACAAAGATACAAAATTGAAAGGTTGTCACAACAAAATACTTTTCGTTCATTTTCGCAACATAAGTGTATTTCAATGAACAAAGATACAAAATTGAAAGGTTGTCACAACTTGGGGTGGTATTCATACGGCTGGAGAACAAGTGTATTTCAATGAACAAAGATACAAAATTGAAAGGTTGTCACAACCTGCCTGGCTTGTGCGTTTGTTTATGTTATAGTGTATTTCAATGAACAAAGATACAAAATTGAAAGGTTGTCACAACGTAGCACTAAAGAATGAGGTGAGAATCGAAAGTGTATTTCAATGAACAAAGATACAAAATTGAAAGGTTGTCACAACACCAAGTTTAATATATCATTTGACCTGTCAAGTGTATTTCAATGAACAAAGATACAAAATTGAAAGGTTGTCACAACCCTTTTGCCGGGATGATAACTTTTCATTAAAGTGTATTTCAATGAACAAAGATACAAAATTGAAAGGTTGTCACAACAGTTCCTGTATGGCCGCCGCCTCATCTTGCAGTGTATTTCAATGAACAAAGATACAAAATTGAAAGGTTGTCACAACTCTAAGGACTCTGCCACAACATCCAGTTCAAGTGTATTTCAATGAATAAAGATACAAAATTAAATAATTGTTCTGTAATAAAGTGACGGGAAATTAAATTTACTATATGAGGAACAGTATATTATATAAAATATTAGTCAATTTGTTGCGAAACAATTACTAAAAGGTTGTCACAACACCAATGCCGATTTAGTTAAAATTTTAAGTGTTTTACGCCTGTTGATTTTGTATTCTGCTGATAATCAATAGTTGTTTTTCTCTAAATGGTTTGTAGTACACAAGGGGAGGGTATTGAAAACAGGCTGTTATGTATTTACTTTGTGGCATGTATTTCAAAGTATCTATGCGACATAATCCGGCGAAGAATTTTGTTAATGGTTATTGCCGTTTGATAGAAAGCAATCGCAATGCGGAGGACAGGATATGTCACCGCACGATACTCAATGTGGGTTTTCTGGATATGGAAGAGGTCAAGCCCGAGCAATTGAATCAGATTCAAAAAATACTGACCCGTTGAAGTGAATTCTTGCTCCTCCAGCCTGTTTGAAGAGGAGATAGGTGACCCGGTCGTTCGCCGTTATGTGGAAATATTGTATGGGCGGCTTGTCTCAGAGAAAAAGATAGATATCTCCATCTGCGGAGCTCCCATCCCCAAGAGGCTACTGGAAAACGATAGGCCTGAACAGTCTTCGTAACCGTGACGTCCGTGAGATTGGGAGCGAATGGATTTGTTATTAGGCGCTTGAGTAACTAAAGCCATCGGCGTATCTCTCTGCTTTTGGATGGGAAGCGAAATCGGTTCGCCTGGCCTGGCCCCGTATCATCAGCCGCGCGGTCTATCCGGCTTCGGAGTTGCGAACCAAGTCGGTGGATAAAAGAAAACCCATCGGTATGCGAGCTAACCGGCTATCTGGTAGAAAAGATTATCAAAGACCGGCTCTATGAGATGGCTCTTTTGTTGTATAAGGAAAAAGCGAACATAGAAAATTACTTATCCTTACGCACGAACGAACTGTTTGACATAGAGGACAAAATCATCCCCTATGACCTGACGAATACATACTATGAGGCTCGTATGGCTGATAGCCGGATAACCAGGTTCGGGCACTCGAAAGAAAAGCGTAACGACTACAAAATCATAGTATTAGCCTTGGTCGTTAATCCGGAAGACTTTATCAAATATTCCTCTATACTGGAAGGTAATGTCAGCGACAGTTCGACGCTGGGAGGGATGATTGACACGTTACGGTTAAAGACTTCGGGTAGTTCAAAGAAAGCGGTCGTGGTGATGGACGCAGGTATAACCACGGAATCCAACCTTGAGATGCTGAGGGAAAAAGGGTATGATTATCTGTGTGTAACCCGTTTGACAATGAAAAATTACCTGCTGTAAAGCGATAGCGGGGAAGTCTTTGTCACCGAACACGTGTTCGAGGAAACTATCCCGCTGAATACAGGGACTTTAATTCATCATAGACTGCAATGTGGGTTAAATTCGGGGCTTGTCCACAGAGCAAATTCAAATGCAATGTCTTTATTCTCAAAACACTGTCGAAGCGGGTAAACCCGGAAAGAGACGCTTTCTTACGACCTGAAACCAATGATTTCGCGTACTTCGCGGAGGGTTTTGGCAGCGCTTTCTCTGGCTTTGGCGGCTCCCAGTCCGGCTACTTTCTTCATGTAGTCTTCATCTGATGCTATTTCGATGATACGTTTGCGGATGGGAGAGCAGAAGGCGTTGATGTCTTCGGCTAATTGTTTTTTTAAGTCGCCGTAACGGATTTCGCACTGGTTGTATTTTTCGTTGAAATAATCGTAGGTGTCTTTTGATGAAACGATTTCGAGCAGGGTAAACAGGTTGGCTATTGCTTCGGGTTTTTCACTGTTTGGTTCGGTTGGACCCGAGTCTGTGACTGCTTTCATTACTTTCTTCTTGATGGTCTTTTCATCGTCTATTAAATAGATGGCATTTCCTTCGCTTTTTCCCATTTTACCGCTGCCGTCCAATCCCGGCACTTTCATCGCTTTGTCTGTCAGATGAAAGGATTGGGGTTCTGTGAAATATTCTACGCCATAGATCATATTGAAACGGCGAGCGAACCTTCTTGCCATTTCCATATTTTGTTCCTGGTCTTTACCTACCGGTACTTTATGCGCTTTGTGAATGATGATATCGGCAGCCATCAGCGAAGGGTAGGTGAGGAGCCCTGCATTGATATTATCAGGCTGGGAACGTACTTTGTCTTTGAATGAAGTGACACGTTCCAACTCGCCCAAATAGGCGTTCATGTTCAGGTATAGATATAATTCAGCTACCTCGCGTACATCGCTTTGTACATAAATCGTCGCTTTTTCGGGGTCGATACCACAGGCGAGGTATTCGGCAAGAATGATTTTTACGCTGTTACGTATATTATCCGGTTTGGGATGTGTGGTAAGTGAATGCCAGTCAGCAATAAAAAAGAAACAATTATACGCATGTTGCAGTTTGACAAAGGCTTGTACTGCGCCAAAATAATTCCCTAAATGTAAATTGCCCGTAGGCCTTATTCCACTTAATACCGTTTCCATAAATCTATCTGTTTTAATAAACCGGCGGCAAAGGTAGGAATTATTAACGATTTCGCATCAAAATAATGAAATAAAGCCTCCATTATACATAATAGAGGCTTTGGGGGATCATACATCACAGATTAGGATACATTTCTCTAATGAGGCGATTTTATCGGGTTGTTTCGGGACAAATTCCTGTCCTACGAATCCTTTATATCCGGTATCTACAATGGCTTTCATGATAGCAGGATAGTATAGTTCCTGTGTTTCGTCAATTTCATTGCGCCCGGGATTGCCGCCGGTATGAATGTGCGAGAAAAATTCGTGATATTTCCGGATATGGTTGATAATATCTCCTTCCATAATCTGCATATGATAAATATCATACAACAGTTTGAAATTCGGCGAGCCTACCCGGCGGCACAATTCAGCCCCCCAAACCGTATGGTCGCACAAATAATCTTTATGCCCAATGCTGTTTAATAATTCCATTGTAAGAACCACCTTGTACTTCTCGGCAATGGACGTAATGCGTTTCAGCCCTTTTTCACAATTTTCCCAACCTTGTAAATCCGTAACGCCATTGCGCCTGCCGGAGAAACAAATCAGGTTGGTAAGCCCCGCCTCGGCTACCATAGGGATAACCTTTTCGTAGCTGGCCACCAATTCATCGTGCAAACCAGAGTCGTTAAAACCTCTGTCGATACCCAATCCCGCTCCCTGCGCCATGGCTACGGTAAGCCCATGTTTCTGTACAACCGGCCAATCCTTTGGGTCGAGTAATTCTATTGATTCAATGCCAATACGTTTACAAATTTCGCAAAATTCGTTCAACTCATAATCGCCAAAGCACCATTTGCTGACAGAGTGCCGGATATTCCCTTTTAGTTTAGCCGTTGCACCTGTCAAATTCGTTACGATAGGAGAAGCTTTTACAACTCCCGATACAGCTGCGGCTGCACTTCCGGCCAACACTGTCTTGATAACCGTCCTTCTTGTGATGTTTTTCATATAACTTTTTATTATTGTCAATAATACCTTCAAAAGTAGACATAATATTTTAAATGAGATGCTAATAAATCTTAATAGGGCGTACGGCAAAAGGAACGATGAAGTATATGTTTTGCTGTCGAGGGCGAGGCTAAGGAAAAAAGGAACAGGTATTTGCTTTCCAACATAATTCTACTATTTCTTTCATTTTGCTATTTTGTCATTTTGCTATTTTACCCCCTCCCAGCTTCGCTCATTTGCACTCCAATCCGGGATAACTCCAAAAAAACGCCGCATTTGGCGCTTGCCTTTTGATAAAATGACCTAAAAAGAATGATAGGATAAACTATATGCTCACAAATTAATCCTGCACAGATCAAAACAGAACAAAAAAACAACTGTTTGCTATCTGTTTGCCAGGTAGTGTCCGATAAACTGTGTCAGCGTTTATTTGTTTAATAAATCTTTAACTCATCGCTCGGGGAGCGCCCCGCGGCAAGGGGCGGGAGCACCCGTCCCGACGAGCGGTAAAGTTAT
>JAISWH010000075.1 GCA_031271125.1 Dysgonamonadaceae bacterium
TAATTCCAACGGTATGGCAGGCGTTCGTCGTTCTTGTTATGCTTTTTTACTTTGAAAAAAGATTGTAATAAAGTATCTTGCTTAATTTCTTTTCTATCGTTCAACCAGTCGAAAAGTTCCACCCGTTTTTCTTCTGTGGGAAGAAATTCCGGCGTAACATCCACATCCGTAGTTAGTTTTCCATCGACCTCTTTCTCCCGTTCGTAAATCCTCAGATTATGGATAAATTGCCAGATGCGAAATTCCTGAAACAAAGGATGCGACCTGGAAATACATTTAACAGGCACTTTTTCTATGGTTCCTGATTCGTTTTTAAATGTCCTGAATTCATACGGACAATTATTAATCAGAGATTTCTTAGTCTTTAGGGGTCGTTGATAAAAGATAATGTCATCTAAAAATAATTTTGAAAAGCAACTCCCGGCAAGTTCGTTCCTGTGTATCTCATTTTGTGGATATAATTCTAAAATACATTTTTGAAACAGGTCGTTATCTTTTAATTCGGCATGAAATTCCTTTTGTTTCTCAAGGATTTGACGCAATTCGTCTTTATAAAACTTACGCTCAATGGTACGCACCAATTTTCCGCGAATTTTTTGGCTTGGTTTTTGCAACAGTGTGTCGTAAATATATGTTCCGACAGTTTTTTCCGCTTTGTTGATATCCGCCTCCGTTTTCTTTTTCAGTAATGTCCAGTCTTCCGCTGAAGGCGCTCGGAAAGACCGTTTTTCGTTACCTTCTTTGTCTGTTTTAACCGTTCCATCATCATTCAAATCGGTAGTAACGATAAATTCTTTTATCTTATCTTTCCAATCGAACAAAGGAATTTTACTCGAACGTCTATAAACCCAACCGTTTTCGAGAATTACACTGTACCAAATATCCGGTTTCCCTTTTTGTGGTTCATCAGCAGTTACTTCAACTACTCTCAACGGGTGAAATTCGACTAATTTGTTGGGATTTTCTTCTTCTTCACCACGTAGCTGGTAATACCCGCGTTTCTGATTGAAATTGAGCAATATCCACGCCAATTCTTCTTTTTCTATTTTGTATTTCAAGGCTTTTTTGCGCAAATAATAAATCGTCCAATCGCAGGGAATTTTTTTATTATCAGATAATAATTGTGGTTGTGTGTGAGAAAAATCCGCCAGCATTTCGTTAAAAGAATCCTGAAAAAGAAATTCATACTTCTTTTCGGCGTTTTCTTTCCACGGCAATTTAGGCTCGCTATTTACGGAAAATTTACCTAATCGCTTTTCAAAATCAATCTGTTTTTCGTAATGTTCCGGCAAGAAACCCAATGTGTGCAAAACCCGGTGCAAACGTTCACGGCGCAGTAAATGTCTTTCCCGCAAGCGTCTGGCAGCGCGAAATCCTGTCCGCTCCGCTGTCTGAGAGATGGAATTTCCATTATCAAATTTACCCAAAACATCTTGACTCATCGGGATAATCCGACTCCCCAAGCCGCTTATCCCTTGCGGTTTATTATCTTCTTCATCAGCCGTGACAACTGCCCATCCAATGCTATTGGTTCCCAAATCCAACCCCAATATTCGCTTCATAAATCATTATCTTTCAAAGTAGTTTGTAAAAGTAATAACATCTTTTATTTTTTACAAAAATATTCATACTTTTCAACCAGTTCCCCCCTCCTCAAAAAAAATCTTGTCATGTATTAAGGTTTTCTTAATCATGATTGTTTCACAAAAGCGCCATCCCTTTCGATATCTATCGTCCCGCCTTCATATGCGCACACGCCCATGCGAGGGGAATTGACAACCGGCATGGAGGCGTACTCTTCAAAGTCTGCGCAAGTTTTTGCATGTTTTTTAGCACATTTATCACAAAATAAGCTGTTTTCGTCCCAATTGTGAACCGTACAGAGTTGCGTGGCAGGTTCTTTTTTGCACGCGTCGCACAACCATTCCAGAGGCTCGTTGCGCGAGAGCAGAACAATTCCCTCGTCGGCTTTGACCGGATATTCTTCTATAACGGTTAACATAAGTTCGGTTGAACTGCCGAAATCATATTCATATTCCAACTTTAATCCTTTGCTTAAAACATTGACTACTTTCCGGCTCTTGGGAACTTCGCCATTGGTTTCTTCCATGAGTTTTTCATACTCTCTTGTCTTTCCTTTTGCCAATAATTCCTGCGCCGTAAAAAAATTCCACATGCCGCCTCCCTGTCGTCTATTTTTCGGATTGGTAAAGGCGCTCATGTGCCAACAACATTCGAGCCAGATATCCCGAAGAAATTGATCAATATCTTTCATTCTTGTGTTACCGTCCACCCAGAGCGAAAGGAAATAGGACGAACTGCCCCATTTCGGGTTGGGTTCCACTTTTATCAAATACGAATGTCCCGCCACATTTTCTTTCGCTTTTTGTTTTAAATGGCTTTGTATATGGCGATTGATATTTGACTTGACAAAAGTCTCACCACAAAAAAGGCATTTGCCTTCCGATTTTGAATTTTGTAACATTCTTTTGAATTTTTAATTGGTTTTATTATTCAATTCTACGTCTTTATTATTTCCCAAAAGTAATAACATATTTTGTTTTTTACAAAAATATTTATACTTTTGCATTACAAATTTTGAAAGCAATTCACAATAAGGATTATTCCGTTGTGAACATTTAAAACGGGGATAAAATCCTCGTTTTTTTTGTTTGTATGAACGAATCACGGAACTCCCATAAAACCCTGTGTTAAGCCATAGACCTCTTTTCGACTCTTGGTTAAACCCCATTCGGGGTTGAGGAGGAGAGCGGTTATTCCTTTTATCCCTAATCGCTTCGCTTCATTGGGTTATTGACATTGAAGACCTTCGGTCTTCCACAGCTATTCTCTGTATGTGAGTTACTTGCGACTTAGCCTGACAACTATGGTCTCTGACTACGCCGAGCAGGGGCAAGGATTTTTTCTCAGCAAAAAATTTTAACAAAAGCGTCTGTCACTGTATTGATGACAGACAATTCATTTTTTGCACTTTAATCCGACACAAAATTACTAAGACCTATCTGATTGATTATTATCCACTTGCAACAACTTTTCTTTGTCTGACAAACTTTTTCAGCCTTCTTATTTAGACTCAATCTAAATACGAATATCACTTAACTTATTGATTCATAGTAGTTTTCGCATTGTTTAAATAGTAAAAAAGGTAAAAATTGAACTTATCTTTCTTATTATCAATAATTTACAAGCTATATTTTCAAGCCCCATTTTTGCAATTTAACAATTTGTTAAACATTTGTAAAACATCAGGCCTCTTAAGTATCTTAAAATCAGCTGTTTAAAAACGCTGTCTGTCATCAATACAGTGACAGACACCGGAAGCACAAAGTTGATTTTGCAAACTATTGATTTACAGATATTTATGTGTTTTCTTGAAAAAAGTATTAAAACTTAAAAAATGTGAAAATTAATAATTGAAAAGATGAAAATGACAAAAAAAACGATTTTTTTAGTACTGCTGTTTCCGATGGTTTTCGGAACGGTAAATGGAAGAGCGCAAGTAAGGATTGGCGGGGACGCTGCGCCTCATCAATCGGCAGTATTGGATTTGAATGAAACTAATGCAGCGGATGCGGGCAATTTGGGATTAGCATTGCCACGCGTATCTTTAACAGGAAACGACGCATTATTGAGTGGCGCTACTGCTGCTACAGGTACGGTTGTTTACAACACCAATACTGCTGTTACGGATGGATTGGATGGAAAAGGTCTTTATGTCTGGGATGGACAAATCACACCTGACGGTGAAGTAACAGGAACATATAATGGAATGATTACCGTAAGAGCAACAACACCTAATGGTGTTTTTGCAGAAAAACGGTTGGTTGTGCGAAACCCGCTTGAAGCAGAATATCAGCAAATCGGCGACAATGAATATCCTACGTTTACTTATAACGGCATTGTTTGGATGGTCCAAAATCTGCGCGAAACCCCGAAATCCGGGAGCTATCTGACTTACGGTGGCGAACCTAATCCAGATGTGGACCTAACCGGCTTATACTACAACAAAGATGCCCTGCCCGGTCTTTGTCCCTCCCCGTGGCGCATCCCTTCGCCCGATGAGACCAACGCGCTGGGGACTTATCTGCAGCATAGCGGAACGGCCACGCCATTCGAGGTATCGCTCTGGTTCGATATGGCTCACTACGCGGGGTTCTACCGTCCGAGCGATGGCACGTGGGCTAAAAGATGAATCCACAGACTCTATGTCATCATAAATAATTGGTCGAGCATCTCAACCTTGATTTTTCAGAAAAAAAGTCAAAACAATAGCGGATCAATTTTAAAAAAAGAGGTTAGTTTTTTAGTCTAACCTCTTCAACCTTTAAAAACATCTCTCTTTTCCTTATTCAAATATACGGCAAATTTCCTTGTTTATTTTACTCACCCGCGCCTCGTCTAATTTGATTACTTTCCGGTCATAAGTAACTAAGCCGTTGACTTCTATTTCCACATCGGTAGTTTGTGTATAAACGGCTGCCGAAAAACCGGTCTTGATGAAATTTTTCAGTTGTCCGGCATATTTAATGTATTCTTCTGTGGCTTCGTCCGAGCTTTTGAACTGTACATATCCCCAGTTTCTATCCGGTTGCCAGAGATGTCCCTCCAAGGCCAAACCGATGCCTCCGTATTCGCCCAGCACATTGGCCCTTTCGGGATCGTACAGATACATGGCCGGTCCGGGATAGTTATGCAAATCCAAGATGTCGCCCGTATGGTAGAAGTTTCCGCCACTGGCCGGATTCACTAAGCGGGAAGGATCGTATGTTTTTGTCCATTCGGCGATTTCGGGTGTTTTGAATTGTCCCCAAGCCTCATTGAACGGAACCCAAACGACTATCGAAGGATAGGAATACAAATAGTCTATGATTTCTTTCCATTCTTTGCGATAATTGGCTTCCGATTCGGGAGAACGCTGCAATTCGCTTGCTGTGAAATAATGGCGGCTCTGCCAATGCGGTGAACGGTCGCCGTTCGGCATATCCTGCCAGACAAGAATACCCAGGCGGTCGCAATGGGTGTACCAACGGGCAGGTTCCACTTTCACGTGTTTCCGAATCATATTGAAACCATAGTCTTTGGTTTTCCGGATGTCGTAGAGCAACGCTTCATCCGTCGGCGCGGTGTATAATCCGTCGGGCCACCAGCCTTGATCCAAGGGGCCGAATTGAAAATAGTCCTTGTTGTTTAACTGTAAACGAACGATTCCATGTTTATCCCGTTTGGTGGCGATTTTCCGCATGGCGCAATAGCTTTTTACTTTGTCGGTCAATTTACCGTTGTGGAACAAGCTGACTTCCATATCGTAGAGGAAGGGCGATTCGGGCGACCAAAGTTTAGCGTCCGGTATCGATAGTTCCAAAGTTTGGCCGGCAACGGCTTTTGCCGATGCGACGATCGTTCCCCCGTCCGTTATTTTCACTTCTACAATGCCGGAAGGCGCGTCCACCTGAACGGACAAGCAGCTCTTGTCGATGTCGGGAACGGTTTTGACGGCGGCAATGTGTTTTTCATTCACCGGTTCCAGCCAGACGGTTTGCCAAATACCGGTAACCGACGTGTACCAGATTCCTTCGGGTTTGGAAACCTGTTTGCCGCGCGGCTGATAACCGCTATTCGTTCCGTCCCACACCTTGACGACCAATTTTTGTTCCCCGGATTTCAAGAACGGCGTAATGTCGAAGTAAAACGGCGTGTAACCTCCGGTGTGCGTCCCGATTTTAATGTCGTTGATAAAAACATCGGCTTTCCAGTCGACCGCGCCGAAATGCAGGAGGATGTTTTTGTTTTTCCATGCGGAAGGAACAGTGAAAGTCCGTTTATACCATAATTCATTGTCTTTCCCGACTGCTTTCTGCACGCCGGAAAGGCTGGATTCGACGGCAAAAGGCACTAATATTTTCCCGTCAAAAACGCCAGGTTCCGTTTGTCCGGCAGGTAATATGGCATACTCCCAAAGGCCATTCAGGTTTTGCCAGTCTTTCCGCTCCAGAATGGGACGGGGATATTCGGGCAAGACGCTCTGCGGATTGATTTTGTCAGCCCAGTCTGTTTTAATTTTATCTCCGGCGGGTTTCCATTGAGCGGAAGCGTTCAATGCCAAAACACATAGCCCGATAACTAAAAAGTTCTTTCTCATAATAAAAAATATTGAATAGTTGATATAATTATTTGCTGCTGAAAACAGGCGCCGGAGGTGGCGATTCCAATGCCGCAAGTCCACTCCCCTCCCCACTCCGACATGGAGTAATACAGGACGTATTGCCCGTTGATGTAATTGATGTCGGGCGCCCACAGCCTGCCCAGCGGCTCGAAGTTGGGGCGCGTTTCGTCCGTAAATGCCGTTCCGGTGAGTTTCCACCGTACCAGGTCGGTGGAATGGAAAACCGGGATATTCCGGATGTTTTCCGTGCTGTACAGATAAAAACTGCCGTCGTCCACGCGAATAATACTTGGGTCCGGCGTACTGGAGCCGATGACGGGATTATGGAATACCGGCTTGCCGGATAGCGCTTTCTCATCCTCTCCTTTGCAGGAAACACAGGTTACAAACGAAAATCCAAAAATGACCCATAAATGACGTGCGACAAATGACGCGTGATTCATATATTTAATTTGCTTTTTCACCTACAAAGAAACAAATATTTTTTTATTTTACCATAAATCATTCTTTCAGCAAGTTCCTCACCTCCAATCCGGCAAGAAAGACGGCGCCCAACCCGTGAATATCGTTGTATGGAGCGGGACGATCGTAATAGAATTTAATATCATTGCCGATGCCTGTTCCCTGACAGATATTGGTAACAGCTCCTTCCGGGGTGATTTGCGTCAAAATGCCTCTCCATCCGGCAACGGCAATGCTTTGATAACGCCGGTCGATCCATCCGTTGTTTACGGCCAATGCCACGGAATAGGTAAACATTGCCGTACAGGAAGTTTCGAGGTACGAATCTTCCTTGTTCAGTACCTGATGCCAAAGTCCGGTTGGGCTTTGATACTGGGCGGTATTCCGTATCTGGCGTTGCAACAGGGCAATCACTTCGCTGCGGCGGGAATGGTTGGCGGGCAACAATTGCAATAAGTCTGCCGTAGCCATCATCATCCATCCGTTACAGCGTCCCCAGAAAGTCCCGCCGTTTACCTTAATATCTCCGTAATAGCAATGCCACATCAGGCCGGTGCGTTCGTCGAAAAGATACTTGTTAAACAGGATGACCTGGTTGACGGCTTCGTCGAAATACTCCTGTTTGCCGGTCAGAACGCCCATTCGCGCCAGAAAGGGGACGCTCATGTAAAGGTCGTCGGCCCAAACGGTGCCGTTGTGCGGATGGGGACGCGAGAAAATACCGTCCGGCAGGCGCATCTGCTTTTTCATGATGTGTTCGGTGGCGGCGTCAATATATGCTTTGTATGCAGGCTTTTTGTCGGTCAGATAAAGCTCTATCAGGCTGGCGCCCATGGCGCCGCAATCGT
>JAISWH010000076.1 GCA_031271125.1 Dysgonamonadaceae bacterium
CCGATTAAAAATACTCTTACCCGTTTATCAATCGTTTCCAATAAACTTCGATTAAATTTATCATTTACAATCAATAAATCAACCGCTTCGGTCTTACATTGTTGATTGATAATATCAACTAACATAGTTTCCGATCCGCCTGTATTAAACGAATAGATAGCATGCAGAATTTTCATTTACAAACTTCAGTTCAATATAATTCTGTTCAATGTTTGTGGTAATTTTTTTTCAACATGATAAGCATAAGCAAACTGCCGGACTAAAAAAACAACTTGTTTTCCAGGGTTTAGTTTTTTTATATCCTTATTAGTATCAATGACCGAAAAAAATCCCCTTGTTTCTTGATGTGTAATTTTTTGATTCATAGGCAATATAATTTAATGTGCTATTACCTACAAAACGTATTCGTTTCGATTATATTGTAAAACGAAATATAAAAAAATTAATCTACCGTTAAAATCATATTTTTTTCTTCTGCGATACGTCTCATATTGAGGATTGCATAGCGCATACGTCCTAAAGCGGTATTGATACTTACGCCCGTAATATCTGCAATTTCCTTAAAACTTAAATCTCGGTAATACCGCAATAATAAAACTTCTTTCTGATTTTCGGGAAGATAGTCGATTAATTTTTTTACATCCATGAGGATTTGTGATTTAATCATTTCGTCTTCAATTGTTCCATCGGAAAGTTTATGATTGTTGAATAAATCGACCTCACATTCATCGTTGGAAATGGTTTGTTCGTTCTTCTCTTGCCGGTAATTATCAATAATCAGGTTATGAGCGATTCGATTAATCCAAGCGCGAAATTTACCATTTTCGGTATATCTTCCTTGCTTAATAGTCATAATCGCCTTCACAAACGTTTCTTGAAAAATATCTTCAGCCTGTTCGCGATTTCTTACAATAAAATAAATATAGGAATAAACATTACTTTGATGGCGATTCAGCAGAATATCAAAAGCAGAATTATTACCATGAGCATAAGCGACTACCAACTCTTCGTCGGACATCAATTTCAAATCTCTCATTACTATTAATTTTTGATGTTTTTAAAAGTAATGTTTTTCTATAGGCAAATAATATTATGATTAAACAGTGCAAAGTAAAGAATAAAAAAATGATTGTGCAAATTTTTTTTCTTAAAAAATCGGTAAACTATTGTTTCGGTAAACAAAGTACTGCGTTTTTTGTACGAAACGCAGTACTTTTGATAATTTTGTTCATTTAAAACTTATACCCCAAAGTCACTAAGGTTTTGACCGAATTATTAGTCAATTTGGTTGGAGTAGAATCTAAATACTTTTCTCCCGTGTTGCTGTACAGGGGCGAAAAGAAATGCAATTCGTCTTCCTGTGTCCTATACACAAGCGCCAAGTCCACGTAAAAACGCGGAGTAAAACGGAATCCGACGCCGGTTGTCAAATAAAGCGCATCCCCTTCAAGCGTATAATTGGGAATCGTTCCCGGGGTAACTACTTCTATTTCACTGTTTCTGATCTTTGAATCGTATGGGTTTTGCATCCAAGCGAATCCCAAACGTCCTGAAAATCGAGGCGTGAAACGAGTTTCCAGACCGGCCCTTATCGTCGAAGCGCCCTTGAAATCCTCATTGATGTAATCGTTTTCATTCTTAAAATCATAATCGTCCCAGTATTGTTTGGAAAAAGTCATTTTACCGTAATTTTTGTATTCATAATCCAAACTAATAATGGCATCTTGCCCCAAAATAACGGCGGCGCTTAGCGTCCATACGTCGGGCGTTTTGAATTTATATTCATGATAGGCGCCATTCGGGGTTGACACAGGGTTCACTAACTCACCCTCATATTTTATGCCGTGAGGGCTTAATTGTCCCCAATAATAATCGGTCATATTATACCATGTGGGCGAATGATAGGATATTCCCAAGCGAAGTGCGTCCGTCGGCCGGAAAATAGCGCCTAACTTTACCTGCAAACCTGATCCCTCTGAGTTATACTCGTTGTCTAAGGTAAAACCTCCGTTATTGGCAAAGTTTTCGCCGTAAGAAGTACTTAAGATGTATGATATATCGGTGTAAACCACCGTTGCGCCAAGGTAAATCTTATTGTCGAGATTGGTTCCCAACGTAAAATCATAAGCGCCGATGGAGCCTTTTTCCCTCACTTCCAAATAGGGGTCTACTTTTTCTCCCTGATTCAGAATACTAACATATTCATTCTCATATTCCGATTTTTCATCCGTATCAAACAGAAAACCGTTCCATCCTAAAATGCCCAACCAGTGCGGATGTCCCGAAGCATAAAATTGATCTTCATTTGCATAATCGTCCCAGAAACTCCATTGTGTCCCGGAAGTCTTATACGACATATAGTCGGTTAAAGACGAGCCCATTCCTTTGCCGGATACATTATATTTCCTATCGAAATTTTTCAACCGGTTGTAGTTAAATCCGAAATTAAGCGAATAACGGTCGTCATTTCCCAAAGGGAAATAGCCGATATAAGCAAAATTATCACAGGATAGCTTCGTATTTCCTTTCGATTCTTTCGTACCCTCAAAATCAGCTTTCGTTTGATTAAATGTCAGGCCGGCATTGAAAATGATTTCCGAACTGCGGTAAACGCCGATTCCCGCAGGATTAATCGCAACTCCGGTTGCATCTCCGCCTAACGCTCCGAAAGCTCCGCCCATCGCTTGACCGCGGGCAGTTCCCGACAAATTGTTTTTCGAAAACCGGTAAGCGTCTATTTCACCTTGCCCAAACGAATGGGCAGACACAAAAAGAGCCATCACTATGAACAAATTCCTTTTCATATATACAAATTGGTTAAAAACTAAAAATTGGGATTATCTTCTCGCACCGCCACTGCTGCTTGAGCGACTTCCACCGCCGCCACCGCTGCTACCGCCGGAATACGAACCGCCACTGCTACTTGAACGGGAGGAAGAACTGCTGTTGTATGAGCTGGAAGAACTGCTGCTACTCGACCGTGTAGGCGCACTGTAGGAGCCGGAAGAAGATGATCTGCTGTTGTTACTTGAGCTGCTGTTGTAACTTCTGCTTTCCGACGAAGAAGAGTTTGTTGAACTTACTCTTGTCCTCGATGAACTACTATTGCTATTGCTCGAAACGGCACTCCTTGTAGTCGGGGCTGAGCTTGATTCGCTACGAGTTACACTTGAACGGGAACTTCTCACCGTCGATTCGCCTCGTGTAGCCGATTGTCTATCCGAAGAACGCGAAGATGATGATGTGATATCTCCCCTTGATATGCGGCCGGAACTTTCATTTCTCGTATTTGAATAACTTCGCGAATTCAAGCCGGACGATCTTGTTCGCGTACCTCTACTATCGCTACTTCTTGTATTGCGTCCGTATTGGCTATGGTAACTTCCTCTGGAAGTACTGCCGTAATAATAATGTCCGCCGCCGTGATGTCCATAATAGCCTCCGCCATAATAGCCTCCTCCATACCAGCCTCCCCATCCGCCATAATAATAGGGTGAGTGCCATCCGTAATACCAGGGATCATACCATCCGTAGTGCCATGGGGAATACCAACCGGAGTAATACCAAGGCGAGTACCGTCCATAATACCAAGGCGAATGCCATCCATAGCCGTAATACCAAGGATCTCCGCCGGAGTACCATGAATTATATCCGTAAGAAGAGTTTATATTGATTGACAAACCGTCGGAAGAAGGTTCGTTAAAATCCAGTGCGTAACTTTCACCGTCATAATAGATATTTATATTGTCGGCTCCGGAAATAACCACTTTCGAAGGGTTATGAAATCTAACGATCTTTTGTGTTAATTCGCCGTCTACATATTCTACTATGTTGTCCGTATCATCAATCACAGTTTCGTCAATGTACTCTTTATCACTGACATAACGTCTATTATATTCATCTACATTTCTCTCGCCCGGAACGGATGCTTCCAATACGACAGGTTTTTCTTTCTTCACCGGTTCGGCTATGGTTTTGGAAACTGCCGTCTTTTTGTTTTTGGAAGAATAATAAATATCGTCCCCAAAAGCATCATCCTGAGCCATTACGGAATTTGCAATGAATATTATTACAAATATCATGTACCATTTCTTTGTTTTCATATTCACAATCTCCTAATCATTTAAGTTAATTTATATTTTTCTATTAGACACATCCAAACAATCAAAGTTTAAACAAAATCTAAACGCGAATGTTTTCAAACAGCAAATATAGATAATTCTTTCGTAGTATGAAATTTTTTTTACATAATTATATAAAATAAAGCTTTATGAACTGAAAAAATATTAGAACGGCACATCATTGAACTCGTTTTGCGGCGCCATTCTTCCGGAGCTTACTCTTTCGGCAGGAATCAAATTCGCCTGACTGTTTATCCGCGACTGGTATTCTTCGATCAATCGTCCTTCGTTCAAGTTTTGGAAGCGTGCAAATTCTTTCTTAAATTCGAGCAAAACGTCGCCGGTTGAGCCGTTACGATGTTTAGCCACGATAATCTCGGCTTTGCCGGTCAAGTCGTTTCCATGTTCGTCGGCATAGATTTTGTAGTATTCCGGCCGATGGATAAAACAAACGATGTCGGCATCCTGTTCGATAGCGCCGGATTCGCGCAAATCGGAAAGTTGGGGGCGTTTTGCGGAAAAATCGTCTTTGTCTCTGCTTGTGCGGGTTTCCACGCTTCGGTTTAATTGGGACAAAGCAATCACCGGTATATTCAATTCTTTCGCTAAGCCTTTCAATGACCGGGAAATAATACTTACTTCCTGTTCGCGGCTTCCGAACGACATTCCGCTGGCATTCATCAACTGTAAATAGTCGATGATGATACATTTGACTTTGTGCTCTTTCACCAGGCGGCGGGCTTTGGTTCGCAATTCAAATACCGACAGGCTGGGCGTATCGTCGATATAAATCGGAGCATCATATAATATGCGCACTTTACTGTCTAACTGATGCCATTCGTGTGGCGCTAATTGACCGTTTTTAATTTTTTCGCCGGCCAATTCCGTAACGTTCACAATCAAACGATTAACTAATTGTACATTAGACATTTCCAAAGAAAAAACAGCTACCGGGATATTGAAATTGACAGCCATATTTTTAGCCATCGACAGGACAAAAGCCGTTTTACCCATAGCTGGGCGGGCGGCGATAATAATCAAATCGGAGTTTTGCCAGCCGGAAGTGATTTTATCCAAATCTTTGAAACCGCTTTGTATACCGCTCAAACCATCGGTTCGTTTAGCCGCTTCCCGCATCAAATCAAAGGCTTCCTTAATAATCGGGTTGATGTGGGTGACATCTTTTTTGACATTCCGTTGGGATATTTCAAACAATTCGCCTTCGGCTTCCTGCATCAGGTCGTCCACGTCGTTGGTTTCGTCGAAAGCTTTGCCTGCTACCCGCGAGGAAAATGAAATCAGTTCGCGGGCGACATATTTTTGCGCCACGATGCGGGCGTGATAGTCCAAATGCGCACTCGACACGACTTTCTGCGAAAGTTGGGCGATATAGGAAGCGCCTCCGGCAGCTTCGAGGTTGCCTTCTTTCCGCATTTGATCAACGACCGTCAGGATGTCGATGGGTTTTTGCTGAATGGCTAAATTTTGTATAGCCGTAAAAATCAGGTCATGCGATTTATCGTAAAAACTTTCCGGAGTAAGTATTTCGCTGATAATTGCATACGCATCTTTTTCGAGCATCAATGCACCCAAAACCGCTTCTTCCAGTTCTCTGGCTTGCGGTTGCAACCGTCCGGTTTCTTCCGTGTTTACCTGCGTTTTTTTTGTTCGTGTTTTGCTTTTATCCGTTAGCGCCATTGTATGTTTTGTTTTTGAGAATACAAAGGTAGAAATGACGTCCGGTTTATTGTAAGGTTGTGGAATTATTTTATAACAAAGTTATCAACATTTCCCCTTCGCTTCTTGCCAGAAAACTTCCATTTCCTCTAACGTCATATCTTTCAGCGATTTTCCCATTTCTCGAGATTTTTGTTCGATATAATTAAAGCGTTTGATAAATTTCTGGTTGGTGCGTTCCAAAGCGTTGTCGGGATTAATTTTATACAGACGGGCGGCGTTGATCAGGCTGAAAAACAAGTCGCCAAATTCGGCTTCCGTTCTATTGGTGTCCATGGAACTAATTTCCTGTTTTAATTCGGTAAATTCTTCCAGAACTTTGTCCCAGACGTCTTCTTTTTGTTCCCAGTCAAATCCGGCGTTCCGCGCTTTGTCCTGAATACGGTGCGCTTTGACAACACTCGGAAGCGAAGCGGGGACTCCTTCCAAAACCGTTTTGTTTCCGCCTTTTTCCTTGAGTTTGATTTGTTCCCAATTTTGTTCGACTTGTCCGGAAGTATTGGCTTCTTCCGTTCCGAAAACATGGGGATGTCTGAAAATCAATTTGTCGCACAAGGAATTGCATACGTCGGCCATATCGAATTGACCTTTTTCATCCGCTATTTTTGCGTAGAAAATAATGTGGAGAAGGACATCTCCAAGTTCTTTTTTGATTTCGGAAACGTCATCTTTGATGATGGCTTCGCACAATTCGTAGGTTTCCTCAATGGTATTGGTGCGTAAACTTTCATTGGTTTGCTTTTTGTCCCAAGGACATTTTTCACGCAATTCATCCAATATATCGAGTAAGCGGCCGAAAGCCTTCATCTGTGATTCTCTTGTGTTTGACATAAACCCTGTATTTAATTGAGAATTAAGAATTAAGAATTGAGAATTAAGAATTAAGAATTAAGAATTAAGAATTAAGAATTGAGAGTTGAGAATTATAAACTGACATTCTCAATTCTTAACTCTCAATTCATTTAGCCCTTTTTGCAAGAACAAAATATAATTTTCTATGTTTTTGTCGTAGGAGCGGGGAGGAGCGACCGGCATACCGTCGTTATCCAGCAGGACATAGAATGGTTGAGCATTGCTTCCGAATTTATGCCTTTGCAGGTAACTCCATTTGTCGCCTACGGTTCTCAATTTCCGTGTTTTACCGTTTTCCGTTATTTCTATAACCTGGTCTAATTTGGTTTTGTCATCCACGTACAAGGAAATCAGCACGTAATTGTTGTCGATAATTCTTTTGACGCGCGGATCCGACCAAACGGCGGCTTCCATTTCCCGACAATTCACACATCCATAGCCTGTAAAGTCAATCATTACCGGTTTGCGGTTTTTGCGGGCATATTCCATTCCTTCTTCATAATCAAAGAATTTCGCACGTACTTCGCCCTCATACAAATTGAAGTCCTGTGTATATAAAGGAGGAGAAAATGCGCTGACGGCTTTCAATGGCGCTCCCCAAAGTCCGGGAACCATGTAAACGGCAAACGACAAAGAGATAATCGCCAGGAATAGACGAATGACGGATATGTGTTTCAAATCGCTGTCATGCGGCAATTTGATTTTTCCTAACAAATAAAGTCCTAAAAGTGCGAAGATGACAATCCACAAAACCAGGAAAACTTCCCGGTCCAATATCCGCCATCCATACGCTAAATCCGCTACCGACAAAAATTTTAGCGCCAATGCCAATTCCAGGAATCCCAACACAACTTTAACGGAATTTAACCATCCGCCCGATTTGGGTAGGTTCTGCAACCACGAAGGAAACAGGGCAAACAGGGCAAATGGAAGCGCCAATGCTAAGGAAAAACCAAACATTCCGACGGCCGGCCCGGCGATATTTCCCGATCCGGCAGCTTCAACCAGCAACGTTCCGATGATAGGGCCTGTGCATGAGAAAGATACCAATACCAAGGTAAAGGCCATGAAAAAAATACTGATTAATCCGGTGGTTGATTCCGCTTTGCTATCCATCTTATTACTCCAGGATGAAGGCAATACCAACTCGAAAGCTCCGAAGAAAGAGACGGCAAAAATCACCAGCAAAGCGAAGAACAACAGGTTGAAAACGGCGTTTGTCGATAAGTCATTCAAGGCGCTGGCTCCGAAGATAGCTGTAATCAAAAGACCTAATAACAAATAAATTACAATAATAGCCAATCCGTAAGTTATGGCAT
>JAISWH010000169.1 GCA_031271125.1 Dysgonamonadaceae bacterium
TGTGAAAATTAATAATTGAAAAGATGAAAATGAAGAAAAAAATGATGTTTTTGTTTTTGCTGTTTCCGATGGTTTTCGGGACAGCAGATTTATATGCACAAGTAACTATCGGATCGGATGACGAACCGCATTCCGGTGCGATTTTGGATTTACGATCAGATAACAAAGGATTGAAGTTGCCCACAGTTTCGCTTACAGATACGGCGGCATTTCAATTATCGACGAATCCAAGCGACGCTGCAAGCGCCATAGGTATGACGGTTTACAATACCAATGATGATATCATAGGCGGTAGGGGTCAGGGTATTTACACCTGGAACGGTACATGGATTTATTCCGGTGGAGCTCCCAGGGCGGCAATTCCTGTAAATAGAATTGTTATCACTTCCCCAGAGAATGTTAATAAGGTGGAAGCCGGCAAAACACTGCAATTAACGGATAGCATATTGCCGGCAAATGCATCTAACAAAAAATTGGCGTGGAGTGTACCTTGGAGTGGTACGCTAACAGCCGGTAAAGCGGTTGTTAATGACACAGGGCTGGTAACCGGTATTAAACCCGGTAATGTTACGGTTCGCGCATCTGCTATTGATGGATCCGGGGTTTACCGGGATTTTGTTGTATCGGTTCAGCCTACTGAAAAAACCACCAATATTCGCATTTCTTCCGAAAACGGGCAATCCTCTGTGGATGTTGGCAGCACGCTTCAACTTGTGGCTGAAATCATACCGGAAACTGCCTCAACAGTGGTTAAGTGGGAGTCTGCCAACACTGCCTTCGCAACTGTTGGTGCGGCGACGGGCCAAGTTACAGGAATGGAGGAAGGGCAGACTTATATCCGGGTCCGTACTTTAGACGGTTTGCCGGTCCTGTACGATTCCGTGAATGTCACTGTTAAAGATATAGGACTGCCGGATGATACGGCACGTGTGGTAATTGCCGGAAACTCATACCTGACATATAATTACAATGGAACTGTGTGGATGATAGAGAACATGCGGGGAGATGCTGACGAAAATGATCCTCCTAAAGCGACATATTACGAAAACGATGCGACTAAACGGTACTCAGCCTACTACACCAGAACGCAAGCATTGAAGCTCTGCCCGACCGGCGGAGAGTGGCAACTGCCGACAAAGAACGATGCTGAGGAACTTGATCTATACTTGACCAGGGTAGCGACTGAGCAAGAAAAGGTGGAGTGGAGAGCTAAGGGCTTAAACGGCCGATATGTTGGCAGTACTCCTACATGGACTCAGTATGATGTCTACGGATTTTATTTCTTAAGAGATGCACATATGACTATAGTACAAACGAAGACCGGTTTTACATATGAGACATGGTCAAACGGAAATAATCTTTGGCATCATGTGAGATGTGTGAAATACGTGGATCCCTAACCTGTGCAACTGAGTACAGAAAGGAAACCGGCGCATACTTTGCGCTAATTAATCCAATCGACCGAAAGCCCCATCCGTATCCCCGGCGGATTGACCGGATAATGAGGCATCGAGAAATAATTGGGAGGGCTGATAAACATCGGCCCTAAATTGTAGTATTCGATGAAGAAACGGGTTTGTTTCAGGTGAGCGTTGATATATCCGTTGATCAGGGGATAATTGCCGACTTCTGTTTCGTCCTGTAACTTAAACTGCCCGGTTGCCGGCTCATAAGTCGGGGATTTGTATTCGGTCCAATAATGGGCGTTGACTCCCATTTGGACGGTAAGTACTTTAGCAATCTTAAATTGGAGGTACATGCTCGAATAAGCACATACATCCGGCAGAGGAATAATATCCTGTTTGCCGGATTTTTGATATACCAGCCGATTGTCCCAGTTCAAAGCGCCTAAGCGGAAATTTTGCTCTAAAGTAGCGGCAATCACTTGAATATTGTCGCCATATTGTTTGGGGTAACCGTCCTTGTCGAAATAGATATGGTTTTTAATATTTTCCACGTCGACGCTTAGTTTGGTTTTGGTATGGGGAATATTGAGTTCGCCGCCTATATGGGTTTTGTTCACTTTTTCGAAATCATTGTTCCATTTGAAATAGCGGCTGATATAGTTATTTTCGTAAAAAGCCGGCGATAAATTTTTGAAAAAGGCATACGCTTTGATAGAAGCCGTATCTTTCAGAAACGGAATCCGCGTTTCGATATTTCCGGATAAATGAACATCCCCTGCATTATAACCGCTTAAGCCAAGACTTCCGTAAGCGCCGTAACGCAATATTTTACCGGTTTGTTTAGCCAATTCGCCGCCGATATAAAGACTGTTCAGATTTTTTTTGTACGAAGGAAAAGCGACGATTGTATCCGGCTCTATTCTAAGGGTATCCGGAGTTACGCCCATCATCGTGAAATTTTTTAATTCGTGAGTGACGAACGCCGTCAAATCAAATTTCGCCCAATTGCTGAATCCTTCCCTGAGCGAAAGTGCAAAAGTGTTTTTGAACGAATAATAGGACGTCGAATCATTTGGCGTTTTATCATTTCTCAGTGGGTAGAGATAATCCGCATCATTGTAGAAAGCATTGATATTCGCCGCATCCTGGGCGTAAAAGCGCCGGCTTTTTTTCGTATAGTCAAATGTATAAATGAGGCTCGATACGGGAACGAATGTGCTGTCTCTTTCAAAACCAAGGTTATACCGGTAATTGAGAAAAGCGCGGGCGCCTTTATTGTAATTCCATACGTTACCGAACTTAGTGCCGTATTCCCGCGGTTGTGTGGGGCGGGAATCCATTTGTTCGGGATGGGAAATCCAGTTGTCGTTATCCAAACCACCGTTTTCAGCATTGCTATAAGAGGAAGGATTGATGAAAAGATGCAGGCGATGCCGGTCGGACAGGTAATTGCTAAAGAAAACCCAATCGGTATGTTTGGCGGCTTGGGAATTGTAAAATCCTCTGGCGTAAAGGTAATCAACATTTATTCCTACATTCAGTTTTTTACCTAAGTTAAGCGTAAGGAGCGCCTGAAACCGTTCTTCTTTGCTTTGCCGGCTACCGGCGGTTTGGTAGGAAACGTTCGTATAAGGAACTTTCGTGTTGATAAACAGGAATTTGTCCGGCCGCTTGGCGTAAGCCCAAAAGGGGTCGAAAAACATGAATTCGGAACGGTCTTCCCGCTCGAAAAACACGCGGGATTCCATCGGCGAACCTAAATTTCCCAAATAGGCGACGGAAACGCCCATGCCTTCCGCATTGGTACGGTTGAAATAATCCGTCAGGATGGTGTCGGGTATGGCCGGAATTATTTCGCCGGTTTGCGAGGTAATCGTCCAATAATTAATCTTTTGCGTAGTGTCGATGGAGGAGGCGACCGGTTCGAATAGATGCGTTTCTTTAGGCGCAGGAATCGTATCCTGCCCGAAAATCTGTAACGGAAAGAATAACAGTAAAAGTAAAATAATTTGACTTTCGTTGATTTTTAATTCACTTTTATTTTCTTCTTTATTCTCCATCTATTTTGATCAATTTGCTTATAACGCCTGAATAATTTCCATTCCCCTCAAAATCGCCTTTTCGTTCATTGGCAGAAATTTATGATTCCTTTCGGGAAGCGACTTTTTCAATCCTTTCATCACGCTTTCCAAAGTTACCATCGGACTTAGTTTCAACATTCCACCCAAAACAATCATATTGAACGCTTTGGAATTTCCTTCATTGACGGCGGTATTCATCGCGTCTGTCTTGAAAATCCGGATGTCTTTGCGCACAGGCGGCTTGCTGATTCCGTAATCATCGTAAATCAGGATTCCGCCGGGTTTTACTTTGCTTTCAAACTTATCCAGCGAGGGTTGATTGAGGATAATGGCTATATCATAACTATTTAATACAGGGGAAGAAATCTTGTCGTCGCTGAGAATGACCGTTACGTTGGCCGTTCCGCCTCTTTGTTCCGGCCCGTAGGAGGGAAACCAGGTAACTTCCTTATCTTCCATTAATCCCGAATAGGCTAAGATTTTTCCCATGGAGAGAACGCCTTGTCCGCCGAATCCGGCTATGATTATTTCGTGTTTCATCGTTTATATTTTTTTGTCGCTAATTCTTTTTTTGCCACTAATTCACTTTTTTTGCCACTAATTCACTTTTTTTTGCCACTAATTCACTAATTTTCACTAATGTTATTCGTGTTAATTCGTGCATTAGTGGCAAAAATAAAAATTAAAAATTAGCCGCTGATTTACTTTTTTTTGCCGCTAATGCACTAATTTTCACTAATGTTATTTGTGTTAATTTGTGCATTCGTGGCAAAAATAAAAATTAAACATTAGCGGTATTAATTAAATTTTCAAATATCTTTTAAGTCCCCCAAGGGGTATTTTTGAAACATATTTTCCGACATCCAGCGGTTGGCCTGATCGGGAGTCATTTTCCATCCCGATGCGCAGGTAGACACAAATTCAACGAGGGATGTACCTTTGCCCGCCATCGAATTTTCAAAAGCTTTGCGAAGCGTTTTTTTCGCTTTCCTGATGGTAGCCGCCGTGTGCACCGCCTGGCGCGTCACAAGGCAAGTCCCATCCAACAAGGCCAACAAGTCGCTTATTTTCAACGGATAACCATTTAGTTCCACGTTTCGTCCATAGGGACAGGTAGCGGTCGGCATGTCAAGTAAAGTGGTAGGCGCCATTTGTCCGCCGGTCATTCCGTAAATCGCATTGTTGACGAAAACGATGACTATATTTTCCCCGCGGTTGCAGGCATGAATGGTTTCGGCCGTTCCGATGGCTGCCAGGTCGCCGTCGCCTTGATAGGTGAATACCATTTTGCCGGGATTCAGGCGCTTGACGGCAGTGGCGAGCGCCGGAGCGCGTCCGTGAGCGGCTTCCTGCCAATCAATGTCCAGATAGTTGTAGGCGAAAACGGCGCAACCGACGGGTGCTATCCCGATGGTTTTTTCTTCCATTCCCATCTCGTCGACGACTTCCGCAATGAGTTTGTGGATAACGCCGTGGCTACATCCGGGGCAATAGTGCATCGGATTGTCGTTCATTAAACGTGGTTTTTCGTAAACCAGGTTTTTGGGGTTTATTATTTCTGTAATTTCCATCCTGTTAAATTTTACATAAATTTATTTTTTCGTTTGTTGCCTCAATGAAGCAAGGAAATTGTGCCGCAAGAGACGTATCGCTTAAAATATGCCATTTCCAAAATATGGAAAAAGGATAGGATACATCTTTCATTTGCATCAGAGGGCGAGTAACATTAAACATAGCCGCCTCCTTCTTCCAAAACCTCCAATCCCAACAGGTAAAATGCTTTCGACTCGCTGTCCAGTGCATCTTCACGTCCTTTGACTGTATTCGCGAGTTCGCGAAGGCGCTGTAAATCCTTTTGTTCGGAATTGACAATATGAGCAATTTCCTTAATCGTATTTTCCAAATTCACGGATAT
>JAISWH010000185.1 GCA_031271125.1 Dysgonamonadaceae bacterium
ATCCGGGTGTGTCTCCGGTTCTTCTTAACGGCGAAACATCGGATACCCTCTTCATCGACTCAAATAAGTTTGCTTTGTTGGGTCTAACCGTTCCCGGAAAAGTTTCTGAGTTTTTTTGCCTGGTTCGTAACGGTTCACAGACTGCTGTAAGCGGCTCCGGTTACGCGGTTTACGGTTCCGGCGCCTGGCTTGCTAACGGGAAATGGATAAATATTGCTCCTGCTAATCTGGGTGCAACCGAGAGCAATTTGGCTGATCAGCTGAATCACATACCAAGTAGCGCTTACGATAAAACCGTTTATGGCGACTGGTACCAATGGGGACGTAAAAAAGACGGTCATGAAAACCGGGCTATAGAGGCGGTTGGTACTGAGCAGTTTTATAAGGATAGCGTGTTTGGTGTTCCTGTGGATAGCCTGGATGTTAACGGACAGATTCAAGAGGATAAGACCATTTACGGTAAATTTATCCAGCGTGCTAGCGGTACGACGTTTGATTGGCGCGACTATCCTGATGCTGATCCGAATAATACGATAACTTCTCCTGCGGACGCATGGACATGGGCAGATGCAACTAATGATCCTTGCAAAGATCCCACGTCCTCACTGCCGTCCGGTTTTGCTTGGCGTGTACCGAGTCAATCGGAATGGACTCAAATCTATCAAAATAATACTTGGGTTTGGCATGTTGGTAATATTAACGGTTACGAGATCAAGCCTGGGGGTGCTGCCAGGCCTACTTCTTTTTTCCTTCCGACCGCCGGGCACCGTCATCGTAATGGTGGAAACGAGGTCAGTGTGGGTTCCTTGGGCTGCTATTGGAGTAGTACGGTTACAAAGACTGTTTCGTACAACTTGTACTTTCTTGCTGACGCCATTGCTCCAACGAGCACGTACACTCGCTCGTTCGGCATGTCGGTTCGTTGCGTGGCAGACTAGACTATTAATTCTTAATTCTTAATTCTTAATTTACTGAAGATTTAAGTCCCAATCCTTCCAAACCACTTCGCGGCCTTGTCGTTTCACGGCGGAATAAACTTCGTCGGGACTGCGGTCGTCGTTGACGGCGAATTGCTCCAGTTCGCGGGAGTAAACGGCATAACCGCCGGGATCTGTCCGCGAACCGGCGCTAAGTGAGGTAATACCCAGACCGGTCATGTGGTTGCGGAAGTTTTCGTTTTCCCGCGTAGACAAAGTAATTTCAATGTCGCGGTCAAAAATCCGGTATGCGAAAATCAACTGAGCCAGTTCTTTATCGCTCATAATCACATTGGGCTGAAACAATCCTTCGTGAGGACGCATGCGCGGAAAGGAAATCGAATATTTGGTCTGCCAATAGGTTTTTTGCAAATAACGCAGGTGTAAAGCCATCATCGTAACGTCGGTGCGCCAGTCTTCCAATCCGATCAGCACACCCAGACCGATTTTGTGTACGCCGGCTTTTCCCATGCGGTCGAAAGCATCAAGCCGCCAGTCGAATTTCGATTTCATGCCTTTGGGGTGATAGACTTTATAACGTTCTTTGTGATAGGTTTCCTGATAACAATAGACGGCATTCATTCCGGCTTCGGATAATTGCCTGTATTCTAATTCTTTCAAAGGTTGAACTTCAATCGAAATAGAGGAAAAATACGGTTTCACCAGGCGGATGGCATTTTCGATGTAACCGGCTCCGGCGTCACGAGGATTTTCGCCTGTGACCAAGAGGATATGTTGAAAATCGCCGATTTTTTTGATGGCTTCCGTTTCTTGCATGATCTGGCTATCGGTGAGGATAATGCGGTGAATTTGGTTGTTGTGATTAAATCCGCAGTAAACGCAATGGTTCGTGCAGGAATTAGTCAGGTAGAGCGGGATGTAAAACTGAATTGTATTACCGAAACGTTGTTGCGTATATTTCCGGCTTAGAGCGGCCATCGGTTCGAGATAGGGAGCGGCGGCGGGCGACACTAAGGCCATGAAATCGTCTAAGTTTCGTTTGTCTTTGCCTAAAGCTATTTCGACGTCAGCCGGGGATTTGGCATAAATTTGGGATTGTATTTCGTCCCAGTTGTATTCGTTGATTTGTTCTTTGAAGTCTTTGCTTGTCATACCCATAAATTATTCTTTGCAAAATTAGAAAATATAATTTAATTCTACAAGCGTATAAATGTGGAGTTTGTTCATACCGTCACTTTGCAACATTTCCTCTGTAAAAAAACTTTTTTTCATTGCATGCGCTTGGAAATCATAAGATTTTCATGTAATTTTGATTCGAAATTTACGATTGATTGATATGAAAATAATTAAAATTTAATATGATATGAGAATAAATTTTGTTTTCCTTTTTTGCTTATTATCCTGTTACAGTATTGCACAGGATGTTAAAATCACACATGGTCCATATTTGCAGAATGTTGGCGAACAAGAAGCCACTATTGTATGGACTACGGACAATGACGCTATTTCGTGGGTGGAACTTGCTCCGGCAGGCGACGATAGCTTTTACGCTAAAGAACGCCGGCAGTATTTTCAGACTAAGGATGGCAACCGCGTCGTCAGTAAATTACACAAAGTCACCATACCGGGACTTGAACGGGGAACAGAATACCGTTACCGGATATTTTCGAGGGCGGTAATGGTCGATAAACTTATGTACGGGGATGTTGCTTCGTCGAATGTATATGGGAAAAAACCGCTGCGTTTCACTACTCTCGACAGCAAAAAATCCGAAATTTCATTCGTGATACTCAACGATATACACGGAAGAAATGACGACCTGGTTGCATTAAGCCAAAATGTGAAATACGGCGCTACCGGCTTGATGATTTTCAACGGCGACATGGCTAACTATATGAACGACGAACAACAGTTCTTTTCGGCTTTCATGGATAAATCCGTAGAACTGTTTGCCGCTGAAGTCCCTGTGTTTTATGCACGAGGCAATCACGAAACCCGGGGGCTTTTAAACAGGTCTTTTTCCGATTATTTTCCAACCAACAGCGGAAAATTGTATTACACTTTCCGGCAGGGTCCTGTTCATTTCATCGTGTTGGATTCCGGCGAAGACAAACCGGATTCGGACATCGAATATCACGGGTTGGCGCAGTTCGACGCTTATCGTACCGAACAGCAGGAATGGCTGAAAAAAGAACTGCAAAGCGAATCTTTCCGCACAGCTCCTTACAAAGTGGTAATCATGCACATCCCGCCGGTAGAATCGGACTGGCACGGATCGCTCGACATACAACGAAAATTCCTTCCCCTGCTGAACAACGCCGGCATTACAATCATGTTTTGCGGTCATACGCACCTCTATAAATATTTCGAACCCAACGCCGGTCTGCACGATTTTCCCATACTGATTAACGCTCACAATACTTCGCTGGAAGTCAAGGTAACAAAAAACGAAATGTCAATCAAACGAAAAGATACTTCGGGCAAGGAAATGAATGGATTTGTGATGTAGGGAGGCAACCGTAATCAATTGAAGTGAGACCACTTTCCGCATTTAAATCCGCCCATTACACTGTTTACTCAGTTTCATAGCGCAAAAATGAGGCCCGCACATAGTACAATGGTCGCTTTCTTCGCCCAAATGCCCTGCCTTGTAATATTCAAGCGCCCTTTCGGGATCGAGCGAAAGATTGAACTGGTCTTTCCACCGGAAATCGAAACGGGCTTTGCTTAAAGCATCGTCCCTGACTTGCGCGCCGGGATGCCCTTTGGCCAAATCGGCTGCATGAGCCGCTATCTTATAGGCGATTACGCCGGCTCTGACATCTTCTTTGCCGGGTAAACCCAAATGCTCTTTCGGCGTGACGTAACAGATCATGGCCGTGCCGTACCAGGCAATTTGCGCCGCACCGATGGCCGACGTAATGTGGTCGTAGCCGGGAGCGATGTCGGTCGTTAAGGGGCCGAGCGTGTAAAACGGCGCTCCGTGGCATTTCGCTATCTGCTCGTCCATATTCACTTTGATCTTGTGCATCGGAACATGTCCCGGACCCTCGATTAAGACCTGGACATGGTGTTTCCGGGCGATTTGGGTTAGTTCGCCCAAAACGGCAAGTTCGGCAAACTGAGCGGCGTCGTTTGCGTCGTTGATGGAGCCCGGACGAAGTCCGTCGCCCAAAGAAACCGCCACATCGTACGCGGCAAGGATTTCGCAGATTTCCTCAAAATGCGTATAAAAGAAATTTTCCTGTCCGTGAAGGATCATCCAATTGGCGATAATCGAGCCGCCACGCGACACAATACCGGTTGTCCTGTTTTTTGTCAAAGGCAGATGCGCTTTAAGCAAACCGGCGTGGATGGTGAAATAGTCGACGCCTTGTTCGCATTGCTCGATAAGTGTATCTCGGTAAATTTCCCAAGAAAGGTCGGCAATGACTCCGTTCGTTTTTTCCAAGGCTTGGTATATCGGGACGGTACCCACCGGGACGGGCATGTTGCGGATAATCCATTCCCGCGTTTCATGAATGTGGTTGCCGGTGGATAAATCCATCAACGTATCACCGCCCCATTTGCAACTCCATATTGCTTTTTCCACTTCTTCGCCGATACCTGATGATAGTGCGGAATTGCCGATGTTGGTATTTATTTTAACTAAAAACCGCGTTCCGATAATCATCGGCTCGGCTTCGGGATGATTGATATTGGCGGGGATAACGGCTCTTCCCGCCGCCACTTCGTCGCGGACAAATTCGGGCGTAATGTGGCTGGCGATTCCCAATGCCTCGTTTTGCTGATTTTCGCGGATAGCCACATATTCCATTTCCGGTGTGATGACGCCTTGCCGCGCATAATACATTTGCGTGATGCGTTGCTTTGCATTTGCTCGCCTTGGGAAATGCGCGACAGGAAAACGGAAGTCGTTTAAACTGTCGTCGTTCAATCGTTTGTTGCAATATTTCGATGAGAAAGCAGGTAATTGTTGGGTATCGTTCCGTTGTTCAATCCACTGTTCCCGCAAACGCGGCAAACCTTTGGCGATGTCGATTTCGATATTTTTGTCGGAATAAGCGCCTCCAGTGTCGTATACGACGACCGACGTTTTATCGACCAGAGATATTTTGCGCATTCCTACTGCGATGTTGTGGATTTTGCCTTTTATATAAATTTTCCGTGAAGACGGATAGGTGATTTTGTATTTTGTTTGCATTTATTTCGTATCCATTAAGAAATCAGTCAACGGACTCGTAGCCTCCGCAATATTCAAAGGATTAGCCAACTGCGCCTCATAAGCTATCCGTCCGCACTCGACAGCCATCCGGAAAGCGCCGGCCATAGCTGCCGGATCGCCCGCGACGGCAATAGCCGTATTGACCAGCACGGCGTCGGCGCCCATTTCGAGGGCTTCGGCAGCGTGGGAAGGAGCGCCGATACCGGCGTCGACAACTACCGGCACTTGGCTTTGTTCGATGATAATTTCGAGTAAATCGCGCGTTTTCAGTCCCTTATTAGTGCCGATCGGAGCGCCCAAAGGCATGACGGTTGCCGAACCTGCTTCTTCCAAACGTTTGCACAAAACGGGATCGGCCTGAATATAAGGCAAAACGATGAAACCGAGTTTAGCCAATTCTTCGGTAGCTTTTAATGTTTCTATCGGATCGGGTAAAAGATAACGCGGATCGGGATGGATTTCCAGTTTCAGCCAATCGGTCTCAAAGGCGTCGCGCGCTAATTGTGCGGCGAAAACGGCTTCTTTGGCATTGCGAACTCCCGAAGTATTCGGCAATAATTGGACGCCGGGACGCTTGATATGCAGCAACATATCATCTTGTTTATTGTTGAAGTCCAAACGTTTCATGGCGACAGTTACCATTTGCGTCTGCGAGGCTTCAATCGCTTGAGCCATAAGCGTGTTTGAACTGAATTTACCGGTTCCGAGAAAGAGCCGGGAAGTGAATTCTTTTCCTGCTATTGTTAAATTTTTCATTGTTTTTGTTTTGGGCGCGTATCATCTATTTAAACTTTCCAATTCACCAACCGCATATCGCCGGTTTTGTTGAAAGTATCGTGAAAAGACAAAGCAGCCGACATACTTTGGGGTGTATGGCCTTTTTGTCCGAGGTTCAGATATTCCCTCAATAAACCTTTGTAGATGGGGTCTACGCAATTATTGATGATTTCTTCCGCCCGTTGAATCGGCGATTTGCCTCTTAAATCGGCAATGCCATGCTCGGTAATCAGGATTTTTACCGAATGTTCGCTGTGATCGACATGCGAAACCATCGGTACGATAGCGCTGATTTTCCCATCTTTAGCCGTAGAAGGGGTCGTGAAAATAGATAAATAAGCGTTCCGGCAGAAATCGCCCGATCCGCCGATGCCATTCATCATTTTTGTACCTAAAACATGCGTTGAATTAATATTTCCGAAAATATCCGCTTCCAAAGCCGTGTTGATGGAAATCAATCCCAAACGGCGCGCAATTTCCGGGTTGTTGGAAACTTCCTGCGGACGGAGCAACAATCGGGGTTTAAATTCCGGAAGGTTGCGGTAAACCTCTTCCAAAGCCGGAGTGCTTAAAGTGAGCGAACAGCCGCTGGCGAATTTCACATTTCCTTCTTTCATCAATTGAATGACCGAATCCTGAATCACTTCGGTATATACTTCAAAAGGAGGAATATCTTTGTTGGCTCCCATCGCGCCGAGAACGGCGTTTGCCACGTTTCCCACGCCCGATTGAACGGGCAGAAAAGCGGCAGGAATCCGTCCCGCCTTTATTTCAGCAGACAAAAAACCGGCTACGTTTTGTCCAATTTGATTGGTCACTTCATCCGAAGGCGTGAAAGCGCCCACTTCGTTGGGAAGATTGGTTTCAACGACGCCTACAATTTTTTTCGGGTCTACCTGAATATAGGGAACGCCAATCCGGTCGCCCGGTGCATAAACCGGAATTTCCCTTCGTAGGGGAGGATCGGCCAATTCGTATATATCGTGTATTCCCGCTAATTCCTTGGGATGATACCGGTTGAGTTCTATAATAATCCGGTCGGCCAGCGACGCCACGGTCGGAGCAATACCGACTCCCGAAGTCAGATAAATTTTCCCGTCATCGGTAATATCGCAGACTTCCAATATGGCCCAATTGGGTTTTGGAAGGAATCCGTAACGGAGATATTGCGCCAATTCGGACAGGTGCAAATCAAAATAATGAGCATCGCGATTGTTTAATTCCGTTCGCATGTCTTTTGAAGACTGGTAAGGTGTGCGGAACTTGACTGCATGGACGCGGGCTAAGCATCCGTCAATCGAATCGCCGGTAGAGGCGCCTGTGTAGATTCCCACCTTGAATGGATTTCTCTTTGCGTGTTCTTCTTCCGCTTTTTCAGCTAACGCCATTGTTACTACTTTCGGACAACCGGCGGCTGTAAAACCGCTAAATCCAATCACATCTTCATTTTTAATGAGTGAAGCGGCTTCCTCAGCCGTTAATTTTTTGTACGCCATGTTTTTCCTTAAAAATAATCTTCTCTAAAAATTCGGGTGCAAAGGTACAATTTATTTTGCGATTAAAAATCTTTTTTATTGAAAATTTCGGAATAAATAATAGCTTTTTTCATTTCGTCCGGGTTGGAAAGATCTATGCTGATGTTTTCGTATTCATCAACCTCCGGCGTCTCAACGACTTTTTTGTAATTGGCAGGTTCTTTTTTAGTAAAAGCAGGGATTTTCCGGACAACCGGCGTTGCAGGTTCTTGCTCCGGAACCGGCGCTTCCGGCACGAAATAGGGTTGCGGTTCTTCAAGTTCAAATAGATCTTCCGGCATGTCGACTTTCCTTGCCGGTTGCTTGCTTTTCCGTACGATTGAAATAATGACCGAAGCGATTATTATTAATAAAGGAATATATTCTGATAAATTATCCATAAAATATAATTATTTTTGCAGCTCCAAAAGTACAAAAAAAATATGAAATATAAACAAAAGATACATTTTAAAAATAATTATGAGTGACTTCGCAGCCACCCATAACCCATTTAACCAAAACCTTAACTATGAAAAAATTTTACGTTTTTCAAGCACAAAGGTAATATATTTTTTTTATAAACCAATTATTTTTGCAAAAAAATTAATCTTTTTGTGTTAAAATTTCTAAAAAATGATTTAAAGTAGATGTTGTTATATGGAAAAAGAAATGGAATCCGAATTTAAGTGTTTGTCTCATAATGAATTAAAGAAACTTTTCATCGAAACTTACGGTTGCCAGATGAATGTAGCCGATAGTGAGGTGGTTGCTTCTATCATGCAAATGGATGGATTTGAAACGACCGATAATATGAACGAAGCCGATGCAATTTTTGTAAATACTTGTTCGGTGAGGGATAACGCCGAACAAAAGGTGCTTTCGCGGCTCCGTTTTTTTCAATCTTTGAAGAAAAAGAACAGGAAATTAATTGTCGGCGTATTGGGCTGTATGGCCGAAAGGGTGAAGGAAGAACTGATTACGAATCATCATGCCGATTTGGTTGTAGGTCCGGATTCCTATATGGATTTGCCGCATTTGATTGCGACGGTTGAGAAAGGTGAAAAAGCGATTAATGTGGAACTTTCAACGACGGAAACTTACAAAGACGTCATTCCGTTAAAAATTTCCGGCATAAAAATTTCGGGATTTGTTTCCATTATGCGCGGATGCAACAATTTTTGTACTTACTGCATAGTTCCTTATACCCGCGGGCGTGAGCGGAGTCGCGATGCGGAAAGTATCCTGCGGGAGGTCAGGATAATGAAAGAGCAAGCTTATCGGGAAATTACCTTATTGGGACAAAATGTAAATTCTTATTTGTGGAAAACCGAAGGAAAAACCATTGATTTTCCCCGTTTATTGGAATTAGTAGCCTTAGAAGTTCCCGAAATGAGAATCCGGTTTACGACTTCTCATCCGAAAGATATGAGTGATGCAACCTTGGAAGTTATCGCTAAATATGATAATCTTTGCAAGCAGATTCATTTGCCGGCGCAATCGGGAAGTTCGCGTATTTTGAAAGTCATGAACCGGAAATATACGCGGGAATGGTATTTGGAACGAATTGCGGCCATCCGGCGTATCCTTCCCGAAGCGGCGGTTTCCACCGATTTGTTCTGCGGATTTCCTTCCGAAACGGAAGAAGATCATCAGGAAACGCTTTCGTTGATGCGGGAAGTCGGATTCGATTCGGCGTTTATGTTCAAATATTCCGAGCGTCCCGGAACGTATGCGGCTCAGCATCTACCGGATAATGTTCCCGAAAAGGAAAAAGTGCACCGTTTGGAAGAAATTATTGCTTTGCAATTGGAATTTTCTTTGATGCGGAACAAAGAGGATATTGGTAAAATTTTTGAAGTTTTGGTCGAAGGATTTTCCAAACGTTCCCGCGAACAACTGTTCGGAAGGACTTCACAAAATAAGGTTGTTATTTTAGACAAAGGAAAATATAGGGTAGGAGATAGGGTAACGGTAAAAATCTCGACGGCTACCGCAGTTACGCTTTTTGGGGATGTTTGTTAAAAAAAGTAAAAACGACAAAATACTCGGTTTTTTTCTCTAATTTTGCGACACTTTAGGGATACGAAATAAATAACATGTAATTACCCCCCAGCCCCCTAAAGGGGGAACACCGTAGTAAAATATTCATACTCACTGCCCAAACTCCCCCTTTAGGGGGCTGGGGGGTAATAAAGATTAGCAATTTTTGCAACAAAAGGAATGAAAAATAAACGTGCGATTTTACCGGTAACTTTTATTAATTCAAAAATAACAGTCATTGTCAGTATTTCTTTAGTGCTTTTCCTGTTAGGTTTAATTTTTTTATTGGCCGTATTTGCCAATAAGTTATCCGTTTATATGAAAGAAACCCTTTCGTTTGATATTGTTCTTTCGGATGATACGGAACCGGGTCAAGCCAATTCCTTGCTGATACAGTTGGAAAAAGCGCCTTTTGTAAAAAGCGCCCGATACGTTTCAAAAGATGAAGCCGTCAAGCAATATATCGGCGAAGACCCATCATCGTTTTTAGGTTTCAACCCTTTGCCTTCGATTATTGTTGTAAATTTAGATTCCCGTTATGCTGAGGCTGATAGCCTTCCCGTCATAGAAAAAGCAATTAAAATCTTTTCGACCAATGTAAGTTCCATTGAATATCGGAACGATTTATTGCAATTAGTTAATACGAATTTGAAAAAATTAGGAATCATCTTTTTCATTTTGGCTATTGTTTTGTTCATTATTTCTTTGGCTTTGATTAACAATACCATTCGACTGACAGTGTATTCCAAACGATTTTTAATTCATACAATGAAATTGGTCGGCGCCACGGCCGGATTTATTCGTTGGCCTTTCATTCGAGTGAACATTCTGATAGGAATTGTTGCGGCCATTCTCGCTAACGGTTTGTTGCTTTGGCTTTTATATTATGTGGTAAACAAATTGGACGATGCTTCGGTGGGTGGCGGAATCACCCAAATTTCGGATATTGTCAGTTCTGATACATTGTATATAATATTTGGCATTGTGATGGTACTGGGCATAATTATTTCTACTGTGACGACATTTTTCGCCGTAAACCGTTATGTCAGGATGGAAAGTGATGATTTGTATTATATTTGACAGACAAAAAATTATAAACAATTATATTAACAATAATGGATAAAAGAAATTTTGTTTTCGGAAAGGAAAATTTTATCATTTTGGCTATATCAATTCTATTGGTTATCATAGGATTTTGGTTAATGTCGGGAGCGAAAACGACCGAAGAAACAGGTTTTGATCCCGCTGTTTTCAATGCGCGGCGGATTATAGTCGCACCCATTGTGACGATGGCAGGTTTCATTATGGTTGTTTGGGCGATTCTCAAAAAGCCAAAGGACGGAAAAAAGTAAATCATTGAAAAACAACAAATAATGGATTGGTTTCAAACGATTGTTATAGCTATTGTTGAGGGTATAACCGAATTTTTGCCAATATCTTCCACCGGTCACATGATTCTGGCGCAAGGAATTATGGGTGTGAAAAGCGATGATTTCGTCAAAGCTTTTACGGTCATTATTCAATTCGGCGCTATTTTGTCCGTCTTGGTTTTGTATTGGAAAAGATTTTGGCAGACCTGGGATTTTTATCGTAAATTGTTGATTGCCTTTATTCCCGCAGCCGTAATTGGTTTTTTGGCAAGCGATTTTATCGACTCTTTACTCGAAAATGTTTGGGTTGTATCCGCCCTGTTGATTATAGGCGGGGTCTTTATGCTTTTTGTGGATAAATGGTTTACTTATCCCGAAAAAGATGAACCTGAAATGACTGATTCAAAGGCATTTAAGATTGGTTTGGCACAATGTGTCGCAATGATTCCGGGCGTGTCGCGCTCGATGGCGACGATTGTAGGCGGAATGGCGCAGAAATTCAGCAGGAAAACGGCGGCGGAATTTTCATTTTTCCTGGCAGTGCCGACTATGGCGGCCGCTTCGGGTTACAAACTGTTGAAGTTGTTGCTCCACGACGAGTCGAGGCAATTATTGATTGATAACATGAATGTATTGATAGTTGGAAACATCATTGCATTCATCGTCGCAATGGCAGCGATAAAATTTTTCATCGGATTCCTGACCAAATACGGTTTTAAGCTATTCGGTTACTACCGGATTTTGGCAGGTTTGTTGATTTTGCTTTTGCTTTATTGCGGTTTTCACCTCGAAGTCATATAATTATGGATTTTCAGGAAGGCGAGATTTTGTATTTTGACAAACCACTTCATTGGACTTCTTTTGATTTGGTGAATAAAATAAGATACGAAATTTCCCGTTTCTTAAAAATAAAGAAGATTAAAGTCGGACATGCAGGAACGTTAGACCCTTTGGCAACCGGTGTAATGATTGTTTGCACCGGAAAGGCGACGAAAAAAATCGACGAACTTCAATATCTTACGAAAGAGTATGTTGCTACTATACGGTTGGGCGCTACTACGCCTTCTTTCGACTTGGAAACGGAAGTAGATGCGGTTTACAATACGAGTCACATTACAAAAGAAGCCGTAGAAGCTGTATTGCAACGGTTTACAGGAAATATCGAACAAATTCCACCGGCTTATTCGGCCGTTAAAGTGCAGGGTGACAAGGCTTATGATTTGGCGAGAAAGGGAATTGCGGTAGAATTGAAGCCTAAATTATTGGTTATTGAAACAATAGAACTTTTGTCATTCCGCAAGGATGAAATAGAAGTGCGAATCGTTTGCAGTAAAGGGACTTATATTCGGGCATTGGCAAGAGATATTGGAGTCGCATTGGATTCCGGCGCTCACTTAATCCGGTTGCAACGGACGAGAATCGGAGATATTACATTGGATAAATGCTTGCAGATTGATGATTTTAAATTTACCCTCCAGGCCCCCTAAAGGGGAAGCTTGGGACAGTGCGATTGAATATTGTGCTACGGCAAAGTCCCCTTTAGGGGATTTAGGGGTGCTTGGTTTTTAACTTTTAGATTGTATATATATGAAACTCTCAAAATTCAAATTTAACCTCCCGGAAGAATCAATTGGTTTACACCCTGCCAAAAACAGGGACGAATCGCGTATGATGGTCGTTCACTCGAAAACGGGAAAAATTGAGCACAAAATATTCAAAGACATTCTCGGTTACTTTGGATATAAAGATGTTTTTATTTTTAACGATACGATGGTTTTTCCCGCCCGTTTGTACGGAAACAAAGAAAAAACGGGTGCAAAAATTGAAGTTTTTTTGCTTCGCGAATTGAACCCCGAGTTCAGACTTTGGGATGTTCTGGTTGATCCTGCCCGGAAAATCCGTATCGGAAACAAACTCTATTTCGGCGAAGACGATTCTATGGTAGCTGAAGTCATTGACAATACGACTTCCAGAGGCCGTACGTTGCGTTTCCTGTATGACGGGCCTCACGAAGAATTTAAAAAAGCATTGTATGCTTTGGGCGAAATGCCTATTCCGAGCTATATCAACCGGAAAGTAGTTCCCGAAGATACGGAACGTTATCAAACGATTTTCGCTAAAAACGAAGGCGCTGTGATTGCTCCTTCATCCGGTCTGCATTTCAGCCGCGAGTTGATGAAACGCCTGGAAATCAAGGGATGTGAGTTTGCTTTTATCACTATACATTCCGGCTTGGGAACTTTCAGGGATATTGATGTGGAAGACCTGACTAAACACAAAATGGATTCCGAAGAAATCATGATTGCTGGAGAAGCAGTGAAAATTGTCAATCAGGCAAAAGACGAACACAGACAAATTTGCGCTGTCGGTTCTTCGGTTTTACGCGCCATTGAGAGTACGGTTACCACAAAAGGTCATTTGAAAGAATATACCGGATGGACGAATAAATTTATTTTTCCGCCGTACGATTTTTCGGTAGCAACCGGCATGGTTACCAATTTTCACATGCCGCTATCGACCATGTTGATGCAAACAGCCGCTTTCGGCGGATACGATCTCATCATGGAAACGTATAACATAGCCGTCAAGGAAGGCTACCGATTCGGCGCTTACGGCGACGCCATGCTGATCATATGACCGCCTGTTTAGCTTTAGGTACGAATTTGGGCGACAGGCGGTTCAATCTGCATGAAGCCTTATTGTTAATAGCCGGGAACATAGGGAGTTTTTCGGCTATTTCTTCTGTCTATGAAACCGAGCCTTGGGGCTTTGCATCCGCCAATAAATTCCTCAATCAGGTAGCGCTTGTTGAAACGGAATTAAGTCCAATGGAAATACTTGTTCAAACGCAGGCAATAGAACAGGCACTCGGTCGTACGGAAAAAACGCATCATATTTATCAAGATCGCCTGATTGATATTGATTTGATTCTGTGCGATCAATGGATTATAAATACGGAGAAACTACAACTTCCTCATCCGCTTTTTCATAAACGGCGGTTTGTCTTGGAACCTTTGAATGAGATTGCGCCGGATTTGGTTCATCCGGTTTTGGGGAAAACGGTGGCGCAGCAACTTTGGAAAAATTATTTGTAATATTAAAATATTTCCATTACCTTTGCACCAAATTAGAAATGTGGATAGATTTGTATGCTTGCAACCACATTAAAAAATGCTAAAAACCGGCATCGGTTATTTTGCAAATCTATCCTCCATTTCTGATAAAATATCAGATTTTTTTATTTTAAAACAGTTTACACCATGAGTTATTTATTTACCTCCGAATCCGTTTCGGAAGGACATCCCGACAAAGTGGCGGATCAGATTTCCGACGCACTATTAGATCAATTTTTAGCTTATGACCCTCACTCTAAAGTAGCTTGTGAAACTTTAGTGACTACCGGTCAAGTTGTTTTGGCCGGCGAAGTAAAATCAACGGCTTACGTGGATATTCCCGAAGTAGTCCGCGGAGTTATCCGAAAAATCGGTTACACCAAGAGTGAATACCGTTTCGAAGCCGAATCTTGCGGTATTTTGAGCGCAATCCACGAACAATCGAGCGATATCAACCGGGGTGTGGAACGGAAAGACCCGCTCAACCAGGGCGCCGGCGACCAAGGCATGATGTTTGGTTACGCAACCGACGAAACAGCTAATTACATGCCTTTGCCTCTTGATTTGGCGCACTCTTTACTGACCGAATTGGCTAAAATCCGTAAAACCGAATTGCATTTGATGCCTTACCTGCGTCCGGACGCCAAATCGCAAGTTACAATTCAATACAACGATAACGGTACGCCCGAAAAGATTGATACCATTGTTATTTCTACCCAACACGATGATTTCGACAATGATGAAGCCATGCAGAATAAAATCAGGGAAGATGTTATCCACATTCTGGTACCCCGCGTAAAGGCTCAATATCCGGAAAATGTCCGGGCATTGTTCGGAAAAGACATTAAATACCACGTCAATCCGACCGGAAAATTCGTTATTGGCGGTCCTCACGGGGATACGGGACTGACCGGCCGAAAAATTATCGTGGATACTTACGGCGGGAAAGGCGCTCACGGCGGCGGCGCATTTTCCGGAAAAGACCCTTCGAAAGTCGATCGCTCGGCCGCTTATGCTGCGCGGCATATCGCGAAAAACTTAGTAGCGGCAGGCGTTGCCGGCGAAATACTTGTACAGGTGGCTTATGCCATTGGCGTTGCCGAACCGATGAATATCTTTATCAATACTTTCGGGAAAAGCAAAGTCACTTACACCGACAGCCAAATTGCGGAAAAAATCGGCAAAATTTTTGATATGCGTCCCAAAGCCATCGAAGAAAGACTGCAACTCCGCAAACCCATATACTTGGAAACAGCAGCTTACGGACACATGGGACGCGAACCGCAAACCGTCGTTAAAACATTTGCTTCGCGTTATACGAAACCCATTGAAGTCAAAGTAGAATTATTTACTTGGGAAAAACTTGATTACGTCGATCAAATCAAGAAAGAACTTTTCTAAGGTCTGTACTTCGATCGCTTGAGTAAATCCTGATAATCGGTCACTTCCATTAATTCGCGAAAACCGGTATCAGGATTTTGCTTCATATAGGAAACGATTATTTGGTAACCAAGCCATATACCGGCTCTTCCCGGCGATTCAGCCGGAAGGAAGGAGGTGTGAGGCGACTCCTTTAAGTATTGATCTGTAACCAGATAATTGCCCGTGAACAGATGTTGGTTTTCCAGAATCGTTTTCCAGATTCGCTTTTGATTGCCGGCGCACCACGTATATTGAGCTTCATTATAAGCCACATATTCCCAAATTTGCCGATCCGGTAAAAGTTGGGAAAGAATATACCGTAACTTCCCTTCGTACAACATCCTGTCTAACAAAACATCCGCTTTCCCCTGAAACGGTAAATTGGCCATCATAAAACCCAGTAAATAATCGGGCGCCATCCGGTCGGGGCTCATCAATTGACGTTGGTAATCATAGAAAAATTGCAGATACAGGGGATAATCTGCACCCAAATATTTATCAGCCGACAAAGACAGCATTTCGTCGCTTACAATCACGCTTTGGTTTAGTCCCGAAACATGCAGGTAAACTTGCGGCCGTTTTATATTCGGAAATTCATTCAGGAAAACATTCAATCCGTATGCAACTTCATTTGTTAGCGTTTGAATATCGGCAAATTGTTCTTGCTCCCTTCGATAAAGTTCCATCAAAGTCGGTTCGGAAAAATATTTTTTCAGCCGTTCGTAAAATCCGGTAGAATCGGTTCGTCCCACATGAATCACTTTTTCACCGAAAACATTCAAAAAACCGGTATCAGCGATCAGAACGCCATCCGCCTCATTTTTAGATAAATAATTAAATAATTCCGTATCCATCCGGCTGATTTTAAAGTCGGAAACTTCTTCTCCACAGGCTTTCTTTCCCGAACAACCGACCGAAAAAAGGCAACATACGATTAAAACATACATTCTTACTAATTGTTGCATAAAATTCCTATTGCTTGACATCATTTTGCTGTTTTTAAGTGGGACAAATATACATGTTATCTGATAAATATGTGTTACCTTTATGCAAATTTTTTAAGCAGTTAAAAATCAATGCACGAAGAAACTCATCCATGGGACAGTTATGTTCCCGAAGGCGCTAAAAGCATCATTATCGGAACTTTCCCTCCCACGCTACGGAATTGGTCGTACGATTTCTTTTATCCGAACAAGAATAATTATTTTTGGCGAATCATGTCCCGGATCGCCGATAGTCCTTTACAATACTTTTCCGGAGTAGAAGCTGTTGAAGAAAGAAAAAATATGCTGAATCGGTTGGGAGTTGGAGTTTCCGACATGGGTAAAATCATTCGTCGAACGGACGAAAACTCGTCGGATGAAAACCTTGAAATCGTAGAATACATGGATATTTTCGGCATCCTGGAAGAAAATCCTTCCCTTCGGAAAATCATTTTCACCAGTAGCACCGGAAAATCAAGCGCTATCGGTTGGTTTAAATCTTACCTTACTTTTCACGGTATTGCTTTTCACATTCCAAAAGGGAAAAGACCTTTACGAACTTTTGTACAAATAGCCGGTAAAGATATTGAAATCATTCTTCTGTACTCTACCTCAGCCAGAGCAGGGGCAACCATTTCCTTAGATTCTCTGACGGAATTATTTAAAAACGAAATAAGCATAACGTGAATTACCCTATAGAGGGGGGATTGCCGTAGCTGCATATTCATACACACTGCCCAAACTCTCCCTTTAGGGGGCTGGGGGGAGGCGTTCCCCATAAAGAAACGCCTTATCTATACCCTAAGCAAACGCCGGTTCGACCGATACGTATGACCTGTCGTTCTTTTGCTTTCTGAACACAACCCGTCCGTCGATCAATGCAAACAAAGTATGATCCTTGCCGATTCCTACATTCAGACCCGGATGATGTTGGGTTCCTCTTTGGCGAATGAGGATGTTGCCTGCCTTACAGCTTTCACCGCCGAAAATTTTAACGCCTAATCGTTTACTGTGCGATTCGCGTCCGTTCTTTGAACTACCGACTCCTTTTTTATGTGCCATTTTTCTAAGATTTTTAACGAATTAAGCTTGAATTTCTTTAATCACGATTTGAGAAAATTGTTGACGGTGACCGTTCAATTTACGATGACCTTTTCTCCTTTTTTTGTGGAAAACCAATACCTTATCTCCTTTTACCAAAGGATTTACGATTTCCGCTACCACTTTTGCGCCCTCAATTACAGGAGCGCCTACTGTGACCGAACCGTCATGATCGGCTAAGAGAACTTTGTCAAATTCTACTTTTGCGCCTTCTTCACCTTCCAGACGGTGAACAAACAACTTCCGGTCTTTTTCAACTTTAAATTGTTGACCCTGAATCTCTACTATTACGTACATCTGTTTTTATTTTACAGGTTATTTCCGGGGGTGGAAAGAAACATTCTTTCTCTTGACTGACCCTTAAAGAATTGAGCGCACAAAGGTAGTACAATCTTTTGAAACATGCAAGCATACCGAATGCTTATTTTGCAAAAAATATAATTCCGATAAATTATTGGTTATACATATTTTATTCGTACCTTTGCAAAAATTTTGGTGATACTATATTCCGTTCGGAATATGTATTGAAAAGGGAATCAGGTGTAAATCCTGAACAGACCCGCTGCTGTAAGCTTGGTTCAATTACGGATTCTAATTGAACAAAACGGCGAAACAATACTCAAGCCACTGGGAAACCGGGAAGGCGTTTCGTCTAAAAGTAAGTCAGAAGACCTGCCAAAAAAGTTATTTAAGTTTAAAGCTTTCGGGAAATAAAGCTTGAGACAAACAAGGTAAGGTGTTTTGATTCCTGTTTGTGTTCATCTCCAATGTTATTTTCGAGAAATGACTTTAAACTTCGTGTCCGGAAGATATGAATACATAAAGTTATTATAAAATGATAAAAACATTCGTAAAAACAGCCTTATTCCTTGCCTTTGGGTTGCCGGCTCTCACCGGTCAAGCCCAATCGCCTTACATTGATAAAATATATGAATACATGCCCGCGCCGGGACAATTCGTCAACGAGATGCCCGCGTACACGCCGGGCGACACGCAGGAAGACATGAACCGCAAGGTGGAAGAAAAAATCGCCGGTGCAAATCACAACGAAGGCATGATCACGCTTGGCGGATACGGCGGATATGTTGTCTTTGGTTTCGACCACCCCGTGCAAAACCTGCCCGGCCGGTACGACTTCCGCATCCTGGGCAACGCCTTCTACGCCAATGCCAATCCCGACGGCGGGGCCTCGCGCGAAGGAGGAAGCTGCGAACCGGGTATCGTCATGGTTTCGCGCGACACGAACGGCAACGGACTCCCCGACGACCCCTGGTACGAACTCGCCGGCAGCGAATACAACCGCCCGCAGACCGTTCACAACTACCGCATTACTTATTACAAACCCGACGAAAACAAAACG
>JAISWH010000058.1 GCA_031271125.1 Dysgonamonadaceae bacterium
CAATTATTGCAAAATTTGGTACGCCTGATTCTGAAACATCATCAGGAATTGGATATATTGATTATTCCAATACCGCCCCGATTTTAATGTTTCTGTTTGATAGCAGTAACAAATTAAGTAGCTATGCCGTTATGGTAAAATCTATGTATTCATCAACGCTTGCAGATTTTTTGCTTGAAAGATATTTAGCTGTTTCAGAAAAGGACGGCTTATTTCTGTTTATTAATGGTTTGAATACGACTACGGCAACAATGGCAATAGGATTACAACTATACAATACCTCGTATTGGCAAGTTGTGTACATGCCAAGTACAAGTACATCAACCAAAAGCACATTACTGAAAAGCAGCAAATACACAACAGAAACAAATGCTTTTGATGAATTATTGATGCAATTACAATAGCCACCAAACGTTTTAAAACCAAAAAGGGCTTCGCGCCCTTTTATTTTCAGCAATATAAATATTGTGATATACGTATGCAAATGCAATGCAATGCAAGTGTAATGCAAATGCAGTTATCCGGGTGTTGACAAAAGCTAACATTCACAGGAAACTCAACATTTCTCAACATTGAAATAAATGCTTATCTTTGCAGTCGAATAATGCCGAAAGGTATTGTTTTAAAATCGTAAAAAGCACTTTGATTTTAGCGAAAATCGAGGTGCTTTTCTTTTATGTGGTGCAATTGTGGTGCAAATATCAAAATGAAAAACGCTAATTATCTTATTTATTGATAATTAGCGTTTTGCTTTGTACCCAGAGCCGGGGTCGAACCGGCATGGAAATGAATCCACTGGTGTTTGAGACCAGCGCGTCTACCGATTCCGCCATCTGGGCTTCTTGAATAGACGGCGGCAAAGGTAGAAAAACTTTTGGAATTGACAAAGATTTGGACGCTTTTTATTACTTTTGTGCAATAAAAAAACAGATAATGAAACAAAAAATTATCCGTTCCGGCAACATAGTGAATGATTTAGGCGATTTATTGCATTCATTAAGTTACAATGGTTTGTTCTTGTTGACGGACGAAAATACACAAAAATATTGTTTCCCGCTTATTCGGGAAGTTCCGGAAATAGCGTCTGCAAAAAAAATTATTATCTCTGCAGGCGATGAAAACAAAAATGTTGCAACGCTATATGTTGTTTGGGAATTTCTTTCCAAAAACGGCGCTAACCGTAAATCCCTGCTTATTAATTTGGGTGGCGGTATGTTGACTGATTTGGGCGGTTTTGCTGCGGCTACTTTTAAACGGGGAATTCGGTTTATCAATATTCCTACGACACTCTTGGGTGCGGTGGATGCGGCTGTCGGCGGAAAAACCGGTATTAATTTCAACGGTTTGAAAAACGAAATAGGCGCATTTGCCCCTGCCCTTGCAGTACTGATTGATTCCCATTTTTTCAAAACTTTGGATGTATCCAACCTGCTTTCCGGTTATGCCGAAATGTTGAAACACGCGTTGCTGGATTCTCCGTTATCATTAGGTAAGATACTGCGTTTCGATTTGGAAACCATTGATTATCGGCAATTAAATAGTTTATTATTCGAATCGGTATTGGTAAAAGAACGGATTGTAGAAGAAGATCCTACCGAACAAGGTATCCGCAAGGCATTAAACCTCGGACATACTTTCGGACATGCCTTCGAAAGTCTTTCTCATGAATTGAAACGTCCCGTCCTGCACGGTTATGCGGTGGCTTGGGGAATGGTTTGCGAATTGTATCTTTCTTTCGTGAAACTTGGATTTGACAGGAACATTTTAATGCAGATTACTCGTTTTGTCAAAGAGAATTACGGCATTTTTGCTTTTGATTGTTCGCAATATCAACGGATTTACGAATTGATGCAGCATGATAAGAAAAATGAATCCGGCTTAATAAATTTTACTTTATTAAAATCGGTCGGAAACATTGGAATCAATCAAACGGCAAGTCAACAAGAGATTGACGAAGCTTTGGATTATTTCCGAGAGATTTGAGCCTGAATGACAAAGTTTGGGATTCAGAATGATTTGAATCCCATGATTTCCCTGACTTCCCGCAAAGTTTTCGAAGCGCTTTCCCGCGCCTTTTCCGCACCTTCCGCTGTTACTTTATGCAAATAAGCCGCATCGTTTTTAATGTCGTTAATCCGTTCACGAATCGGAGTAGTTATTTTGATAATATCTTCTGCCAACTGTTTTTTCAGATTGCCGTACCATTTGCTTTCACCGGTATTCCAAAGATTTTCGTAATGAACGACCGTTTCGGGGGTAGAAACCACTTTCAGAATCGTAAATAAATTTTCGATGTAATCCGGTTTGGGACTATTGGGACTCGTAGGGCCGTTATCGGTCAATGCGCTTTTCACTTTCTTTTCGATGGTTTTCGGTTCGTCAATCAGGTAGATGGCGTTGCCTTCCGATTTGCCCATTTTACCGCTACCGTCCAATCCCGGAATTTTGATCAATTCCTGTCCGAAATTATACGCAGCCGGTTGTTTAAAATATTCCAATCCGTAACGATGATTGAATCGTTTGGCATAATTGCGGGTCATTTCCAAATGTTGTTCCTGATCTTTGCCAACCGGAACATAATCAGCATTGTGAATCAATATGTCGGCTGCCATTAAGACCGGATAAGTAAATAAACCGGCGTTCACATTATCGGGATTTTGCCGCGCTTTTTCCTTGAACGATACGGTTTTTTCCAATTCGCCCAAATAAGCGTGCATATTGAGCAAAAGGTATAATTCGGCAATTTCCGG
>JAISWH010000144.1 GCA_031271125.1 Dysgonamonadaceae bacterium
CGTCCGGCGCCAGCCGCCATATCACGGATAATTTGTCCGCCGCCGTTGACTACCCGTTGCAGAAATCCCATCAGGATAATGTGCGGCGCCGCTTCTTTGTAGTCGAATTTATCTTTCCAGATATCGCTGTTTTCGCGCCAGAATTGCTGGAAGTCGCGCATCAGGTAATCCATATCTATGCGTCCGTCTTTCAGGTAGCGGGGCAACTGATATTCTTTGTGGTATTGTTGCAAATTCTGCTGAAGATTGTAACTTAATGTCCGGGCGATAACTTCTCCATAAATAGGATTGGATGGACCCAGACGTTCTGACGTTTCGGTAATCAGTCCTAAATCCCGGACGTACAGAAAATCGTCGGAAAGCCGGTCAATAAAGATTTCTCCGATGATGATCGGTTCTATCACTTTGCGTACACGTTCTTCTTTCAACCGTTCGAGTAAACTGTCGATATGGGTATCACGCCGCAGGATGATGTTTTGGATGGCTTGATCGACTAATTCCGCCGTAACGGGCTTTGTGTAGTCCGATTGCAGGATTTTATCAATTACCTCGCGGGCAACGGCATTCACTAACCAGGGCTGTCCCTGCGTTTGTTCCCATACCAATTCTATTGCGTCTTCCTCAAACAGTTGTCCTGTTTCGCCGGTATGTTGCCGGTACAGTTCGGCAATCTCTTCTTTGGTGAAGTTTTTTAATGTCAACGATTCCGTAGCAATATTGAACGGGCTTGCGCTGCCTAACGTTTCACTTTCGGGACGAATCCGTGCTTTGAAGTCGCGGATATTGCGCATGCCTACCAGGGCTACGGAATGGACAAAGGGGGCAATACTGCGATCGTTATAACCATTTCGAAGCTGACGCAGAAAAGAAATCAATGTTCCTTCGCTCAAACAGTCGGCCTCGTCGAAAAAAATTACCAGCGGCTTGTCCAAACTTTTGACCAAGTTCATCAAAAACAGCGCCAAAATCACCAAAGGCTTGCTTTTCTTCTCTCGATCATAACTTTCATCATATATAAAAGGTATGGCTGATTTTTGCAAGGCAAGAAAAATGCAATCCAAAATTGCAGGAATACCGCGTTCCGGTTCAACTACATCCTGTACACCCTCCAGCGAGCAGTACAGCACATAATACTTTCCCTCGGCATCGAGTCTTCCCGCTAAATCCTGCAAATAGGTTGTCTTTCCGCTCTGCCGCGCGGCATGAATCACAAAATATTGTTCGTTGTCTATCAACGCTTCGACGCCATGCAAACGGGTGGCGGCGTCTATCATGTAATGCTTTACGTTGTTACATGGTCCTGCTATATTAAAGTATTTCATCACTGAGAAATTATTAAACCATTATTTTATATTAAAATAATCTAACTGCAAATATAACGAATATTTATTACATAAACCGAATTTCATTTGAACTTTTATGCAAGAAAATCATCGTAAGCAACAGTATATCATTTTATTATAACTATATTTTTCGTAAAAACAAGTTCATTACCCGTTGTTTTTCTTTTGTGCGGCAACATGGCTATTCGCCCGACGGAACCTATTCGCGAATTATTATAGTGTAGATCTTACGCGCTATAATATTAAAGTGGAAATCGCGTCGGCACAAATAAATATGATTAAGAAAGCACACCAACTTTTATTATAATAAAAATTGGCATATTTAATAGAAATTTGTAATTTTGTGCCGCACAAATGGTGCATAAATACAAAGTTTTATTAACTATTTATTATTTAGTATATTATGAAAATAGGTATTCCAAAAGAAATTAAAAACAACGAAAATCGAGTTTCCATAACTCCGGGTGGCGTCCACGACCTTACACAGCATGGTCATAAGGTATATATTGAAACCGAAGCAGGTAAAAATAGCGGTTTCAACGATGAAGCATACATCCGCGCCGGTGCAAATATTCTGCCGAAAGCCGAAGATGTTTTCGCCATTGCCGACATGATTATGAAAGTAAAAGAACCTATCGAACAAGAATATAAACTGATTCGTCCCAATCAATTGATATTCACTTATTTTCATTTTGCTGCAGATCAAAAACTAACCGATGCGATGATTGCCGGCAAAGCCATTTGTCTGGCTTACGAAACCGTTGAAAAAGACCGTACCCTACCCTTGCTGATTCCCATGTCGGAAGTAGCCGGACGGATGTCGATACAGGAAGGAACCAAATATCTTGAACGTCCACAGGGTGGAAAAGGAATCCTTTTGGGAGGCGTTCCGGGTGTAAAACCTGCCAATGTTTTGATTTTAGGCGGAGGTATTGTCGGTACGCAGGCCGCATTTATGGCTGCCGGATTAGGCGCACATGTTACGATTATGGACATTTCCCTGCCGCGTCTGCGTTACCTGAGCGAAATTATGCCGGCCAATGTAGATACCATGATGTCGAGCCATTACAATATCGAACAAATGTTGCCGCAAGTTGATTTGGTTGTCGGCGCCGTGTTGATTCCGGGCGCTAAAGCGCCGTTCCTGATTACCAACGATATGCTGAATCTTATTCAACCGGGTTCCGTATTGGTCGATGTGGCCATAGACCAGGGCGGCTGCTTCGAATCCTCTCACCCGACTACTCACACCAGTCCCACATACGAAGTGGAAGGCGTAGTCCATTATTGTGTAGCCAACATTCCGGGAGCGGTCCCGATGACTTCTACTTTGGCGCTCACCAATGCTACTTTGCCCTACGCATTGGCGCTTGCAGATTTGGGTTGGGAAAAGGCTTGCGAAAAATATCCCGATTTGAAAGCCGGTTTGAATATCGTTAATGGAAAAATCGTTTATAAGGCTGTTGCCGATACTTTCGGATATAAATAAATTACCCACCGGCCCTCTAAAGGGGGAGTTGGGCAGTGAGTTTGAATATATTACTGCGGTAAAATCCCCTTTTTAGGGGGTAAAACTCATAATAAATGCTTGTTTATGAAAAAAATTTTTGCAATCATCATTTCAATAGTAATTCCTTTTATGACTGTATTGGCAGATGCATCTCCAGCCATTGAGAAAGTAATAGCCGGCTTGTCCGGCAAAAATCCATCCGGTAAAACGCTGATAGAGAAAGGTGTAAAACAAACGGCAAGGCTTTGGCAGCCGCAAGACGGGACAGAAGACGAATTTATTCGCTTTTGTATGGACAATTATATTTCCGATCCCTCGGAAAAGGAAACGGTTTTCCTGAAAATCAGCGGTTATATGGAAGCTATTTGGGGAAATTATAATGAAATGTCCCTCCAATTGCAAAAAAACGTCCATGAAGCGACCGGCCCCTTGCTCAAAATTGATGAACAATTTGCGGCTTACAGTCCGAATACACATTTCAGTGATGATATGTATGCCAACAAGTTAGCATTTTTTATCACGCTCAATTTTCCGGAATATTCTCTGGAAGAAAAAGAAATACTTGGGAATAATCGCCTCAATTGGGCTTATGCACGGCTGGGCGATTTGTTTACAAGCCGGGTGCCGGCAAAATTACAACAGGCCGTTACGAAAGCCAATAGCGACGCCGATGTGTATATAGCCAATTACAATATTTATGCCGGTCATCTGCTGGATAAATCAGGGAAAAAGATTTTCCCGGAAAATATGATTTTGCTGTCGCATTGGAATTTACGCGACGAAATTAAAGCAAACTATAACAAAGGGGAAAACGGACTCAACAAACAGCAAACCATCTATGAGGCCATGAAGCGGATTATTTCGCAGGAAATCCCGAAGGAAGTGATTAATTCGGGCGATTACGATTGGAATCCATATACCAACCAAGTATACCAAGCGGGCAATAAAATCACCGGAAACAAGGAAGATACAACCCGTTACGAAGTTTTATTAAATAATTTCCGGGCATTAAAAGCCATTGACGCCTATACCGGAAACACTTATATCGACCGGAATTTTTCGGAAGATATGGAAGTGTCGGTCAATGACGCCGAAAAACTTTTCAGGGAATACCTTTCCGCTCCCGAAATGAAAACAATAGGGAAAATCATGACTTCCCGCCTTGGCCGGCAATTGCAGGCTTTTGATATTTGGTACGATGGTTTTAAACTAAGGAGTTCCTTAAACGAAGACAGTTTAAGCAACATAACCGGAACGCTTTATCCGAATGCCCAAGCCTTAAAAAAAGACTTGCCGAATATCCTCGAAAAGTTAGGTTTTACGAAAGAACGCGCCCAATATTTAGCCGGAAAAATAGCTGTTGACGCTGCCCGCGGTTCGGGACACGCTTGGGGAGCTTCCCAAAAAGGAAACCATGCTCACCTCAGAACCCGCATTCCCGAAGGAGGCTTGGACTACAAAGGCTATAACATTGCTATTCACGAATTTGGGCATAACGTAGAACAAACTATATCGCTCTACGATGTCGATTATTACCTGTTGAACGGAGTACCTAACACCGCTTTTACCGAAGCGTTGGCTTTTGTTTTCCAGAAAAGAGATTTGGATATTTTGGGAATTAAAGATCAATCTTCGGGAGCAGATAATTCGGATGTTTTAGATAAAGTTTGGAGTTTGTTCGAAATTTCAGGCGTATCTCTCTTAGACATAAGTGTTTGGAAATGGATGTATGCCAATCCCGACGCTACACCTGCACAATTGAAAGAAGCCATCACCCGTCTATCTAAAGAAATATGGAACGAATATTATGCACCTGTTTTCGGCGTAAAAGACGAACCGGTTTTGGCAATTTACTCCCACATGCTTAGTTATCCATTGTATTTATCGGCTTATTCATTTGGACAAATCATTGAGTTTCAATTGGAACAGTATTTGCAAGGAAAAGATTTCGCCACAGAAGTAGATCGCATGTATCGTTTGGGAAAATTGACGCCTAATCAATGGATTTTGCAGGCTACCGGTAAACCGTTGTCGGTGAAGCCGTTGTTGGAAGCTATCAGGAAATAAGGCATCAATATAAAAATTAATAATATTCTTGTTGTAGGCGCCGGAAAGTTGGGGAAAACCTATTTCAGGCGCCGTCAAAATTAGCACATTCGGCCCACCACACTCACTGGTTAGCCGCCTTGTCGTACTATCAATCTTTAATGCACCGGACGCTAATTAATTCCGAATCGCCAGACACTTCACCATCGTACAATGCCGTTACATAGTACCTTGAACCTGTCGAAACCCGCCATTCCGCGCAATTCCCGACTTCGTTCCACATTCCGTCTTTATTTTTGAATCCCATCTTATCACGCGCGAAAAACAACTTTTTTTCATCGTCAGTCCCATATGTTCTTAACCATATACATAAAGCGTGAAACTCCGCAGGTAACGGTAGTCTCCATCCCGTCGGACATGCAGTTAATGCGTCGGATTGATTATAATATGCATTGACACCTTCTTGATCCCCAAATCCTCTATACGTGACGCTGCCTTCGGCGCTATTATTTATCATCCACACGACACCATTGAATGCATAGGTTTTGTATACACCGCCAGGCCATGTAACAGTCTCGACACCTGGAGGCAGTTCCCATTCGCTAACAGAAACCGCTATGGTATCACTCAGAGACGTACCGAAAATAGTAGCCGAAACCCCAGCGCTTCCCTCGTTATTTCCTGTTACAACGCCAGTTGTACTTACTGTCACTGCCGCATAACCACTGGTAATCCTCCACGTAACGTTTTGGGATGCCGTTTCCGGTGTGACTACAGCCATCAGCTGGAGCGTGCGTCCCATATCCACAGAGTATTGGCCGTTTTCGGAAGTAATGCTGATACCGGTGGCGATACCGGTAGGCTGAACCTTTAAAGCAAAATCCCGGAAAGCCTCGGAACCATCAATAGCAGATGCGCGAACCGTAACATTACCGGGTTTAATACCGGTCACCAGCCCTGTGTCGTTGACAACTGCTTTACCTGCTGTCAATGAGCCACTCCAAGGCACACTCCACGCCACTTTTTTATTAGATGCATTTTGGGGTACTATGCTGTCCGTTAACTGCAGTGTTTCACCGATTTTCACTGTATCAACATTCCCCTCGGAAGTAATAACTATTCTATTTACAGGTATGTCTGCCTTGGGAGTTCCGCCGGAATAAATCCATGTACCGTTCCAGGTGTAAATACCCTGACCTCTACCGCCTTTGGTATTATCATTGGTATTGTAAACCATCATACCTATGGCGCTTGCAGCGTCGCTTGGATTCGTCGATAACTGGAATGCCGCCGTATCTGTAAGCGAAACGGTGGGCAACTTCAATCCTTTGTTATTTGATCGTAAATCCAAAATTGCACCGGAATGCGGCTCCTCATCCGATCCGATAGTCACCTGCGCATACAAATTTGCTGCTCCAAAAACCATCGGAAACAGCAAAAACAAAAACATCATTTTTTTCTTCATTCTCATCTTTTCAATTATTAATTTTCACATTTTTTAAGTTTTAATACTTTTTTCAA
>JAISWH010000197.1 GCA_031271125.1 Dysgonamonadaceae bacterium
TGATACAACATCCAATCGTCAGGGGATTTGTCCGGACGGATGGACACTGCCCAGTGATTACGATTGGAATCAATTGGAAAAAGAGATTGCAACTTATCCGGGACTTTACTCTACTGAAAGTGATATATTGAATCCTGCAGGGAAGTCAGAATATGAAAGCCAGACTGACTGGCGTCCGAGTAGCGGAACGACTACAACATCGTGGGGTCGCCGGATGAAAAGCCCAACAGCAGTTACTGGCGCTACTAATGGCGAGAGCAAGACGGACGGTACCGGCTTCAATGCGTTTTTAGTGGGCACCCTTGAGAGCGCTAAGGACGTCAATATCGGCACGTCCACGATCTTCTTCTCCAGTAGCGCCGGTAGTGCTGTCGGTGCGTGGCGTCGGCGTCTGGACAGCAACCGCTCGGGTGTGTATCGTAGCATTAACAATAAGTTCTTCTTGTTTAGCGTTAGGTGTAAGAAATAATGACAATTTGACTCCGCTCGGCGAAGGCTCCAGCCCAATGTCATCAACTTAAGGATCCTGTTCGAGAAATAGCTTAACGAGTCGATGTTTGAGAAAAGACCAGCTGATATTTTTATTGACCTTATATCTATATTTTCTTTTACTGCTGATTTCATTTAAATGAGGTTCGCATTGATAGCCGCCCTCATTATAAAGTGTGTATTCCTTAAGTTGATGACATTAGGCCGGCGATAACGCCGGCTGAGGTTCCGCCATAGATACAGACATCAATGTCTTTGATGTTTTTTCCGGTTGCGAGCAATTCATAAACAGGTATTACATTTTGCTCAAGAAAATATTTTGACAAAAGGTATAACTATTAAAAAATTTCATGTACATTTGCGCTTTCGCATCACTAAAAAAGCAATCGGATTGGGAAATAAAAAGAATATATGGCAATTTCCATGGCGATACAAAGAAAGTATCGTTATTACAGCCGGAATTATTTTAATCGGTTTTGCATTGCAATTTACCATTGGGGCATTTGATTTCACTTTGTTGCGCCGGCCGGTTAACTTCATTCTCGGTGGAATGATTATTTTATTTGCCATTGGCTTAAGCCAACGGCAAAAATGGTTTTCCAGTGTGCCGATGGCCGTTACCCTGATCAGTTCGATAATTATTCTGGGCATTACCGGTATGCCGTCCGCATGGCCTTTTGTACTCGTCTATCTTCTCATTTTGCTTTCGCTTGGCGCGGTTATCGTCAGGCGCATGATTCCTTTCCGCATCAAGGATTATGCTTTTTACCTGAATCATATAGGATTGTGGTTACTGCTTTTCGCTGCGGGAATGGGAGCTTCGGACGTCAGGAATTATGTGATGAATGTGCGCGAGGGAGAAACCGAACGGCACGCATACAACGAAAAGGGCGACATCATCGAGCTTCCCATCAGCATAGAACTCAACGATTTTTATATGGAAGAATATCCGCCCCAATTAGCCCTGATCGACAGGAAAACAGGCGCTGCCCAACCCGAAAACAAACCCTGTTATTTTCCAATTGACGAAAAACAAAAGGAAGGCAAAATAGGCGATTGGCATATTCTGCTGAAGGAATATATTCACGAAGCCGTGCGCAACAGAGACAGCACCGGGCTTAAGCCCACTACTTACCGCGAAGTGCGGATGCCCGGCGCCTCGCCCGCCGCATGGATTGAAGTCCGGAATCCGAAAACGGGCGCGACCAAAGAAGGTTGGGTTTGTGCGGGCAACATTGCCCAATCGTACATGGTACTGAACTTAGACGAACAATATTATATTGCCGCGACCCGCCCCGAACCCAAACGTTTTGTTTCCGACGTCAATGTTTATGCGGAAAACGGTAGCCGCGAACAGACGCTTTTGGAAGTGAACAAACCCTATAAATCGGGACATTGGATGCTGTATCAATACGGGTACGACAATGAAGCAGGCAATATGTCCGTATACAGCAGTATCGAATTGGTGTACGACCCTTGGTTAACACCGGTTTACATCGGGATTATCCTGCTTGCCTGCGGTTCGGTCTGTATGCTTTGGAGTGGAAATAAACGAAAGGAGGAAGTAAGCGATGACGTGGAATGAATTTCTTTTCTTTGCCCTGCCCTCCGTGACATTGTGGTTAAGTGCGGGAATATTGGTTTATTCCCGGATCAACCGTAAAGTAACGGATGTATTGATGATTACCGGCATCGTTGTATTTGCCGCATTTATCGCCGGGTTGTGGATTGGGCAGGAACGCCCGCCCATGCGCACAATGGGCGAGACAAGGCTATGGTATTCGTTTTTTCTCTCTTTGGTTGGATTTGTTACTTATAAACATTGGAAATATCAATGGCTGTTATCGTTCAGTAGTCTGGTTGCCTGCGTTTTTGTTTGCATCAACATTCTCAAGCCCGAAATCCATTCCAAAAACCTGATGCCTGCTTTACAAAGCTACTGGTTTGTTCCGCATGTCACGGTATACATCCTTTCTTATGCGATGCTCGGGGCGGCAACCATTGCCTCAATCATCCAACTGCGTAAACTAAATGCGGGATTTCCCGATCCGGGTTTGTACCGTTTGATGGACAATTTGGTTTATGCCGGATTCGGATTCCTGATGCTGGGCATGTTGATGGGATGCGTTTGGGCAAAAGAAGCATGGGGGCATTACTGGACATGGGATCCGAAAGAAACCTGGGCATTTCTGACTGCGGCCGCTTACCTTGTGTATATCCATGCACGCTTGCAAAAATATCATCCGAAATTTACTTTATGGGTATTGCCGGTCGCTTTTATATTATTGATGATAACATGGATAGGAGTCAATTATTTGCCGTCGGCGCAACATAGTATTCATATATATAAATAATATTACATGAAAAAAGTTTTTGTCAGCGGATGTTACGACCTGCTTCACAGCGGACACGTAGCCTTTTTTGAAGAAGCCGCTAGATATGGAGATTTGTACGTGGGAATAGGTTCGGACAAAACTTTAATCGAATTGAAAGCCCGCAGGCCTGTCAATAACGAACGGGAACGCCTCTACATGGTAAAAGCCTTGAAGTCGGTGAAAGATGCCTGGATAAACAAGGGAAGCGGATTAATTGATTTTATGGAAGAAATCAAAGCGTTGGAGCCGGATATTCTGTTCGTCAACAGCGATGGCCATAGCAACCTGAAAGAGCAGCTGTGTAAAGACTTGGGAATAGAATACATCGTCAGCAAACGAATTCCTCACGAAAATCTTCCAGCCCGGTCAACGACCGCTTTACGCGAAGGTTGCCGGATTCCTTACCGTATTGATTTGGCCGGCGGATGGCTCGACCAACCCAACGTGAGCAGTTTGTACCCCGGTCCTGTTTTAACCATATCTATTGAACCGGATTATGATTTCAACGACCGGAGCGGCATGTCCACCAGTTCCCGTAAAAAAGCCATTGAGTTGTGGCAAGTGAATATTCCCGCCGGCGATAAGGAAAAATTGGCAAAAACACTTTTCTGTTATGAAAATCCGCCGGGTACCAAATACGTCAGCGGTTCGCAGGATTCTTTGGGGATTGTCATGCCCGGATTGAATCGTTTACAATATACCGGCGATTTCTGGCCTTCGGAAATTGAAACTGTTCTCGACAATGATATTTTGAAATGGATAGAGAAACAACTTTGGTTAGTGCCTCTGTATCCGCGTTATAGCAATTATGATGTTTTAGCCAACACAAATATTACAGCCGAAGGAGCAAAAAAACTCAGTGATGCAGCCGAAGATTGTTGGCTTTCCATCCAAGAAAAAAATACCGCCAAATTCGGCGAAGCCATACGCAAAAGTTTTGAAGCTCAGATTGCTATGTATCCAAACATGGTTTCCGATGATATTTTTGCCGTATTGGAAAAATATAAAAAGATGGTTGCCGGTTGGAAATTAAGTGGCGCCGGCGGCGGCGGATACCTGATTTTTGTGGGTGAAACGCCGATTGAAAATGCTATTCAAATTCGGATTCGAAGAGGAGAAGGGTGAAATGTGGAATGTAAAATGCAAAATGTAAAATGCAGAATGATGAACCATTTTACATTTTGCATTTTGCATTTTACATTCTCAATAAAGTGTGGTTTCTTTGAAAATTTAAGATAAAATATGATTTGATTTAGAAAATATTCTTATCTTTGCAGCCTGCTTTTTACTCAAGATAGAGTCGGAAGGGAGCGAAAGGCAGAAATATTGAGATAATTTTTTGATTAATTTTAATATTTATTTATGAACCTTCTTGTTGAGAAATTGGGGAAGTACGATATTCCACAAAGAGCGAAAGCCGCAGGCTTGTATCCTTATTCAAAAGTGATTCAAAGTGATCAGGACACTGAAGTTATTATTAATGGTAGAAAGGTTTTAATGTTCGGTTCTAATTCTTATTTAGGACTGACAAACCATCCGAAAGTCAAAGAAGCAGCTATTGCCGCCACAAAGAAATACGGCACAGGAATGGCGGGTAGCCGACACCTCAATGGGACATTAGATATCCACGTAGAGTTTGAAAAAAAATTAGCGGATTTTATTGGAAAAGACGATGTAATGATTTATTCAACAGGATTTCAGGTTAATCAAGGAGTGGTATCTTGTCTGACAGGCCGGGAAGATTTTATTTTATGGGACGAATTAGACCACGCATCTATTATCGAAGGCCACCGCGTATCTTTCTCTCAAAAATTGAAATTCCGTCACAACGACATGGAATCATTGGAAAAACAATTGATGAAATGTACACCCGATAAAATCAAACTGATTGTAGTAGATGGCGTTTTCAGCATGGAAGGGGATATTGCCAACCTGCCCGAAATTGTCCGCTTAGCAAGGAAATATAATGCCAATATCATGGTTGACGAAGCCCACGGCTTAGGCGTTTTAGGTAGTCGCGGACGCGGTACGTGCGACTACTTCAATGTGATGCCCGATGTTGATTTGGTGATGGGAACTTTCAGTAAATCATTGGCTTCGATAGGCGGATTTATTGCGGGTTCTGAGCCTGTAATCAACTATTTACGACACAATTCACGGTCGTATATCTTCAGTGCAAGCTGCACTCCTGCGGCGGTAGCGGCGGCGAATGCTGCTTTTGATATTATGGTGAGCGAACCCGAACGGATTGAGCATTTGTGGAAACTGACCGATTATGCCTTGAAAGGTTTCCGCGAAATGGGTTGTGAAATCGGAAATACTTCTACTCCGATTATACCTATATATATCAGGGATAACGAAAAAACTTTCTTTGTGACACGCGATTTGTTTGGACAAGGAATTTTTGTCAATCCGGTAGTCTCTCCGGCAGTCTCTCCGGCCGATACCCTGATCCGCTTCTCCCTGATGGCGACTCATACTTTCGACCAATTAGATCAGGCAATGGATAAGATAGAAAAAAGCCTGATTAGAGTGGATGCCTTACAAAAAATGTTAGTCTAAACGAAGATTAAACTCTTGCACTAAGTTTTTTAAGCTCGGATTCTTATCGACCATATACAAATATTTTTCCTTATCGGTGAACAATGTTTGTGTATGGTCTTCTATTTTTATCTTAATATCCAATTCAATACAGTTGTTTCTCAAAGTAGAAGCAAGATATTCCCTGATGGCCGGACTGTTTTCACGGAAATGATCGGCCTGGTCGGGATTCAACACTTCCGCTTCGATTTTGTAATCGTCCTTCAATTGGGGATTGATATATGACATCGTGTTTTTCAGATAAACATCTTCCGATTGATTGGCATAGTTTTTCCAGGATCGGATTAAATCTTCCTGAGAAAAAGGCTGGTTTTGAATCGGATTTTCGGTTTGGGAAGAAACTGTTTCAGGCTTGCCGGCTTGTTCCGGATCGTCGTTAAGCCTTATTCTTGTGATTGATTTGCCGGGGTCGGCAGAGGCTTTTGGGGCATTAGAGTCCTTAACGATCTTAATATCCTCATTATCCGCTTTCTTATTCTCAATCGCCTCAATTACAATTTTTTTTTTATCGCCCTCCTCCGGAGAAGCCTTCAACTGGCAAAGTCGAATCAATAATAACTCAATGGAAAACTTTTTGTTTTTACTGTAGCGGTAATTCAAATCCGTTTCATTGGTTAGCTCCATTGCTTTGTATAAAAAAGCAGTTTCGCAACGGCGAGCCGATTCGAGGTATTTCTCTTTGACGGTATCGCCAACCTCAAACAAGACAATTGTCTGCGGATCTTTGCAAACCAACAGGTCCCTGAAAAATAAGGCCAAGCCGCTGATAATGTGTTGTCCGTCAAAACCTTTGCTCAAAATCTCATTCAGGAGCAGCAAACACTTGGGGACGTCGTTTTGTAAAACGGCGTCCGTGATACGGAAATAATAATCGTAATCCAAGACATTCAGGTTCTCAATAACCGTCTTGTAAGTTACGTTTCCTTGCGAAAAACTGACTACCTGGTCGAAGATCGACAAAGCATCGCGCATTCCGCCGTCGGCTTTTTGCGCAATGATATTCAGCGCTTCCAACTCACAGGAAATATTTTCCTGCTTGGCAACATATTCCAAATATTCGACAATATCATTGATACCGATTCGGTTAAAATCATAAATCTGGCAACGGGAAAGAATTGTCGGCAGAATTTTATGCTTTTCGGTTGTCGCCAGAATAAAAACGGCATGATGAGGCGGCTCTTCCAAAGTCTTCAAAAAAGCGTTGAAAGCAGATTGAGTAAGCATGTGTACTTCATCAATGATATACACTTTATATCTCCCCAATTGCGGCATAATGCGCACCTGCTCGGTCAGAGCGCGAATATCATCGACCGAATTGTTTGATGCGGCGTCCAACTCGTGGATATTCAGCGAACGGTTTTCGTTGAACGAACGGCATGATTCACATTCATTGCAGGCTTCACCGTCCGGCGTCGGATGGAAACAGTTGATCGTCTTGGCAAAAATCCGCGCACAAGTCGTTTTGCCGACCCCACGCGGGCCGCAGAACAAATATGCATGCGCTAATTTATTGTTGATAATCGCATTTTTAAGCGTAGTAGTCAACGATTTCTGACCTACTACCGAATGAAAAGTGGAAGGACGGTATTTCCTGGCCGAAACAATATAGTTATTCATCTTGAATTAGAAAATTTTTGAACAAAGATAGTTATAAAAATAATTGATTACAAATTAAGCAATTTGAAATTTGAAATGAAATTTGGTTTATGTAATAAATAATTGTTACCTTTGCCTTATAATTTCAAAATGATAGGATTATGGCTAATTGGATTGAAATATTAGAAAAATATCGACAGAAACTAAATAAATATTGGGTTACCGTCATCGTTTTTGCCGTTCTCACTTTCTTTACGGGGGACAGTACAATTCTGAAACGAATTTCTTATACTCAGCAAATCAATGATTTAGAGAGCGAAATTGAATATTATACCAAAGAAAAAGAAAAAAATCTGGAAAAACTGAATGCGATAAAAAGCAATGAGGAAAGTCTGGAAAAATACGCGCGCGAACAATATTTGATGACAAAACCCGATGAAGAACTTTTCATAATTTCGGAATAAAATGGCAGCTCGTTTCAAAACTTACCTCTTTTACGCCTGCGCCGTTCTTCTTGTGGTGTCAGCAGCTTTGTATATTACGGATAATAAATATGTTCCGTATGTATATGCCGTTTCGGGAGCGGGCATTGCCGTCGCTTATCTGACCAATCCCTATCGTGGGGATAATTTGCGTCTGAAAAGACTGAATATCCAGCAAACGATTGCGGCTATTCTATTGCCTGTGTCTTCTTACCTCATGTTTCAGAAACGAAACGAGTGGTTTGCTACCTTGTTCGTTTCTGCAATTTTGCAGTTGTATGTCGCAATTATCAGGAAACGAGAGGAAAAGTAATGGAAAGAATAGTTAGCGCCCAAAACAGCAGGATAAAAAACATACAAAAATTAAGCGCTAAATCGAAAGAACGGAAAACCCAAGGACTTTTTGTCATCGAAGGCGCACGCGAAATCAGTCTGGCTTTGGCCGGCTCTTACAATTTGGATTCCGTATTTTATTGCCCGGAATTATTTACGGGAACCGGTTATCCCGAAACGCTTCGGTCGATTAATCCCAAAATTCTTTACGAAGTATCGGCGGCAGTCTTTGAAAAAATAGCCTACCGCGAAGGTCCCGACGGTATTTTGGCCGTAGCCGTAGCGAAAAATCACAGTTTGTCATCCCTGCATTTGCCCAAGAATCCTTTTATCGTCCTTCTCGAATCAATTGAGAAACCGGGCAACTTGGGCGCTATCCTCCGTACGGCGGACGCGGCAGGCGTTGATGCCCTTATCGTGTGCGACCCGTTGTCGGACGTTTACAATCCGAATACAATCCGATCCGGCGTCGGTTGTATCTTTACCGTGCCGGTTGCCGTTTCGGACAGCGCCGAGGCTTTGTCTTTCCTGAAAGAGAGGCGCATCCGGACTTTTGCCGCCGAATTGCAGGCCTCTCAATGGTATCATGAAACCGATTTCAGAAGTCCGTCGGCGATCATCATGGGAACGGAAGCTGACGGCCTGTCGCCGTTTTGGCTGAAAAATGCCGATGCAAGGATAAAAATCCCCATGCGGGGAAAGATTGATTCGCTTAATGTTTCGGTATCGACGGCGGTGATTACTTTTGAGGCGATGAGGCAGAGAATGAAAATCTCGCATCCGGCCAATTGAACCGGTTCGATTACTCGCAATCTGTTGTCTATGTAATAAATAAATATTACCTTTGGCACACTTTTGTCTATGTACACAAAAATATAATTCGTATAAAACAAATGAAAAAAACAGCATTAATATTATTGTTAGCATTATTGGAAGCCGGCTATGGCTTTTCACAAAATATTTCTATTGTCAACGGTGTATGGGAGCGAGGAAAACCGGGAAGTGTGCAACTGTATAGCATTGACGGCGGTTCTTTACGTCGGGAAGCAATATCTCCGGTAAAAGAAGACGGCGTTTTCTCGTTTCGCTTCGAGCTTGCGCAAGAGGGATATTATGTTATCGGACTTTCGCCTTCGGATATTAAGGACAGGTATATTTTCTATTTCAAGCCCGGCGATGCGTTGAATCTGCGCGTTTTGGCGGACAGTTACGAACTTACCGGCGAGAATACGCCTGAGAATAAAGAAATGGCGCGTTGGCATGATTTTATTTTTCCTTTGGAGGACAAGGCTGTTTATTATTATGGAAAAAACAGTACCTACGAAGATTTTTTCCCTTTGCTTGAAGAGAAATTGAAAGAATCGGAGGCTTATTCTCCGGCAAATACCCCGAACCGGATTTTCAATAATTCTTTTGAAGATTTCAAGCGAAATGATTTTCTGTATAATGCCGTTATGTTTGTACAAACGCCGCGCAGTATTCATCCGAAGGAAAGCGACTTTGTTGATTATTATAAGAAAATCAATTTTCCGGCATTGACGAAAAATTCATCTTTGTTGAACTATCCGGACGGAATTTCCCTGTTGTTGCGTTGCTATCTGATTACTGTCACTTTGGATAGCAGTTTGAGCGAAGAACAGAAAAATGAAAGATACAGCAATCCGGTGGCGTATTTATTAGATAGCGCAGATGAGGACTTAATTGCCGGCGACGCCATTAAAGGCGAAGTGGAGCAACGGGACGCTATTGATTTCAAGTTTGCCGACGTCAACGGGAAAGAAACCGCCTTGTCCGATTTCAAGGGGAAAGTGGTTTATATAGATATTTGGGCAACATGGTGCGCTCCATGCCGGAGAGAGTTCCCCTTCCTGAAAAAATTGGAGTCCGAATACCATGGCAACAAAGATATGGTCTTCATTGGCGTAAGTGTGGACAGGTCGAGAGATCAACAGATATGGAAAGATTTCCTGATAAAAGAAAGTCTGCCCGGCGTCCAGCTTTTTGCCGGGGATGCGGCAAACAAAAGCCTGATAAAACCTTATAAGATAAATGGAATACCCCGCTTTATTTTAGTCGGGAAAGACGGGAAACTGATTTTTGCCGATGCGCCGCGTCCTTCTTCGGGCAAGATACGGGCGGTTATTGATGAGGCGCTGGGCTATGACTAAGAGTTAAGAACTAAGGCGCTTTGTGCAACTTTATTTGTACCTTCTCTTTATCGCCTCATACAACAATACCGCCGCCGCCGCCGAAACATTCAAAGAAGCAATTTTCCCAAAAACAGGTATTTTCACCATTTCGTCGCAAATCCGGATATTATCGGAAGATATACCGTAATCTTCGCCCCCCATTATGATGGCGGTAGGATTTTCATAGTCGATGGTGGTGTAATTCTTGGATGCTTTTTCCGTTGCGGCAACAACCGTGTATCCGCTGTTTTTCAGGAAACGAATGGCTTCGGTAATGCTTGTTTCCTTGCAGACAGTAATGTTCAAAAGCGCTCCCGCCGAAGTCTTTACCGCGTCGGCATTGACCGAAACGCTGTTGTGGGCGGGAATGACAATGGCGTCGACGCCGGCGCACTCACATGTCCGGGCAATAGCGCCGAAATTACGGACGTCGGTCACACCGTCCAACAACACAATCAAAGGATTTTTCCCTTCTTCGTACAAAAACGGTACAATATCTTCCAATCGCTGGTAAGTTACTGCCGACATGAAAGCGATGACGCCCTGGTGGTTTTTGCGGGTCAAACGGTCTAATTTTTCCTGTGGAACCCGTTGAATGGGAATCCGTGTTTCTCGGACTATACTGAAAAGCTCGCGCGACAAGTCGTTTTGCAAGTCGCGTCTCATCAATATTTTATCTATTTCTTTTCCGGCTTGAACCGCTTCGATTACGGCTCTGGTGCCGAAAATCATTTCTGTTTCTTTCATTAATTCACTAATTATATTTTACGTGGGAATAAATGAGTAGACAAGTAGACGAGTAAACGAGTTACGGCTCTTTATACCCTGTTTACTCGTTTACTCGTCAACTCGTCAACTTGTCAACTCGTTTACTCATTTTTTGCATAATTCGCGTTCATATATTCAACAGTACTTTTGCATTTTCAATCGCAGCTTCCGTCAATGTCTCGCCGCTCAACATCTGGGCGATTTCGCGAATCCGTTCTGCATCGGACAAGCGTTGGATTTGCGTTTCGGTCGAATCCTTATTTTCGTCTTTATAAACCAAAAATTGCGATTCCCCTTTGGCTGCAATCTGCGGTAAATGCGTGATGGCAATCACTTGCATCATCGTTCCCATCCGATGCATGATATTTCCCATTTTGTCGGCGATTTCACCTGAAACGCCGGTATCTATTTCATCGAAAATAATGCTCGGAAGCGCCATTGCTCCGGCAATTAAAGATTTGACGCCCAACATCAGCCGCGAAATTTCCCCGCCGGAAGCCGTTTGCGCAACCGGTTTAAGCTCGCCGTTTTTATTGGCCGAAAACAGGTAGGCGACCTCATCCGAACCGGTGATGTCGGGCGTTTGGGGCGATAATTCCACCGCAAAACGTATATAAGGCATTCCTAAAATACTGATTTTTCCGACCAATTCTTTTTCAAGTTGCCCGGCCGCTTTTTTCCGCGATTCCGAAAGAGAAGCGGCCTGCTGCAATACCTGCTCATAGGCTTGCGACAAATTCTTTTCCAGGTTTTCCAATTCTTCGCCCGAATGATCGATTTCCCGGATTTGCACTTCCCATCGGTCGCGCAAGGCAATCAATGCTTCAACGGAATCCAGATGGTGCTTGTGCTGCAAAGAATAAATCAAGTCGAGGCGTTCATTGACTTCCTGCAACCGTTCCGGTTTAAATTCCAGACTTTCTTGCCGGGCATCCGTTTCCGGCGCTAAATCTTTCATATCCAGATAAGCGGAGCGAAGCCTTTCGGAAATTTCATCCGACGCGGGATATATTTTTTGCAGGGATTGCGATACATTCAATGCCTCTTTCAAGGCGGAGACAACCCCGTTTTCATCCTGTGAGAGCAGTTGTCCGATGCGGTAAAGTCCCGATTTGATTTCCTCCATATTCGACAAAGTATCCCGTTCTTCTTCCAAAGTCGTTTGTTCGCCCGCTTGCAAACGGGCTTCATCCAACTGCTTGAATTGAAAGCGTATATAATCTTCTTCCGCTTGTTGCCGGCTGATTTTTTCCTTCAACGCATGGAGTTGCTTGTTGATGGATAAATATTTTTTATACGCCGCCTGATATTCGTTTTGCAAACCTCTGTTTTGGGCTAAAACATCCAAAACCTGCAATTGAAACTGATTGTCGGCCAGGAGTAAATTCTGGTGCTGCGAATGAATGTCGATGAGATAAGCGCCCAATTCTTTCAGGTCGTTCAGGCCTGCGGGACTGTCGTTGATAAACGCCCGCGATTTTCCCGACGACCAGATTTCCCGCCGCAAAATGCAGGAATGTGAATCGTATTCCAAATCACGGTCTTTGAAAAAAGTTTCCAATTGGTAGGAAGAAATGTCGAAAACACCTTCAACCAAACACTTATCTGAGCCTTGTTTGATGGATTTGGCGTCCGCACGCTGTCCTAAAATCAAGGATAAAGCGCCTAAGATAATGGATTTTCCGGCGCCGGTTTCGCCCGTAATAACAGAAAATCCCGCAGGAAAATTGATTTCCAGTCTGGAAATCAGCGCGTAATTATAAATAGCTAATGTTTGCAGCATTGGTTCGATGATTTATTTTCTTAAAGGCTCTAAGTCGGTGGAGGAAGCGGGGAAAATACTCCGCAGCAAATCATAGGTATTCTTTTTCTCTTCGGCAGTGGCATTGCTTGCAATAGACACGATTTCGTTCAATTTGCAATCGGCAAACATTTGAAGCAGCACTTCGGAATTGCGTACGTTGCGTATTTCTTTCAGGACAGGTAAGGCGTTGAGTATCGTAGTCCTTCCCCGATCGGGATTAGCGGCCATTTCGTCCAGGCCCTTCCTGTGATAGGCGTACCAAAATTCGCGGTAAGGTTTCACCGCCTCGCCCAAAAAGGCATTGATAATGGAAGTCCTGCTTCGGTTGTCATCGAAGGCCGACCATCCCGACCAACCCGGATTGGACTGCGCTTGCGTAGCCATATTCTGCGCTTCCTGGTAAAAAACGCTTCCACCGAAAGGTGAAAAACTGTCGAAATCCTGAGCCAGAATCAACTGACAATAAAAAGCCAAAGTAGCAACTAAATTATTGTCAATCATGGTTTGCGTAAATTCCAAAGGTTGATTTTCCATGTACTCAAATTCCAATTTCGTATCGCGATAATTCAAAGTCGGAGTTACATACGAAGCATTGTAAACCGGGCGGCGCGACTGAATAAACAATTCGGCCTTAAAACTATTGTCCGAAACTTGTTGGGTAACCGTGAGCGAGAAAGTGCAGTCAATCCGTTCATTCTGGGTTAGATTCACACTACTCCATTTTGTTTCGTTGATTAACCGGGTCATTGCTTGTTCCATAGAAGTGAAAACATTCTTGTTCGGGCTTTGAATCCGGTCGCTGTTGACTGAAACTTTAGCGTTTAATTCCCCTGCATGTATTTGTGTTACAGTGAAAAAGAGAAAGAGGAAAGTTGGGATATATTTCATTTTAGTCATTTTACAGTACCCTCTATCCACAGTTTCTGACCTGTTAAATCCGGGGAAATCATAATATTATCCCCTATTTTTACCACTGCTGTCATAATTGTTATTGTTTTACAAGTTTGATGCTGTAAAGGTAAGCATTGTTTTTCAAAAAAACAATCCGGGTAGCCGACGCCCCGCGTCCTCGCCCCTCGCCTCGCTCGGCGAAGGCTCCAGCCTTCGTCGGGTTAAAAGCAAGCGTCCCCGCTTGCGGCATGTCTGGAGACATGCTTTTAACCCGACGTAGGCAGAGGTACTGCTTTTTTTGTAATGCGTTTGCCCTAGTATTGGTACAGGGCAAACCGTATAATTTTGGCTCCACCAGGCTCTCGTCAGAGAGCAAACCCAACTAAGCAGTACTCTGAGAGTACTGTTTAGTTGTAAAAAAACTTTTTTCATTGTATGCGCTTGGAAATCATAAGATTTTCATGTAATTTTGTCCACATAGTAATTCTAAGTTTAAGGATGTGAATAGGTGATAATATTAATTTAAAGATAAAGATATGAAACGAAAAATTAATCTTCATCGACTATCGGAATTTGAAATGCCGGCACGTTTGAGTCGAGATTATATTTATTATTGCTATTATTTTAAGGATTTAAAATATGTTTTTGATACTTATATAAAAGAAGAAAGAGCCAATGGTGGAAAATTTACCGTATTAGGGCAATTAATACTTCATTGCTTTTATATAGGAAAAAGTAAAAACTTCTTTATCAAAAAAATTCGCGGATGTTTTCTTCTTTTTTGTAATACAGTGTTCCCTTGGTTAGATGATAAGAAAAAAGACGAATCCTATACTTTGAATTATATATTTGTCGGACAAAATAATTATACATATCTATGAATAAAATAACACTTGCAATGCCTGTTTATAATGTAGAAAAATACATCGAACGGGCTTTACTGTCTGCATTAAATCAAACTTACGAAAATATCGAATTTATCATTGTTGATGATAGAGGGACAGACAAAAGTATGAATATTGTTCGACAAATTATTTTAGAACATCCACGAGGCAAAGATGTTAGAATAATTGAACACGAAAGAAATATCGGACTTGGAGCGGGACGAAACACCGCAATAGAAAATGCTACAGGGAAATATATCTTTTTCATGGATAGCGATGATGAAATAACACCGGATTGTATAAACATTTTATATGAAAAAATGTTGGAAACGCCGGTTGATTTCATAGCCGCATCGTGCAAAGTCGTTACAATGGATGGACAATCCAGCCAACTTTATTCATCCACAATATATTCTGACATGCTAATACCGAAAACAAATTATGGAGTAGCCAAAGAATATTTCAAAAGAAGATACCCTTTGATAACTGCTTATACATGGAACAAATTATATAATGTTGATTTTCTAAAAAATAACAATATATACTGTATCCCTCACCATCTTGCCGAAGATATATTTTTTACTTATCAGGTTATTTTAAAAGCGCAGTCATGTAGATTGTTATCGAATATTACATATTATTATTATGAAACAGATACTTCTGTAGCCAAAGAATATAACAATATTGTTTCTCAAAGAGCAGCGAAAACATTTGAAGAAATAATCATTGCAAAAATAAATTATTCCCATGATTTCAGCAAAACGAACTTTTATCCAATTATGATAAGAAGAATTTTTGTCGAAGCTACAGGATTTACAACAATAATAAATAAAAGTAGTACACTTTCATCTGAAGAAAAAAAAACTTACATTTTGAATATACTAAATATTTCCTTGGAAGAAATAAAATATATATCCCCTCTTTATATCATACCTATTCTATTGATAAGGAAAATTACCAATATCAAATTAAAAATCTTTTTAGTAAAATATTTTAATAAAATATGTTTAATGAAAGTTTTAATTAAAGTTTTTTCTTTATTGCGGTAACTACAGACAGTAAAAAATAGATGCAGAATATTTACTTGATTTCAGTAATTTATGCTTAAATTTGTATCGTTTTTCACGATGTAGTAAAATATCACTAATAGACACTTATTATTTATGGATTTGGTAACACTTGCGATACCGGTATATAACGCGGAAAAATATATAGAACGGGCGTTACTGTCTGCGTTAGACCAAACATATCCTAATATGGAATATCTCATTGTTGACGACAGGGGAAACGACAACTCTGTGAAAATTATCAGTGAAATAATGTCCACGCATCCACGCGGGAAAAATGTGAGAATTATTGAACATTCTCAAAATCTGGGTATTGGCGCCGGAAGAAATACGGCGATTGAGAAAGCAAAGGGAAAATATCTCTGCTATATGGATAATGACGATGAATTAACACTCGACTGCGTCCAAAAGTTATACGACGAAATGATAAAAACGGATGCCGATGTAGTAGGCGGTTCGTATAAAATCGTTAGTGAAAACACTACTCTTTCCGAGATGCAGGAAGAAATAAAATTAACCGGAAATGAAAAAATTATCGGGAGTTATTTTAATGGTATTTTCAATTTTCCTACATGGAATAAATTATATAAACTTGACTTTCTGCGCAAGAATAACATTTGTAGCATTCACCGGACAATTGATGATGTTTATTTTTCTTTTCTGGTCGCATTGAATGCTCAATCTTTCAGTAGAATAAAAGATATTACTTATCTGCATCATACAAGAAACGATTCCGCATCCGGAGGAACCGGAACGGTGTGGAAAGAAATTGTTTTCAGGGAATATATTCAGATATTTAAAGATATGTCGGATTATTTGAGACAATCATCATTAAATCCGGCCTTAAAATTAAACGTCAAAAAAAAACTGTTCAAAAGAAGATACGGTATAGCAAAAATGGCATGGAAAAGTCCTTACCATGTCCGGGATTGCATCAAAGAGTATTTGTCGCCGACATTCCTGAAAGATAGCGATATTTTCCGTAGTGGATTTTTGTTTTTGGGGTATGTTTATTCTATGATGCCTCTACCGGAAAAGAAAATGATAATACAATGTATAATTGGTAAATCTTAAAATAAAAACAAATAAATGGATTTAATAACACTTGCCATCCCGGTTTACAATGTAGAAGAATGTGTTGAAAGAGCATTACTTTCCGCTCTTAATCAAACTTATCCGAATATTGATTACCTCATTGTTGACGACAGGGGACCGGATAAATCAATGGATGTTGTCAGAAAAACCATTGCCTCGCATCCGCGTGGCAAACAGGTAAGAGTAATCGAAAATCCCGAAAATCTCGGAACAGGAATAGTACGAAATGTAATCATTGAACAAACCAGGGGAAAGTATCTGTTTTTTTTAGACAGCGACGATGAAATAACCCTTGATTGCATCCAAAAATTATATGACGAAATAAAACGGACTAATGAGGATGTAGTATCGGGTTCTCACAATGAAATAAGGGATGGAGAAATAATACGCAGACAGGGAGGAAAACAATTCTCGGCAACCGATAGAGAAGGAATTATTATGAGTTTCTTTGACATTAAAAAGTTTTTTGCCGGTCCTGTGAATAAACTTTTTAATGTCGCTTTTTTGCGGGAAAACAATATCCGATTTATTCACTTGTTTAGTGAAGATATTTATTTCTCTTTTGCAGTTTTAATGAATGCCCGATCGTATCGGTTGATTCCTGATGTTACTTATTCTTATATTATGCGGAGTACTTCATTTGGCGGAGGCGGGCAATGGAAAGAACATGTTTGCAAGTCCTGGGTTCCCGTATTTATCGACATCTTGCAATATCTACAGCAGTCACAAACAAATACCGCTTTAAGAATTAAAATCAAGAAAAAATTATTCGGGTCAAGGCTTAATATAGCATACAGTGCATTGAAGAGTCCTTATAAGGTACAGCATTATATCAATGATTATTTAAGTCCCGCATTATTAAAAGATAAGGATACGCTTAAAAGTCCCGTTCTGTTGTTGGCTTATATTTTCTCGCTAATGCCGTTTTTCATTAAGAAACAGGGTGTTAAACTGTTTTCCACTATTAAAAATTTTTACAAAAAGAATAAAAGATGAAACTGATTGTA
>JAISWH010000024.1 GCA_031271125.1 Dysgonamonadaceae bacterium
GGCGGATTGGGCTATACGGTAATCGGCGTTTTTACGGAAGATTCCTGGGGTGACGGGGCAAAAGCCTATATTCCGTTTTCGACGGCTATGTTGTTGTACAGCAAAGATAAACGTATCAACAATATTCATTTTACGGTGGAGGGTCTTGAGACAAAGGAAGACAACGAGGTTTTTGAAGAACAGGTAAGAAAAAAACTGTCCGCATTGCATGTTTTTGATGTGGAAGACCAGCGTGCGGTCGGCGTATGGAGTATGTTGGAAAATTATTTGCAGACGCAGGGCATTTTCAACGGTATTTCGGCCTTTATTTGGGTGATAGGCGTCGGGACTTTGATTGCAGGCGTTATCAGCATCAGCAATATCATGTTGATAACCGTCAGGGAGCGGACGCGGGAATTTGGTATCCGGAAAGCCATCGGCGCCAAGCCGTCGTCCATCATGGGAAGTATTTTGATGGAATCGGTGTTGATGACTTCCGTTTTCGGTTATATCGGCATGTTTTTGGGCGTAGGCACCGGTGAACTGGTTAATTCTATTCTGCTGAACTTGCCTTCCGAAGCTCAGGAAGTGTCGCATGTATTTCAAAATCCGACGATTGAAATTAACGTAGCCGTTGGAGCGATGCTGGTTTTAATTGTGTCCGGCGTTTTAGCGGGGGCTTATCCGGCTTGGAAAGCGTCTCGGATTTCTCCGGTGATTGCGATGAGGGAGGAATGAGTTAAGAACTAAGAGTTATGAGTTATTAATCAAAAATTATGAAAGAGGAATCAATATTGAAGGATAAAAGTTATAAGTTTGCTGTGCGAATTGTGCGGCTTGCTCAATTTTTACAACAAAAAAAGAATGAGTTTGTGTTAAGTAAACAAACTTTAAGAAGGGGGACAGCTTTTGGCGCTTTAATCAAAGAAGCGGAATATGCTCAAAGTAATGCTGATTTTATTAGTAAATTCAGTAAACTCTTAGTTCTTAACTCTTAACTTTTAGTTTTTATGTTTGATTTAGATAGGTTTCAGGAGATATGGCAGACTATTACCCGGAATAAAGTCAGGAGTTTCCTGACGGGTTTCGGGGTGTTTTGGGGTATTTTCATGCTGGTCATCATGATGGGTGCAGGGCGTGGATTGGAAAGAGGAATGTTGAAAGGAATCGACGGTTTTGCAACCAATTCCTGTTTCATAGGTTCTTCTACGACGAGTTTGCCTTATAAAGGTTTTCAAAAAGGTCGGAGGTGGAATATTCATAACAGGGATTTGGATATTCTTTTGCAATCGGTTCCCGAAATCGAATGTCTTTCGCCGATGTTATGGGGAAGGCGTTCTACCAATAATGTGGTTTATAAGGATAATTCGGGTTCATACAATGTAAGGGGATTACATTCCAATTACGTTGAAATCGAACAGCAACGGATGGAATACGGGCGTTTTATCAATGAAATTGATATTGTCCAGGCGCGGAAAGTTTGCGTTATCGGAACAACCGTGTATGAAGAATTATTTCCGACCCGCGGCAATCCTTTAGGCCAATATATTCGGGTGAACGGCATTTATTACCAGGTCGTCGGCGTATCGTCGGGCGTTTCCAGCGTCTCCATCGGAGGCCGGTCGGAAGAATCGGTTGTTATTCCGTTTACGACCATGCAACAGGTCAGTAATCAGGGGGATGCTATCCACATGCTGGCGTCCAGCACACTGCCGAATGTGTCGGTAAAAGCGGTGCAGGAAAAAATGGAAGCGCTTTTGAAAGCCAATAACAGCATTTCTCCCGACGACAAACAGGCTACTTGGGGGTTTAATCTGCAAGAACAATTCAACATGTTCAAATATTTGTTTTTGGGCATTTCAATTGTGATTTGGATTGTCGGTTCGGGAACTTTAATTGCCGGTATTGTAGGTGTTAGCAATATTTTAACGGTAACAATCAAAGAACGTACCAAAGAAATCGGTATCCGCCGTGCATTGGGCGCCAAACCGCGAACAATTATGGGACAAATTATTTGGGAAGGCTTGGTTTTAACGTCAATTTCCGGCTTATTGGGATTATGTTTCGGTGTATTGTGCCTGTATTTGGCCGATACCTATTGGTTGCAAGAGGCGGAAGATGTGTATCTATCCGATCCGATGATATCTTTCGGGGCAGCCGTCGCTTCGGTAATCATACTGTTGACTTTCGGTTTGATTGCCGGTTCGCTTCCTGCAAAACGGGCTTTACAAGTCAAAGCAATAGAGGCAATCAGGGAAGAATAATAAAAATAAATCAGTGAATTAGTGGAAACAAAAATATAAAAAATATGAAAAAGATTAGAGGAATCATTTTACTTGTTATTTTGGGTTTAGTTGTTATTTGGACGTTTGTTGTGCTTTGGAACAAATCGCGTCCGAAAGTTGATGTTTATGAGATAATTACACCAGTAACGGGAACGATTGAAAATAAAACGATCGCTACGGGAAAAGTCGAACCGAGGGATGAAATTCTGATTAAACCGCAAATATCGGGTATCATTTCGGAGGTGATGAAAGAAGCGGGGGAAAAGGTAACTATCGGCGAAGTTATTGCCACTGTGAAAGTTATCCCTGAAATGGGGCAGTTAAATTCGGCGGAATCCCGTTTGAAAGTTTCGGATATTAATTTGAAGCAAATTCAAACCGAATACGAACGTCAGGAGCGTTTATATCAAAATAAAGTCATTTCGAAAGAAGAATTTGATGCATCCGAAGCCGCTTTCCGGAAAGCAAAAGAAGAACGGGCCAATGCGCAAGATGCTGTGGATATTGTGCGCGAGGGCGTTGCAAAGAAGTATGCTAACCTGAGCAATACCCAAATCCGTTCGACCATTTCGGGTATGATTCTGGACGTACCTGTCAAAGCCGGAAACTCCGTTATCCAAGCCAATACGTTTAACGATGGAACGACCATCGCATCGGTTGCCAATATGAACGATTTGATTTTCAAGGGAAAAATTGATGAAACTGAAGTCGGGAAAATCAAAGAAGAGATGCCGATTGTATTGACCGTAGGAGCGCTTAACAGTGACAAATTTGATGCTCGGCTGGAATACATTTCCCCGAAAGGATTGGAAGAAAACGGAGCCGTGTTGTTTGAAATCAAAGCGGCGGTGAAAGTGCCCGATACGGTTTTCATCAGGGCGGGATACAGCGCAAATGCCGAGATTGTTCTGGTGCGCGCTTCCGATGTTCTGACCATTCCCGAAAGTTCCGTCGAATTTAGCAATGACTCGGCATTTGTTTACAAAGTAAAGGAGGAAAAGCCTAAGCAAGTGTTTGAAAAAAGTCCGGTTAAAATAGGTATTTCCGACGGAGTGAAAGTCGAAGTAAAGGAAGGTTTGACGGCTACCGAGAAAATCCGGGGAAATAAAATTGATGATAAAGCCAAAGATAAGGATAAAAACAAAAAATAAAAAATGATGACTATGAAAGAGATTAAGAGACAGGTTATTTTGTTCTTTTTGGTGTGTTTTTGTTCGGCGCATCTTTCGGCACAGCCGAAACAATGGACGTTGGAAGATTGTATCCGGTACGCCGTTGAGCATAACATCACCATCAAAAAGATGGAAATTCAGAAAAATATAGCTGCGAACGATTTGAATACGGTACAGATGAGTCGTTTGCCGGATTTGAGCGCTGGTATGGGGCAAAATTGGAGTTTTGGACGGACGGAAGTTTCAAATGGTTTGTATGAGAATGTAAATCAATCGAATAGCAGTTTTTCCATAGGAAGTTCTATGCCAATTTTCACAGGCTTTCGTATTCCAAACGAGATTGCGAGAAATAAATTAGAATTGCAGGCAGCTACGGAAAATTTGGCAAAAGCCAAAGAAGATTTATCGTTAAGCATAGCCTCTTTGTTCTTGCAAGTGATGTTCAATAAAGAACTTGTGAAAATTAACAAAAGTCAAATGGAATTGAGCGAATCACAGGTTCAGCGGACGAAAATTTTGGTTGATGCAGGGAAAGTTCCTTCGTCGCAGTTGTATGATATTAAAGCTCAGGTTGCTAACGATAAAGTTTCGGTCATACAAGCAGAAAATAATTTGAACTTAGCTTTGTTGGATTTGAGACAAAGTTTGGAATTGGAGAGAAATACCGAATTTGATATTTTTGTTCCCAAAATCAATGACGTCGTTACGGAAAATATGAGTAGCGTTCAACCGGTAAACGTAATTTTTGACAATGCGTTACAGTTAAAACCGGTTGTCAAAGCGCAAGAATATATAGTTGAAAGCGCCGAAAAGACGCTTAAAATTACACAATCAGGCTATCTTCCCACACTAAGTCTCAGGTTTGGATATAGTACGAGTTATTTCAGTAAAGATCATTTAGACCGTTCATTTTCAAAACAATTTAAAAATAATGCACAAGAATATATTGGTTTGAATTTGAGTATTCCGGTATTCAGTCGTTTTTCGGTTCGGAATCAAGTTCGCAATGCCCGTTTCAATATAGAAAATCAGCAGTTAACATTAGAAAATATAAAAAAAGATTTGTACAAAGAGATTCAGACGGCCTATCTGAACGCTGCATCCTCACAAGAAAAGTATAGAGCTTCGCAGGAAGCCGTTGTTTCGACCTCCGTATCATTCAAATACGCACAAGAGCGATATGAAATCGGCAAGTCATCGGTTTTTGAGTTTAACGAATCGAAGACCAAGCTGTTGCGCAGTCAGTTGGAAGAAGTGCAAGCGAAGTACGATTACATTTTCCGGGCGAAGATATTGGACTTTTATAATGGTGTTCCGATAAAATTGTAAAAAAATCCGGAGTAAGGATAAAAAATCCATGCAAAAAGTTGTTGGAGTGAAAAAAATGATGTATCTTTGCACCGCAATTGAGGAATGGTGTGGTAGTTCAGCTGGTTAGAATACATGCCTGTCACGCATGGGGTCGCGGGTTCGAGTCCCGTCCATACCGCTAAGTTGCTGACAATCAAGCGACAAACGAAGCGAAAAGCCTGTAAAAGTAGCATTTTACAGGCTTTTCCCTTTTTACCTGTACCATATCTAAGACAGGAGAAAGCCTGGTTCGGACAGCGTTCCGTTACCAAATCATTACCTGTTTTCAAAAAATCGAAACAGGTAACGAATGTCGCGATAAGGCGCTGACATGTCGCAAATTGGCACAGCAGAAATGCCTCATTT
>JAISWH010000035.1 GCA_031271125.1 Dysgonamonadaceae bacterium
TTTCCGAAATATCCCGCCGTCCGATTCCCGAAGCGAAACCCGTCAGCGGACGATGGGCTGTCAGCCACGAATCGGGCATCCACGTGCGCGGAACGCTTGCCGACGTCCTCTCGTTTCAAGCATTCGACGGCAAAACAGTCGGCAGGGAAACTATGGAAATCTGCTACGGCAAACATTCAGGACGGGCGGGGCAAGAGAAAACATTCCCTTTGTTCCACTGCCGATTGTGGAAGGGATTGTTTTTCAAAATCATATACTTTGTTCCATTCCGAAGACGGGATATTTGTCCGGGCGCTTGCCGCAAACGGCAGGAAGAACGCGAGAATAAGTAAAAGATTTGTTTTCATAACCAATTTTTTTATTGAATATCGCCTGCTAAGTTAAAAATAAAATGAATACAGTGTAATATTTTAGTAATCAATTACAAAAAAACGGCAATTTTAGGCTAATTTTTTTTTGAGGTGCTATTATACCGCACAAAGTATACACACAAAACGATTTCAATCACTCCTGTTACACACCGGTCAATATCACGCTGTCCTGAAAGGACGTAATTTTCATAACCGCAGGTCATCGACCTGCGGAGAGAGAATGGTCATATCTCTTCCGCCTGAAAGGCAGGACTTCCGAACACTTCTCCTGTCCTGCCTTTCAGGCAGTGCGCCCTGCATACTTCCCTACCGCAGGTCGATGACCTGCGGTTACGAAAATAATGTCCTTTCAGGACAACGTAACATTGACTGATGCGTAACAGGAGTTACTAATTTTTATGCTTCTTAAATACATTGAAAAAGGCAATAGCACCTCAAAAAAAGATTTAGCCAAAAAATTTGTGAATCGGCTTAGCCGATTCACAAAAAAAATAGTCAAATTGTTAAATCTTCGAATCAATATTCTGAAACACAGCGAACCGACAAGCCGTTCGAGCGATTGGTCGGGGCCGAGGCATTATTGTTGAAGATGCAGTACGAATCAGTAGTATTTGTCGTCGTACTACTCCAATAGAAGACGAAGTTATTCACATTGTCCTTCTTGCCTCCATCACGGAAACGGTACCCTGCGGCTGGAAGGAAAAGAGACGTAGGTTTGTTGGCTCCACCGGGCTTAATTTCATAACCCTTAATCCCGTTGCTCCGCAAAACCCAAGTATTATTAGATTGAATCTGTAACCATTCAGCCTGGGTAGGTACGCGCCAATTACCGTCTCCCAATTCACTTGGCCCGGCAGTTTTACAGGGATCCAAATCGGTAATACCCTTCACAGGATTACCCCAAGTCCAATCGTTAGCAGGAGAAACAGCGAAATTGTCATCAGTTTCGGGATATTGACGCCAATCATTTGTGCCGGCATTACGCTGGATAAATTTTTTGTGAACAAGAGTGTTGCCAGCAACTATTTGTCCATTACTAAGATCCAGACTATCAGGATGGTTCAGAACACCTTTTGGTGCGTTCCGATAGGCACTACTGGTACCGGCTGCAAGCACTTTACGATTTTCATGGCCGTCTTTTTTACGTCCCCACTGGTACCAATCTCCGTAAACAGTAGGGTCGTAGTCTTTATCGTTGACTTCTGATTTGGTAGCGTCCGGCTCATAATTAATCTGCTCTTCTACAGTCATGTTTTGTTCTGCACCCAAATTGGCATTAGCTATTTTTATCCAACCATTATTGGCAAGGCGAGCGCCGGAGCCATAAACGACATGTCCTGTTCCACTAATACTGTACTGTGAACCGCTAAACACTACGCAGTAAAACTGGTAAACTTTCCCGGCAGAGATAATGCCGTATTCATCTTTTATACTTGGATTGATGAAAAGTGTGTCGTTCTTGGCGGCATCACCCTCAAGCCGAGTGGAAACCAAAGTTTCCGCATCGCGTATGTACCATTGATAGGTAAACTGTGATTTATCCACATCAGCGAGTTCAAAAAACAGGGTATCCGTTAACTCGCCCTCAGATCCCAACCAAAGAAATCCCGGTTGACGCAGGAAAATAATCGGAAGTTCCAAACTACCCGCCGGTGCGCTTGAAAGGACAGGATGCCATTTTGCACCATCACTGTAATAAATCCCTTTATTCAAGCTTCCGCCGGTGGACAGGTTATAAACCACAAGTCCGTCTATGTGGGAGCGAAGCGGAGTGGGACTATTCACATCAATCAGATGAACACGTGGCAGCAAAAGACCCAGGGTATCGGTACCCGAGTCGAAATTCAAATCCAGGATAGCTGATTCATGCGGAGCGGTTGAACCGCCAATCCGAACCTGAGCATTCACATTAACTGTTCCCAAAACCATCAGGAACAGCAATAATAAAAAAATTGTTTTTTTCGTCATTTTCATTCTTTCAATTATTAATTTTCACACTTTTTAAGTTTTGACACTTTTTTTAAGAAAACGCATAAATAACTGTAAATCAATGGCTTGTCAAATCAACTTCGTGCTTCCGGCGTCTGTCACTGTATTGATGACGGACAGCGTTTGTAACTGATTGATTATTAATTATTTAAATAGGACAATGTTTTACAAGTGTTTAACAAATTGTTAAATTGCAAAAATGAGACCCGAAAATATTACTTGTAAGTTATTGATAATAAGAAAGATAAGGACAATTTTCGCCTTTTTTATTATTTAAACAACACTAAAACAACTATGAATCAATAAGTTAAGAGGCATTCGTATTTAGCTTGAGTCTAAATAAGGAGGCTGAAAAAGTTTGCGGGACAAAGACAAGTTGTTGCAAGTAGATAGTAATCAATTAGATAGGTCTTAGTAATTTTGTGACGAATTAAGATGCGAAAAATGAAGTGTCTGTCATCAATACAGTGACAGACACTTTTGTTAAAATTTTATTTTTAGCCGGATAACTCCGCCGGACAAGGCAATTTGAATTGTAAAAAAAATGTTTATATTTGCAAGAGAAAAAATAAAATAAAAACAACCAAACGATGCAAGAAAGACTAAACCTTTTGAACGATTATTTGTTCATGAAGTACATGGGTGAAAAAGGTACGGCGCCAAAGTGAATATTGAAGTA
>JAISWH010000078.1 GCA_031271125.1 Dysgonamonadaceae bacterium
GAAAAAGCATTTGAAAAAGACCCTGCTTCATATTATAAAAAATCGTTCAGCAACGAGTCCATGCTTGGCGCAATATTTTCGTCAAACAATTTGACGGAAAAAAGTTTGTACTGGGAAAAGATGGCTTATCTGCGTTATCAAAACGATCCCCGCACGGGGTATAACTATGCCAATGTGTTGGTTAGAGAAGAGAAAATAAATGAAGCAATCCAAATATATGAATCTTCCGTAAGCAAATTTCCTGCGTATGCATTGCCTTACGTTCAACTTGTCGATATATATCTGAAAAACAAAGATTATGATGCGCTCTATCGTTTGCTTCTGAAAATGGAAGGGATATACAAGGAAAATCCTGCGGTTTTTACATCCCGGTTATCACGTGAACAGATTGATTCTTGCTTTGATATTTTGAATCAATTGAAATCAATGATTGGGGACAAGCCTTAAATCCGGTGCGCTAATGTACCCTTTTGACAGCTAAATCAAAAAGAACATTAACAAAAAGTAGGCTTTGAAGATAAATACAGGGCTAGGAATATTGTTTGAGGCACTTACAAATACAAAAGGCAGATTCAAGTAACCAATGCAACTTTTTTATAAAACCATTCTATAGACGCGTCAAAGTTAACCCATATTGCAATTCATCAGAATGCTTTTTCTATATCTTCCACCCGGGCATACCTGCCCTGAATCACGCCTTTACTGTCTATCAGGTAGAAGGTCGGTGTGCCCATCACCCCATAGTTGCGAAAATCCTTACCCGCAAAACCTTCGAAGTCGCAATACTTGTCCTTCCAAGGCAGTTTAGTAGAGTAATTCTCAAACATCGTTTTGTCGTGGTCGGCTGAGATGGAAACTACTTCGCAGCCTTTTTTCTTTAGTTCGGAATACTTCTCGGCTAACTTTGTCATCTGCACGGTGCAGTTGCCACAACCCGAATCGTAGAAAGCAAGTATGGTTTTCTTCTTGGGCAATGTACCCTGAACAAGGTCGGGCGCTTTTGCTCCTTTGCGGATGCGAAGCAGGGTGTAAAGCGATTCTATCTTGCCCGATGGCTCTTTGATACGGTCTTCGTTCAGCAAATAGAAAGCCAACTCTGTCTCTTGGTCGTGCCAATTCTGTTTCTCGCAGCTCGTTACAAGCTGTTCGGCTAAGGCGGCATACACCTCGTCAGATTTGATTCGGGAGAGCAAATGCCTGGCATCATCAATCAGTTGTGGCAAATGATTATCTGTATCGTAGGTGTACCACGATAGCCATTGATCCCATACACTGCCCCAATGCCCCGAAGTATAGAGAGCCTCGATATCCATCCCGTTCATTATAAAGTCTTTCATCTGTTTCTCGTTTTCCGATTGGTCGGTCGACAGGCTTTGCGGCAATCCCCGTGTCAAATCGACTATCTGTGCAAAACGTGCAGCATAGAGCGGGTTACTCGCCGTTTCGAATTGTAACAGCTTGTAAGCCCGCTGCTGCTTCTGTAGTTCTGTGTCAAAGAAGGAAAGCAGTTCTTCATTGCTCTTGTAAGCGTCTTTTGCCATACGCATGGCATCTATCTTACCCAAAATATCTTGCTGACGTTTGTATCTCCCATTCAGATAGTTATTCTCGGAAGTGTTTTTGTAAATGATGTTATCTTCCGAGGGCTGGGCTTCGGTGCAGGAGACCGAGAAATTGCCTTCGTTGGAGAAGATGACGGTCAGCCCACCGCCTTTGGTCAGCAGCCATTGGGTCATGCCCCGATAAGCTTTGTATCGGTCGGGAAGGCTTAGTTTTGCGTTTCCTGCCTCGTCCAATTTGCCTGTGGCGATGGTGTCTTGTCTGTTGCCCCGAAAGGTTGTCCAATACCACTCCTGCCCGGCAAAGTGAGGGAAGTGAAGGTCTACCGTTTGGCTATAAAGCTGACTAATGCTGAATATTATCAGCAGTAATAAATTGGTTCGTTTCATTGTTTGTACTACTGTTATTTTTTTATACAAAGAGTATTTCATTGCTCGGAAATAGTCTTTTTTTTTCGTTTTAGTGATTATTGGACAAAAAGCTCATTTTTTCAATTTTTTTTTCGAGTGCCTTCGGCACTTTTATTAAATCCTCCCGCTTTTAATGCGGGAGGATAATAGAAAAATAGTCAAATAAATCGGATTTTTAGTTTGCTATACAGCGAACAGCGTTCCCCTGGGTACGGTAGAAATAGCTCATGGTAGCCATATAATTGGATAAGTGCATGTAGTAGGCGTAGTTGGTGTTGTTAGTATAATACGTCTTTGACCAGTAGCTACCCTGTAAACCTCGGTAATCCAGCGTCCCATCATTATAGTCGCGAGAGCCGATAGCCGGCAAAAACAGGAGGCCTCCAAAGTTGCAACCGCTTGTGTAGTTGCCTGCATTATCAGTCCATGTAGCGCCGCTAGGTACGGTTTGAGGATTGAGCGCTGTATTTATTACACCCTCCCATTCCGCACGCGTAGGCACGTGGTAACCCGTTGGACATGGATCGTTAGTCGTCGACCAATTGTTCGAAGTTTGATAAGGATACTTAGTCGTGTTCGTCCAGTCGGTAATAGCTCCCGGAGTAGATTGGTCAACAGTCATCGATAAAGTCTCATTTTTTGCCCCAAACTTATACTTGGCCCCGTGAAGATATTGATTTGGTATAAAAGGATCGAGGGTTTCTTCATTTGTCACACCCAAATTATAGCACATAAACTTTTTCCATTGATTGGCAGCCACATATGCCCCGCAAGCGCACATGCAGTCCTGCACGTTTATTTTCAGTTCCACGCGTTTCTTCGTACCTACGGGTAGTTCTTCGTAAAGGGCATACAGGGTAATGGTAAGGGCCGAGGTTTCGCCTTTATCCGCCGCCTTGGCCAGCACGTCTTGGTTGAAGGTAATCGTATGCGTTTTACCCACAATATCACTGGTTTCACTTTGTATTAATACACTCGGGTCGTCAGTCACAAATTGCGGGTTGATATAGGTCGGAGCATCCGATGCAAGAACAAAAGTATAGGTATATTGAGCCTTGCTCGGATCCCAGTCGCGATTTATACCCAAAAAGTCACCCGTACGTTGCGCCTGCGTACCGCAGGTAGCATCGAAGTTGCCTTGTGCCACATCGAGGCAGTTCTTGCCAATCAGATAGAAGTTTCCACTGGTATCGAGTGTATAGTTGTTCGGATCGACCTTCACATCCAAGGTCGCCTGTGCCGTCAAATCACCTACAAGCGTACATTCGTTGGTCACCTGAACCAATACGGTGTATGTCCCCGCATTGACGGGAGTATAACTGAAGGTATTGGTGGCCGATGTCCCTTGATAGCTTCCGTTTACAAACCACTCGTATTTCAGGTCGCTGTTGTTGTTGCTGGCATTGGTAGTTGCCGAAAAAATGGTCGGGGTGCCTTCGATAAGGCTGATCGTCCCGTTGGGGGTCAGGTTGACCCATGTACCGGTCATACAGCCGTCTTTTACCTGTATGGTCTGTTCGAGGGTAACGTCTCCACACGGGTGACCTACACTTTTTACAACGATTTCCACATCAGGCTCTGTATTGGCAGGTAAAGTGCTTATTCCTCCATATTGTATTACCGCCAATGTACCGTTGTCGATAGGGTTGATCGATACCACGGCATTGGGATTATTGGTATTGTAGCTCCAACTGTATTGGCCGGCAACAGGTGCAGAGTTGATGGAGTAAATCACCTGATCGCCTTTGATAACATTCGCAGGTACAAGATTCCAGCTCATATTCAGCGAAGCGCTTTGTATCACATCTATCGAGGTAGATACCACACTCCAACAGCCGTTGCTATCTTTGTAGCGAACGGTATATTTGCCCGGCTGGGTGGTGCTCAGGGTCTGGTCGGCTCCCGCCACGGTGGAGCCGTCTTTCATCCACTCGTAGTTGCCTGTCCCTGCCGCATAGTCGGCAATCAGGGTAGCCGGTGTGCCGCCGCAGATAGCCGCCTGCGATGCCCCGTTGTTGATGGAGGTAATGCCCGGAGCGGTAGCCGTTACGCTTACCGGAGGCGATACGACCGTGTTGGGACAGCTGCCGCTTTGGTCGCTGGCTGTCACCCAAAGCACCATGCTGGTGGTGTTGGGAGCTACCACATACATGACCGGCTTGGTACCTCTGCCGATAGACACGCCGTTGTCGAACCACTCGTATTGTGTGCCCGGAGGGAAAGCGTCGGCATTGGTGATCTCTAATTTCAGGGTACCCCCTTTACAGATGGTCAGTGTACCCGTCAGCGGCTGCCCGTTGACCGCTGCCTGCGGAAGTGTCAGGGCTGCGCTCGCACTCGTGTTGTCGGTCAGGGTAAGCGCATTACTCGCGTTAGATACGCAACCGCTTGCATCTGTTGCCACGGCAAACCAGCTGCCTGCTTCAGCTGCTCCCGAGAGAGTGAGCGGATTGTCATTCCTGTTTGCCCCTGTCAATGGCATACCATCGTGATACCAAAGCACGGGATCGGTAGTGTTGGCCGTCAGGATTACATTTTCTCCCGCACAGAGGATACCTCTGTTGGTGGCATCGATGCGTATGGCCGAAGGAGCGGTGGAAGCATCGGCCGTCACAGTGAGCGTAGCAGCTGTGCCGCAGCCCAAAAGGCCTGTGTAGACCTTATATACACCTGCGCGTTTGATCTCCATCCAGCTGCCGGTATGTACGATCACACCCGCGTATGTCCAGATATAGTCAACCCCTGCCACCGCATTAGTAACATGGGCAAAGACACTGCCTCCCGAACAGAGCGTAAGGGCAGTACTGTTCAAGGTGGGATCGGAATGGCTTGTACAGGTAGCTCCCAATTGGGCGAAGACAAAGTCTTTGAACTCGCCCGTGCAGTTGCTCGTTACCCGTACCACGGCATTGCGCGGGGAGCTGCTGTTGTTGGGGCTGAAGTTCACGCTGAAAGCCGATGTCAGCGGGTCTACCGTCAGGGTGGCATAGCTGCCGCCCGCCATGATCAGCACCTCGAAGGCCTGCCCGGCAGAAACGACACAGGCGGGCTTTTCTACAGGGGTGTATTCACAGCCCGAGTGATTGCCGTCGGCCGTTTCCACTGGCGGGTTCAGCACATCGTAATTGCCGCAGGGCGATTGCAACTCGATGTCGGCCGTGCCCAAGCGAAGGCTCACCCATTTGTAACCGTTCCAATACTCTACGCAGTTGGTATCGGTATTGTAGATGCTCAACCCCAGTGCCAGACCGGGGGCAATGGAGGCGGCATCCCCGCGCTGATCTTCTGCCAGAAACTCGGCGGTGGCACTCAGGGCATCCCGTTCCGCGGTCGTGAGTTGCGGCAGTCGCAGCCCGCCCGTCGAGTTGGATACGATCTCCAGGATCGAGAATTTTTGGGGAGGCGTAGCATCCCCGATAGTAACCTGTCCTTTGAGCAGTCCGGCAAAGGGAAGCATAAAAAGAAACAAGAGTAAAACTCTGAATGTTGTTTTTGTTGTTTTCATTTTTGTTTGTCTGAAGTGAATATTTGGTTTGTAATACTGATATTTCGTATTTACACTGCGTTCATATCTGTCGCTATTACAGCGACGGAAGCTGTTTTTCGGATTTTGCAAACGCTTTATTATCAGGCTCTTACAGACGGTTGAAAAAGGGGGTGACCTCTTTTGTTAAACAATTTGTTAAACAAATTTGAATAAAAAAGGACTTTTTGTCCTTGTAAATAGCTAAATGCTACTTGTTTAGATTGCCTTTTAGCCTGTTTCGATTTTGGCGTTTTGTTAAACAATTTGTTAAACATTTAGTAAACGGCTATCTATGAGCAGATTATTGTATGTGCAGGAACATCTGCCCTGTATCAACTACGAGCACCGCAAGGATGCATATATTCGTGAAGAAAGGATCGAGAAGGCACAGCCTTTGGATATGTTCTGTCAGGTCAATACGATCGTGATAGTGGTAAAGAATCCGATCCTGCTCTCTTCGGATATAATCCGTCAATACAGGATCGCGGAGGAAGCCATGTTCTTTCTTCCGGCAGGCAGCAGGCTGAGCCTGAGCCCGGTAGGGGAAGAGGCAAGCGTGTTGCTGTTCCGCTTCTTTGAGCGCATACGCCTCTGTGACAGCTTTCCCGTAGAGAGGGTCTTCAAGCGGAAGGCTTCTGAACCCGTGCGGAAGATAGAGGATGCAGAAGGCAAGCCCTTTCTGCTGAACTTAAACATGATAGCCAAGAAATACCTCTCCTTGTTGCTGGATTGTCACAGGGCAGGGCTAAGGTGTTGCATCTATAACAAAAGCAAGGTAGAGGAACTGCTGTTCATCCTGCGGGGCTTCTACGGCAAGCAGGAGCTCGCCCTGTTCTTTCATCCGCTGATCAATGCCGATGCCCTCTTTACACAGACCGTGATGGCAAACAGCCTCTCGTGCAGGAGTATATCCGAGCTGGCAGAGAAGACGGGCTATAGTATTTCGGGCTTCGAGAAGAAGTTCAGGAAGGTATTTAACGAGGCTCCTTACCGTTGGATGAACAGGCAACGCCAAAAGGATATCTACCACAAACTGCATAGCACATCGATGAGTATCAGCCAGATAAGCGACTCACTGGGCTTCAGCTCGCCTGCCGTTTTCAACGACTATGTAAAACGCGCCTTCGGCACCACACCACGGCAATTGCAGGCAGGCGGAAATAAAGAATAAAACTGCGGAAACGAAGAAGGAGTATCTTTCTTTTTATGGTTAACTTTGCCGCTCACAGGCATTCATTTTTTTGGATCATCCGTCGCTGTAATAGCGACAGCGTGCATTTCTTCCTGAAACAAAGTTACGAATATTTGCTTTATTCATCGGTTTTTATTGCAGATTTAACATTTGAGGCGCAAGTACTACTTTCCCTGACAGCAGCTTAGAACACGCGGTGGAAGAGCTCCTCCCTGCAAGGCGGCCGGGAGTGTGGCGACAGTATGGCCGCACAGACGATCTCGTTGGCCCGGTCCAGGCGCGATCGTTCGAAGCCCGCCAGGTAGGTATGTGTCACCTTCTGGCTGCTGTGTCCCAAGCCTTCACTGATCACCCACAGGGGCAGGTTCTCCCGTTTGGCGATCGTAGCCCAGCTGTGGCGGGCAACGTGCGTAGAGAGCGGGCTGTTGATGCCGGCCATCTTGGCCAGTTCTTTCAGGAGCAGGTTCTGCCGGCGAAGGGCGGTCTCGTATTGCAGGCGTTCTGCCTGTGCGCTGCCCGTCGATCTGATGATAGGGAACAGGTAGGGGCTGTGGGCAGTGTCCCGGGCAAAGCTCTCGATGATACTTTTCATCAGGGGATCGATGTGCAGCTCGATCATTCCGCCCGTCTTCTTGCGGTAGTAACGGATACTGTTGCCACGGACATTTTCTTTTTTGAGGTAGGCCAGATCCACAAAGCACATCCCGCGGGCATGGAAGCAGAAGATAAACAGCCGCCAGGCCTTGTAGAGCTTCCTGTCGCAGGGGCTCTCGGGTTGCCTGTCCTGATGCAGATAATGCTTGAAGGACAACTGCTGGATGCGTTGCATCTGGGTGGTATCCAGGGCTCGCTTGGGGGTTCTGCTGAAACCGGTGAAGACCGTCTTGAAGGGATTGATGCCTTTCTGCTCGACGAGGCCTTCTTCGATGGCTTTGCGGTAGATGGCACGCAGGCTGCGCATATAGAAGGAGATGGTGTTCAGGCTTTTGCCCTGCGCTTTGAGGTGCTGCTCGAAACGGGTGATCAACTCGGGACTGATATCTTCTACCAGCAGTATCCTTTTTCGGGTAAATGAGAACAGGCATTCCACCGATGAGCGGTAGGCACGGGCGGTACGCAGCTGCCCCCGGCTCTGCATGTGGCTGATAAGCCGGTTGCTGTAGGCCGAAAGGCTCTTTAGTGAGCACAGGTTGTTGAAGAGAAGCAGGGCGATGTCGTTGACCGTGTCCGAGGCAGGCTGGCCGGCTCTTAAACGGGAAAAGTGCTCGCTGAGCACAAGCAGGTAGGCGTTCGTTTCTTCGATGTACTTGCTGCGCTCTGTGATGCCGTTGTCTTTCGCACAAAAGAGTGCGGTGTCCCATTCCTGCGCATGGAGCTGGTAAGGAGTGGTGATTACTTTGATCTTGCGGCGATAAATAATGCGGGCGCAGAGGCTGCCCGCGCCCCCCGGACGGGAAGACGAACGGAGGAAAAATCGGAGTGATGCCATAGGCTCAGACTAATTTGGGTTTATGAGTGATAATTCTATTTTTTGATTCCGAAAAACCCCACCCTGTCCCGCTTACTACCGTACTCGAAGTACAATTGCTATCTTTGTAGCTTAAATTAAGTAATTGTATAACAATTAAAATGTAAGTTTATGGACAAATGTTGTGGTCTTGACGTGCACAAAGATAGCATATTTGGCGTGTTATGCAATCGGATTTTTCATTAAAGTTGGCCAATCCGTATTTTATCAAACAGCTACCGGGTCGAAAAAGCGATGTGAAAGATGCGCATTGGATATCGCAATGCGTGCTTTCAATTATTTCCGATAACGGATCCGAATTTTACGAGCACAAACGTATCGCTAAATATCTGGACGCAAACTATTTTTTTGCTCACCCTTATTCCTCTTGGGAAAGAGGACTGATGGTTTTATAAACAAGTTGCATTGGTTACTTGAATCTGCGAAACCGTCGATTTTTTTTATTTGTTTTTTATAGAGAAAGTATTACCTTTGCTGTGATAAATTTATACCCAAAAATTTAGTATAATGGACAAACAAGAAAAATCAACAACTAACGACGACGTTCCTGAGAAGCAGGAAGATGTGAAAAATTATGCCTTTGTATCCAAAAGGGCATTGGAAACCGACCATATCGGTTATTGTTACCGAGATACTCCTGAGAATAATATTGACAGCGGATGGCGATTCCTCTACGGCGATGAGGATGATGAATACCTGGATAATCCTACAAATACCGAAACGGTCTATCCCGAACAAATGCTATCCATTAATCCGGCCTTGGACGGCATTTTGTCCGCACCCGTGGGTTGTGAATTCGAATGGGACGACGAACAAGAAATTTATGTTGAGATTGTAGATTAAAAATCTATCTATATTTTGTTTTAATTCAAAAAAGTCAATCATCTATTAAAAAAAAGTAAACATGAGAACAATTCAATTTATGCTGTTGCTATGCGCAACTTCATTGTTTTTTGCCTGCACGGCGAAAAAAGAAAGCAACCCGGTAGTGAATGTCCCTGAAAAAAACATCGGCCTTCAACTCTATTCTTTGCGTGGCGCTATTAGTGATTCATCCGTCGGCATTGATTCGGTAATCAAAGCGGTCGGTCAAATGGCTTACAAATACGTCGAAACTGCCAATTATTCCGACGGAAAAATTTATGAGATGACGCCCGAAGAGTTTAAGGCTAAATTAGACGCCGCCGGACTGTTCGCTCTTTCCTGCCACGTCGGCAAAGCTTTGGAAGCAGACATGAAACCTGTTTGGGCTTGGTGGGATCAATGTATCGCCGTTCACAAAGCTGCGGGTTTAAAATACATCGTAGTGCCTTCCATGCCTAAACCGGAAAACGTAAAACAATTACAGGCTTATTGCGATTATTTCAATCAAATCGGTGAAAAATGTAATGCCGCCGGTTTGAAATTCGGATACCATAATCACAGCGCCGAATTTGAAACAATTTTTCCTTTGGAAAATGCGCCTTCCGACAGCATAACATGGTATGACTACATGATACAAAATACCGATCCGTCCAAAGTATTCTTCGAATTGGATGTTTATTGGTCTCAAAAAGGTGGCCGCTTAGCTGCCGAATTGTTTAAACAATATCCCGGTCGATTCGATTTGTTGCACATCAAAGATGAAAAAGAACTGGGCGCAAGCGGATACATGGATTTCGAAGCCCTTTTCAACAATATCGACCCTGCCGTCAAATACCTGATTGTCGAAGTGGAACAATATAATCTTCCGGCTTTCGAATCGGTTAAGGCCAGTCTGGATTATTTGAATAATGCCGCTTTTGTGAAAGAGGATTATTCTGTCAGGTAAGATAAAGTTTTTACTTTTTTCGTTTAAGCAATTCTTTCGCCAAAAACATAGACGTAAAACTTGCGCCTGACTTTACCAATTCTTCAGGGGTGCCGGCAAAAAGCACTTCGCCGCCGCCCCTGCCGCCTTCGGGTCCCATGTCGATAACATAATCGGCGCATTTGATAACATCCAGGTTATGTTCAATAATAATCATGGTATTTCCTTTATCAACTAAGCGGTTGATGACTTCGAGCAGCACTTTAATGTCGTCGAAATGCAGACCGGTAGTCGGTTCGTCCAGAATATAAAGCGTTTTTCCGGTATCCCGTTTGGCTAATTCGGCCGCCAATTTCACGCGTTGGCTTTCACCGCCCGACAGAGTGGTAGAAGATTGCCCAAGTTTGATGTAGCCCATGCCGACATCTTGCAATACTTTGATTTTGTGGTAAATACTCGGCACATTTTCAAAAAATTCGACAGCTCTATTGATGGTCATGTCCAGGACATCGGCAATAGATTTCCCCCGATAACGAACTTCGAGCGTTTCGCGATTGTAACGTTTTCCGTGACAAACCTCACAAGGCACCATCACGTCGGGCAGGAAATTCATTTCGATGGATTTATAACCGTTTCCGCTACACGCTTCGCAACGTCCGCCCGCCACGTTGAACGAAAATCGTCCGGGCTTATAAGCTCGTATTTTCGATTCGGGCATTTCGACAAACAAGTTGCGGATGTCGGAAAAAATACCGGTATAAGTAGCAGGATTGGAACGCGGCGTTTTTCCGATGGGAGATTGATCGACATTGACAATTTTGTCGATATATTCCATTCCTTCAATAGATTCGTAAGGTAACGGATCCTGAAGGGAACGGTATAACTTTTTGCTGATAACCGGTTCCAGTGTGTCGTTGATAAGGGAAGATTTCCCACTTCCCGAAACGCCGGTGACACAGATAAATTTCCCCAATGGCAAATGAACGGTTACATTTTTCAGGTTGTTACCCGAAGCGTTTCTCAAAATAATTTCTTTTCCATTTCCTTCCCTTCTTTTCCGGGGAATGGGAATACTCTCTTTTCCGTTTAGGTATGAGGACGTTAAAGTATCTACCCGGAGTAATTCATCCGGTGTGCCTGCAAAAACGAGTTCACCGCCTTTGCGGCCGGCATGGGGACCAAGGTCAATCACATAATCGGCGCTTAACATCATGTCTTTATCGTGTTCCACAACGATGACCGAATTGCCGGTATCGCGCAATTGTTTCAACGACTCGATTAAGCGTTCGTTATCACGTTGGTGCAAGCCGATGCTCGGCTCATCAAGAATATACAACACGTTGACCAATTGCGATCCGATTTGGGTAGCCAGCCGGATGCGCTGGCTTTCTCCTCCCGAAAGGCTTACGGATGATCGATTCAGCGCCAAATAATCCAGGCCGACATCCAGCAGAAATTGAAGCCTTGAATGAATTTCTTTGAGAATTTCCTTTGCAATGGCTTTTTGTTTGGCCGACAAATGGTTATTCAGATCGTTCAGCCATTCATAAAGTTCAAAAATATCCATTTCCGACAAGTCGGAAATATTTTTTCCGTTCAATAAATAATGTAAGGCTTCCTTGTTCAGTCTTTGTCCGTGACATTCGGGACAAGTCTGTGTCCGGATAAATTGGCCTGCCCATTTCTGGGCCGCCGCCGAAGTATCCTGTTCCTGCTGGATAGTAATATACTTGTTAACACCTTCAAAAGAAAGGAAATAGTTGGAATTACCCAAAGACTCGTTTTTGATATGCAGGCGGTCTTCCGTTCCGTTCATAATTTCGTCGATGGCTTCTTCGGGGACGTCTTTCAAAGGCGTTTTCAAGGATACTCCATATTTATCCAAAATGGCTTCAATCTGCCAAAAGATCAAGACATTACGATATTTCCCAAGGGGAACAATACCGCCTTGATAAATATTCAAATTGGGATTTGGAATAATTTTCTTCAAATCAATCTGATTCACATAGCCCAATCCTTTACATTTAGGGCAAGCGCCTTGTTGAGAATTGAACGAGAAATTATGCGGCGCCGGCTCGCTGTAAGACAGTCCCGTGACGGGACACATCAGCTGCCGGCTGAAATAACGGATTTTATCGGTTCCCAATTCAAGTATTAACAACAAACCTTCGCCGATGCGCATCGCGGTTTTTACACTTTCTTTAATCCGTTTTTCATCCTTTTTACTGATAAGCAGTTTGTCAATCACAACTTCCACCGAGTGGTTTTTGTAACGGTCTAATTTCAGACCCGGAATGATTTCACGCAATTGACCGTCTGTGCGAACATTAAGGAAGCCCTTCTTTTGCAGGTGTTCGAATAGTTCTTTGTAATGCCCTTTCCGGTTTCGGACTACCGGAGCCAGGATATAGACTTTCTTTTTTGCGTATTGGTCTATAATCAAATTGACGACTTGATCTTCCGTGTATTTGACCATTTTTTCACCGGAAAGATAAGAATAAGCGTCAGCGGCGCGGGCGTAAAGGAGGCGGAGGAAATCATAAATTTCCGTTGTTGTTCCTACAGTCGAGCGGGGACTGCGGTTAGTCGTTTTCTGTTCGATGGAAATAACAGGGCTTAAGCCTGATATTTTGTCCACGTCGGGACGTTCGAGATTACCGAGAAAAGAGCGGGCATAAGCCGAAAAAGTTTCAATATAACGTCGCTGTCCTTCGGCAAAAATCGTATCGAAAGCTAAAGAAGATTTACCGCTTCCACTCAAGCCGGTAATGACGGTAAATTTGTTGCGGGGAATTTGAACGTCGATATTTTTTAAGTTGTGAACACGGGCGCCTTGTACGTCAATGACTTCGTTGTAATTTTCCATTGTGTGATGATTTGCTTCTTGAGACATCCTCTTCAAATCACTGCAATCTCGCTGCTTTTAATCCAACCGACATTCCCATCGGCAGTTTCGATTTCGTTCCAATTGCTGATTTTGTTTTTCAGTTTCACTTTGGCGCCTTCATGGAGGATGAACAGGTCTGTTCCGCTGTCGGCCGGCGAACTTTTGATGGTGGTTGTCGGCACGAAAATAATGGCGCTGTCGCGTTGTGTCAGGCTTTTCTTTTGATTGTAGGCGAAAATATTTCCGAAAACGACCAGTACAAACAGACAAATACCGGCGTAAAAGCCTAATTTTTTGATTAAAATCTTACGGGAAAAGAAAAAGAGAAACAGGCAGCCAATCAACAGGATAAAGCAGGCAATGGCGAATCTGCTCCAGGCGTCGGTGCTCAAACTGTCCTCAATCGAATGAAACCATGAGGTAAGGAAGAATTCCCCGACAGGTTCGATTTTGTCAACGGTTTTCAGTTTGGCGATTTCCAGATTGAAGTGGATGTCGCCGTTTCCGGGGGCTAACAGAAGCGCTCGTTCGTAATTTAAAATGCTTGAAGCTATTTTGTTGATTTTGTAATAACTGTTACCCAAATTATAATAAACGGTTGCCGACTCCCCATTTTCTTTCAGGGCGGCTTCGTACCATTCGATAGCTTTCGTAAAATCGCCTTTGGCGTAAGCGTCATTCGCGGCTTGCAGGATGTCTTGCGCCGGCAAATGCGTTGTTGTGATTAAAATTGTTGTCAGTATAAAAAACAGTTTCTTCATTTTCTCACCTTATTTTTTGATTATACTTTCCATTTTATCTATCGCTGCAACGGTTGAACGATACAATTCGTCCATCGTCCCGCTTGTCTGTGCAGGCGCAAAACGTGCAAATTCCGCCGTGTCGAGGATATTCCTGAAATCGCGGATTAAATTTTCATCCACTCCGTATTGGGTTAAATTGGCTTCCACATTGTCTTTGGTCAACGTCGAAACAGGAATATTCAATTTATCGCTTAGATAACCCCAAACAGCTTTTAACGTTTCGTCGTAAAATGCTTCCTGTTTGTTTTCATTCAGGTATTTAGCAGCTGTTTTCAGTCGTTTGGATGCGACTTTATTGGCCTTTTTAGTGCGTACCAAGGCGATATTGGCATTCTCGGCCGCCTGTTTCCGGTAAATGATGAAAAGAACGATAAACAGCAGCGCCGGAATGATATAGAACAAATAATAATTGAATGTCCCAAAGAAAAACGAACCTCTGTGGAAGTTGTAATTTTCCGTCTTGATGTACCGGATGTCTTTTCCCAAAAAGCGGATACTTTCCTTATCCGTAGCATTGAGGACAGGTGCGGTAGTGTTTCCGCTTCCGGCTTCCCCCTGTTCGACATGCAATGGATATGCCGGAGTGCTCAATGTCTTGTAAGTCTGCGATTTCAGGTCGAAATAGGAAAATTCGGTTTTGGGAATGGTAAAATCGCCGGCATAACGCGGAATAGCGTTGTACTCAATGGATTTTGTTCCCCTGACGCCCGATGTGGTAACATTGGTTTTCGTATCAACAACAGGATCAAATACTTCAAAGTCGTTTGGGAAAACAATTTCCGGATTTTTAAGCAATTTGATATTTCCGTTTCCGGAAATGTTCACTTTGACGGTGATGGCGTCGTCGGATTTCACTTTGTCGGAACTGATTGACGAAGTCATCGTATATTCGCCGACGGCGCCCGAAAAAGAAGCCGGTTTGCCGGCGGGCAAGGGCTTGACATTGATCGTTACCGGCGCGGAAGTCAATGATTTTTTGACGTCGGAATAAGTATCGAAAAAGTCGTCGAAGAAGCTCCTGACCCTTTGTTGGGAACGGATACGGGCAACGACGTCGAATTTCCCTGCGCCGATCGTGATTTTTCCCGAACGTTGCGGATACAAGACGGTTTGTTTGATAATTGCGGTGCGGTAATTGCGCCCGTTGTAAGGCTCCAGGTTCATTTGCGTATTCGTTCCTAAATCTATTTCCTGGGAAATAAACCCTTCAAATTCGGGAAATTTAGCGCCGGAAAAAGCGCTAATATCAACTAAGGAATACAATTTGAAAGTAACCAAAAGACCTTCATTTTCATAAACGGAATTTTTGGATACGTGCATCACAACGAACACGTCTTGATTGGACGGTGCGTTGGTCGCCGGCTGTTGTTGTCCGGCCTGTGAAGCGTTGTTGTTTTGAGCGGCCGCGTTTGCCGTCTGATCGGCGGGAAGCACCTTGACGGTCAATTCGTTGGACTTATACGTGCTGTTTCCTACGGTGATTGCGGCCGGCGGAATGGTAAACGTTCCTTCCGTTTTGGCCATGACTACGCAAGTGTACACAGATGTGAATGAGGAAGTCATCTTCCCGTTGATAGTGGTTGCAGACATGCCTTGCTGGGAAAGCACCGGTTCGTATAAAACATCAAAGTCTTTAATGTCGCCCAATTGCAAATTTTTTGCTTTGGTCTGTTCGGGAGTCGATAAGGTGTAAGCTATCCGGAATTGTTGATTGACAACAACCGTTCTTTCGGAAGAGGCTCTGAATGTTACTTCCTGGGCTGAAATCCGTCCGATTCCCAAGCAAAATATTGTGAATAAAAAAATCAAATGCTTCATATCTTTACCAATTCTTATCCGTTTTCCGTTGTTTTAGTTGCCTTATCTGTTCTGCTTTCACTTTTTCCTGCGTGTTGCGTTCGTTTTGCATCATTGCATTCAGGATTTGTTCGGCATTTTCTTTTTGCATTTCATTGGGATTCTGCTGTTGCTGCTGCTGATCCTGTTTGTCTTGCTGTTGCTGTTGGTCTTGCTTTTGCTGTTCGTCTTTGTTCTGCTCCTGCTTGTCTTGATTCTGATCGTTTTGTTGCTGTTGATTTTCCAGCAGTTTCTGAGCCAAAGCCAGATTATAGCGCGTCTCGTCGTCGGAGGGATTCAGCCGAAGCGATTGTTTATAAGCCTCGATGCTTTTTTGATAGTCTTTATTGCTCATAAAGACGTTTCCCATGTTGTGCCAATCGGCGGCGGCAAAATTTTTGTCTTCTTCCGGAGCAAGCGCGGCTTGGTATTGTTGCATGGCTTCCGGAAACTTCGACTGTTTGTATAAGCTGTTACCCAGATTATAAGCGGCGTCCTTCGAGCGGGCGTTCGCTTCCAAAGCTTTCCTGTATTTGATTTCAGCTTCGGTATATTTTTCCTGTTTATACTCCTTGTTTCCTTTCTTCAATTCTTTCCTGACCTCCTTTTGGGAAAAGGCGGGCGTCGAAAGGGCGATGAGGCAGGATAAAAACACATAAAAAACTCTTTTCATAAATTATAAATTTACCAAAACTTGAATGCGCTTAAAAATGAACTTTTGCGTGAAAGCGCCGGCGCTGCCTGCGTTTCCGGATTATAATGTTGAGAAGCCCAATCTACAATGAATTTAGCTTGGTCAAGACCATCCTGAACTATTTTATACCGAAGATTACCGTCATAACCGAGAACTTTGTGTAAAGTTTCATAAGCAGTCAACAAAGGACGGGTCATTTTGGAGTCAATCTTTGATACTGCCGACAGATAATCATTAAAGTCGGGACGTTGACGACTTTTTAAATTTTTACGGACATCCAATACTTCATCTAAAGCGACAAGGACACCGCACCAAGCCACATGACCCGCAGTCCTGACATACTTCGCGTCGCTGTAAAAATCGCCATCCTTTTTGGCTCTTTCCGATAAAATCTGCCTTGCATTCGCAAGATAACGGTTTGCCTCCTGTATTTGATTTTTATCCATGTGAATGTTATCAATTAAAAAGTTTGATTTTACTTAAAATCCTGTTTTTCCGATCTAAAATCAAAAATTCCACAATTAAAAGGAACAACAAAAACCAGGCCGGAATCAGGTATTTTTCGTCGTATGAAGAATAAATTTTATTTTCCACCTCCGATTTGGTCATTTTAGCTAATTCCTTTTGCAGGGCTTTCAGCGCACTGTTTGTGTTGTCGGTTCTTGCATACATGCCGTTGCCGGCAGTTGCAATATCCTGACACATTTGCTCATTCAGTTTGGTAATAATCATCGTCCCGTCTTTATCTTTTTGATAATTATTGTCGGGGGTTGGGATGGGTCCTCCTTGTAGCGATCCTACGCCTAAAACGTTGATTTTGATTCCTTTTTCGTTCGCGGCCTTAGTGGCGCCCAAGGCATCGTCTTCGTGGTTTTCCCCGTCGGTAATCAAGATAATTGTTTTTTCCGATTTTTCCGATGGCGAAAAAGAGCTGATCGCCAAATTGATCGCCGCCCCGATAGCCGTTCCCTGCGTCGGCACCATCGACGGATTAATCGACGACAAAAACATTTTTGCCGAAACATAATCCGAAGTAATGGGCAATTGGATAAAGGCATCGCCGGCAAAGACTATCAAACCGATTTTATCATTGCGTAAATCGTCGATCAATTTGGATAAAATCTGTTTGGATTTTTCCAAACGGCTTGGGTTTATATCGCCGGATAACATGGAGTTGGATACGTCCAGACAAATCATCACTTCAATGCCTTGCCGTTTGACGGTTTCCAATTTTGAGCCGAATTGCGGACCGGCAATGATCATGATGAATAAGCCCAGGCAGACAAACAACAACCAAAATTTCAGATGTTGCTTTTTCAAGGCCACATCGGGCATTAATCCGCGAAGAATCTTCATGTTGCCTAATCTTTTCAGGTTCCTCTTTTTGATGTACATGGCGTACAGGAAAAGGAGCAAAAAAGCGGGCAATAATGCCAATAAATACAAATATTCGGGATGTGCAAATCTAAACATACATATTGAAATTTATGGAATGTTTCTTAATATTGTATACCTCAACAGGAGTTCCATCAAGAAGAAAAACAAGGCCAACATTGCGTAACGGCCATATTCTTCCTGCTTTTTGCTGTATTCCTGCACACTCATTTTTGTTTTTTCCATCTGGTCGATTTCCTTGTAGATTTCTACCAGGGCTTTATTGTTGGTAGCCCTGAAATAGCGTGCTCCGGTAATTTGAGCGATTTCCGTCAATGCTTTTTCGTCGATTTCCACTTTTACCATTTGCGTTCTCACGCCGGTTGCTGTTTGCATCGGGTAAGGCGCTTCGCCAATCGTTCCAACGGCAATCGTGTAAACTCGGATTCCGTAGGCTTGAGCGATTTGAGCGGCTGTGACGGGAGCGATTTCCCCACGATTGTTGGTGCCGTCGGTCAGAAGGATAATCACCTTAGATTTCGCTTTACTGTCTTTCAGGCGGCTGACTGCGGTTGCCAGCCCGTGTCCGATAGCCGTTCCGTCTTCGATCATTCCGCACTCTACGTCTTTCAGCAGGTTCAACAAAACCGCGTGATCGGTAGTAAGCGGACATTGGGTAAAACTTTCGGCGGAGAAAACCACCAGGCCGATGTTGTCGTTTTTACGTCCATTGATGAACGATGCGGCGACATCTTTGGCGGCTTTCAGCCGGTCGGGTCTCAAGTCTTGCGCCAACATGGAGGACGAAATATCCAGACTCATCATGATGTCGATGCCTTCCGTCGTTTCCGTATTCCACCGGTCGGTTGTTTGCGGACGCGCCATGGCAATAATCAGGAACGCAATCGCGTGCAGCCGGAAAACGAACGGAAGACGGCGCAAGTAAATCCGAAAAGTATTCGGCGCTTTTTCAAATCCTTCTAAGGATGATAGTTGGATAGAGGCTTGCGATTTACGCAATTTCCAAATGTACCATCCGATCATCGGGATAAGTACAAGCAATAGCCACAAATATATTGGATTTGCAAAAACCATTTTTTCTCAGTTTAATAAACACTAATTGACTTCATTTACTTCTTTTTTCTCATTTTCTTCCACCGCCGATTCTTCTTTTTTCGTATGATTGACAAACAAATACGCATTCATCAGACTCAATTCGTTTTCGTCGGGAAGCGGGTTGTATTTGGCAAATTTCACGAAATCGGCCAGGATAAGAATTTGTTTCAGGTTGTCGTAGGAAGTATCCGTATCGCTGTATCCCTTTAATTTGTCCAATAATTCGCCGGAAGTCATTTCCGGAGCCGGCACATCAAACCGTTCATCAATGTATTTCCGCAAAATATCCGTAATGTCGGAATGATACTCTTTTACTTTTCCCATCTGCCATAATTTTTGAGCTTTTACCACGTCCAAACCCTTGATGGCTCGTTCGTAAGGCGGGATATAAGGCTCTTCTTTTTTCAGGAAAGGGATGATTGCCTGGTTGTTCATCCTGCGGTAAATAATATAAACGATCAATGCAAGGAGTCCCAAACCCAGGATAATTCCGATAATTTGCGGAAGATAATCCGTCCACACAAATCGCGGCTGTACAACTCCTTTTATATCAAAGAATTGTTTGGACTCCGTATCTACCGGGAGCGTCGAAACGTTCAAGGCCAACGATTCGGAATAAGCCGTATCCGCTCCTGCAATGGCTTTGAACGGCGGCAACAAATACAGAGCCGAATCGAAAGAGGTGATTAAATAATGGTATTTCAATTGGATTCTGTCGTTTCCCAAATCGGCAGTGTCGATTTTCGAGACGGCCAACACTTCTATGCCGTTCATCAGCGTGTCGGTAATTGTGGGAATCTGTAACTGTTGATTTTTATTGGCCGCAACTTCTACGTGAATCTGTGTCTGATGGCCGATAAAGATATGAGTCGAGTCCATAACTGCTTTGATAACAGGCGGCTGGGCAGATATGGGAAAAAGGCTTATCCATAAACCGATCACACACATAACAACTTTTATCCGGTTATTTTTCTTCATCGTTTTCTATCAACTGCGTATGTTAAACAATCCTATCAAAGCTTTTACGTAATCTTCGTCCGTGCGGATCGAAACGGCGTCTACGCGGCTTCGTTTAAAAGCGTTGTGCATCTCGGCCTGGCGTTTTTCCCACCAATGTTTGTAAGCCGTCCTCACTTTGAAAGAAGAGGTATCGACGTATTTTTCGATTCCGTTTTCGGCGTCTTTTACTTTTACTATCCCGACTTTGGGCATTTCCGTTTCGCGGTTGTCGTAAACCTGAATGGCTACCACATCATGCTTTCTGTTGGCAATGGTGAGCGCGTCCTGATAATCCCCTTTGTCGATGTAATCGGAAAAAACGAATGTCGTACAGCGTTTTTTGATGGCGTTGGTCAGGTATTTCAACGCTTGTCCTACATCGGTATTGGCGTGTTGAGGCTCAAAATCAATGAGTTCACGGATGATATAGAGAATATGTTTCCGGCCTTTTTTAGGAGGGATAAATTTTTCTATCCGGTCTGAAAAAAAGATAACGCCAATCTTATCGTTGTTTTGGAGCGCCGAAAAAGCAAGGGTAGCCGCTATTTCGGCGACCATGTCTTTTTTCAGCGATTCGACTGTACCGAAATTCCGGCTTCCCGAAACGTCGATCAACAGCATGAGGGTCAATTCCCGTTCTTCTTCGAAGATTTTTATGTAGGGCTTTGAATATCTCGCGGTCACATTCCAATCAATATCGCGGATGTCGTCGCCGAATTCGTATTCCCGAACTTCCGAAAAAGCCATACCCCGACCTTTAAACGCAGAATGGTATTGTCCGGCGAAAATATTGCGGGACAATCCCCGCGTTTTGATTTCGATTTGTCGTACTTTTTTTAATAATTCGCTTGTTTCCATGCAATTTCACCAAAATTTTAAAGAGCGAAAGAAAGAACCACTTGATTTGCCCGTCAAAACATCTTGTGTATCTGCTACATAATTTTTATCCGCCCAACCAATGAGAACGCTTGCCAAATTCATAGCATCTTGTACTGTTCGGTATGAAGTTACGCCATCATAACCTAACGATTTATGTAGCAATTCATAAGCATTAATCAAATGTTGATTCATCTTATTGTCTTTCCTGACAATTGACATTTGATAATCCTTAAAATCCAAACGTTGTCCTTTCTTCATATTTTTACGGACATCCAATACCGCATCAAGTGCAACAAGCACTCCATTCCATGCCGTATTTCCCGCCATTTTTACATATTTATTATCCGTATAAAAATCGCCGTCTTTTTCGGCTTTTACAGATAACAGTTCTCTTGCATTTTGCAGATAGCGCTCAGCTTCCCGAATAGGATGTTTTAACTTTGCCATGTTTTTAATTATTACTTGTTTAGAATTTCGGCAATAATTTCTTCGGTTGTTAATTTACTGATCCAACTCATCTAATTCCTTGGAATCCTTATGATCAAACCAAACAACCAAAATACTACCTATTACTACTACACTCAAAACCATTGCATATTTTAAAATAATTATATTCATTTTATTTTTACTTCTTCACTCTTTTTTCATAATTCACCTCTACCAATTGTTTAGGGAACTTCGACTTTATTTAGAATTTCGGCAATAATTTCTTCGGATGTTAAATTACGGGCTTCCGCTTCGTAAGTCAGACCGATGCGGTGGCGCAAAACGTCGAAACAGACGGCGCGAATGTCTTCCGGAATCACATAACCTCTTCGTTTGATGAAGGCGTAAGCGCGTGCGGCTAATGCCAGGTTGATGGATGCACGCGGGGAAGCGCCGAACGAAATCATGTCTTTCAGCGTCGGAAGTCCGTGTTCGTGCGGAAAACGTGTCGCGAAAACAATATCTACGATGTATTTTTCTATTTTTTCATCCAAGTAAACTTCTCCGACAATTTTACGGGCTTCCAATATTTCCTGTTTCTTCAACACCGGTTTGAGGTCAATCGCTTTTCCGCTGATGTTCTGGCGGATAATCAGTTTTTCTTCGTCCTTTTTCGGATAATTGATAATGACTTTCAACATGAAACGGTCGACTTGCGCTTCCGGCAAGGGATAAGTACCCTCTTGTTCGATAGGGTTTTGCGTAGCCATTACCAAAAAAGGTTCGGGAAGTTTGTAAGTACTTTCTCCGATAGTAACCTGACGTTCCTGCATCGCTTCGAGCAAAGCGCTTTGTACTTTTGCGGGAGCGCGGTTGATTTCGTCCGCCAAAATGAAATTGGCAAAAACAGGACCGTGTTTTACCAGAAATTCTTCTTTTTTCTGACTGTAAATCATGGTTCCTACAACGTCGGCCGGAAGTAAGTCCGGTGTGAATTGAATGCGACTGTACTTGGCGTCAATCAATGAAGCCAATGTTTTGATTGCCAATGTTTTTGCCAGACCAGGGACGCCTTCCAACAGGATATGTCCATCCGACAAAAGACCGATAAGCAAAGATTCAACCAAGTGCTTTTGTCCTACAATGGCTTGATCCATGCCCATAAAAATCATATTGACGAAACCGCTTTTGCTTTCGATTTTTTCGTTTAATTCACGAATATCAACTGTTTGACTCATAAAAAATACTTGTTTTTATTTTTAAAATCATATTTTATTTTGACGCTGCAAAAATATAAATGTTAAATCGGGATTGAAATACATAACGAGTTAAAAATGATTAATTATAATTAAAAGGATGCTTTGGAAAAAGGCGCTGTCAAAAAACAAACAGTACCTTTTTCCGGATTGCTTCATCACTTTCTTTTCAATATTTTTTATATTGTTGTTCTAAATTCAGCGCTTTATTAACCGATTCGGGGTTGTTTTTGTTTATCCCATATTTTTCTGCCGGAGGAATGCTGATTACCATTCCGGGTTCTATCAAATCGGGATTGCTGATCGTTTTGCGATTTTCATCGTAAATATAAACCCAAAAAGCTTTGTGCCCATATTCCCGCAAAGCAATCGTGTTTAGACGTTCTCCTTGTAGTATCTCGTGTTGTTTATTGCCGCCGGTTTTTGTAGGCTGACTCCCGGTCGCTTTTGTTTTCGGAGCGGTAGCCGGTTTTGTCGCCGGAGGAGTTGGTGTCTTCGTCTTTGAAGGATTCTGCACTTGTTTCTTTTGCGTATTGATTGCTTGTACTGTTGCAGAATCGGTTTTTTGCGCCATCTTTAAACTGTCGGTGTTTTGCGACTGATTAACCGAATATGTAAAGACTACTACCGAATCGGGAATTGCCTCTTCTATTATCCGAGTTTGAATTTTGGGGCAAAAATAGCGGGCGGCAAAAAATAAAATTAATACAGAGATGACCAGGAAAAAGAACCAAAAGAAGCCGTTATTTGCCCCTCTCCGGTTATAATCTTCATCGTACAATTCGTCGTACTCAGGTTCTTCTTCTTTATTATATTCCAATTCATCGTCCTTATCTTCAAGTTCTTCTTCTTTTTTGTCTTCCGGTTTTTCTTTTTCGATTTCCATTATTTCCGGTTCTTCCGGTTTGACTTCTATTATTTCAGGTTCTTCCTGCGGCTCTTCCGGTTTGACTTCTATTACTTCAGGTTCTTTTTCCGGCTCTTCCGGTTTGACTTCTATTACTTCAGGTTCTTCCTGCGGCTCTTCCGGTTCAGCTTCTATTACTTCAGGTTCTTCCTGCGGCTCTTCCGGTTCAGCTTCTATTACTTCGGGTTCTTCCTGCGGCTCTTCCGGTTCAGCTTCTATTACTTCGGGTTCTTTCTGCGACTCTTCCGGTTCAGCTTCTATTACTTTCGGTTCTTCCTGCGGTTCTTCCGGTTTGACTTCTATTACTTCCGGTTCTTCCTGCGGCTTTTCCGGTTCAGCTTTCGCATTTACACTTTCCGGTTTTTTTTGTGTTTCGGGTCTACCCCAGAAATAGCCGGATTTTGCAGAATTTTCATCAACCTCATCCTCCACTTCGTCATCGTTATCTTCGTCTAATATATCTTCGATTTTTTCTCTGTATTCATTTCCTTCTATTTCAACAGTTTCCATAGAAGCATAAGGAGTATTTATTCTTTCTGCCAATTCTATATCCGGAGAAAATGTCACTTTGTAATGTGCCGGAATTAAGACTCTTTCGCCGGTTGAGACGTCAACGCTTTCCCGGTCTTCTACCCAAGAGAGTTTAAATGTACCTAAATTTCTTATTTTCAGAAGTTTATCATTTTCGAGACCTTTTTCCATTATATCGAAACATTCTTTTACCAATGTTTCGGCGTCTTTTTTGGTGATATTTGATTTTTCAGCCAAAAGAACGACTAAATCCTGCAAGCTGATTTTTTCATTCATAATTCAAATCTTTTATTTTTTTGTTGAAAGATGCGGAAGGTTTAAATTTCACAACCATTTTGGGTGGGAGCAACATTCTTTTTCCCGTTACGGGATGAACGCTTACTCTTTCATTTCTTTTCTTTACTTCTAAATTGCCGAAGTTAGTAATAGAAATTACATGACCGTTTGCGAGTTCCGTAGCAATTACGGACAGCAAATCATCCAATCTTATTCCAGCTTCTAATCTGGACAGCTCCAATTTCTTGGCTAATGCTGTAGTAAATTCTGTAGAATTCATATACTATTTTATTTAATTATATAGATCCGATTTTTCCCAATAAATCAAACAATTGCGTTCCGGTAATTTTTACCGGATAAAATTCGCCGGCAACTACGTTTTGTGTTTTTTCCACCAGCACTTCCGGATCAACTTCCGGGGAATCGTATTCCGTCCGACCGATATAAAACCCGGATTCTTCACGGTCAATCATGACTTTCAAAGTTTGTCCCACTTTGTTTTCATTGGTTTCGTGAGCGATTTGTTCTTGCACGGACATCAATTCGTCCATTCGTTCGTTCTTGATTTCCGGTGGAATGTCGTCTTCGTAATACCGGTACGAATAAGTTCCTTCTTCGGCGGAATAAGGAAAAGCGCCCATCCGTTCAAACCGCATTTCACGAATGAAATCCGACATATCGGCAAAATCCGCGTCCGTTTCGCCCGGATGGCCGACCATCATCGTTGTCCGGAGGTGAATACCCGGAACTTCCCGCCGAATGATTTGCAATAACTCAACGGTTTCTGCACGGGTGATATGTCTCCGCATCTTTTTCAACATAGCATCACTACTGTGTTGCAGCGCAATATCCAAGTATTTGCAGACATTCTCTTTTTCGCGCATTACTTTCAGTAAATCCATAGGAAACTGCGCCGGATAAGCATAATGCAAACGTATCCATTCTACGCCCTGAATATCCGAAATACGATCGGTTAATTCCGCGATGCCGAATTTCTTGTAAATATCCAATCCGTAATAAGTTAAATCTTGGGCAATCAGTTGAAATTCCTTGACGCCTTGACTTACCAGCTTGCGAACTTCCGTTTCTATTTCTTCCATGCTCCGGGATTGGTATTTACCGGTAATTAACGGGATAGAGCAGTAAGAACATTTGCGGTTGCAGCCTTCCGCTATTTTGATGTAAGCGTAATGCGCCGGCGTAGTGAGCGTTCTTTCGGACGATAATTCCGCGTGATAAGGTTTTCCCAGATCAGACAGTAATTCCTTCCAATCGAATTTCCCGTAAAACTTATCGACTTCGGGAATCAGTTTTTCCAACTCTTTTTTGTATCTTTCGGAAAGGCATCCCATTACGAAAAGTTTCCGCACTTGTTTGCTTTTCTTTGCTTCTCCAAACCGAAGAATCATGTTAATCGACTCTTCTTTAGCGCTTTCTATAAAACCGCAAGTATTGATTACGACTATTTCCCCGCCGTTTTTTTCCGCGTCGTGCGCAACCGAAAAACCGTTTGCAGTAAATTGCCGCATCAGCAATTCCGAATCGACCAAGTTTTTTGAACAGCCCAAAGTTATTATATCGACTTTGTTTTTTCTCATTTTATCCGAATAAAGAGTCTACAAATTCGCGTTTCCTGAATACTTGTAAATCTTCCAAACTTTCACCCAAACCGATGTATTTTACCGGAATCTTGAATTGGTCGGAAATGCCGATTACAACGCCGCCTTTGGCCGTACCATCCAATTTGGTGATAGCCAAAGCCGTAACTTCGGTGGCTACGGTAAATTGTTTGGCTTGCTCAAAAGCATTTTGTCCGGTTGATCCGTCGAGAACCAACAAAACTTCTTGCGGTGCATCGGGAATAACTTTTTTCATGACGTTTTTGATTTTCGTCAATTCGTTCATCAGGTTGATTTTGTTGTGGAGGCGGCCGGCTGTGTCGATAATTATTACGTCGGCGTCGTTGATAACCGCTGAACTCAATGTGTCGTAAGCCACAGAGGCTGGGTCGGCGCCCATTTTTTGCTTTACGATCGGGACTTCGACGCGCTTGCTCCAAATCGTTAATTGTTCCGTAGCAGCTGCGCGGAAAGTATCGGCGGCGCCTAAATAAACTTTCTTTCCGGCTTTTTTGAAATGGTAAGCTAACTTACCGATAGTAGTCGTTTTACCAACACCGTTTACGCCCACGACCATTATTACGTATGGTTTTTGTCCTTCCGGCAATTCAAAATCTGCCGATTCTTCCGCATTGCCGTCGGCCAGCAAGGATGCAATTTCATCCCTGAGAATAGACGTAAGTTCTTTTGAATCAATATATTTGTCTCTTGCAATTCTTTTTTCTATTCGGGAAATGATTTTCAAAGTTGTTTCCACGCCAACGTCGGAAGTAATCAGGACTTCTTCCAGTTCGTCCAGAATGTCCTCATCGACCCTTGATTTTCCGGCAACGATGCGTGTCAATTTCGAAAATACACTTTCCTTTGTCTTAGACAATCCCTTATCCAGATTTTCTTTTTTATCTTTAGAGAAAAAATTAAATATGCCCATATTGATTATAACATTATCAAATTTCACAAAGGTAGTTAAAATTGTTGTAAAAAAAAATTTCTTTTCAATAAGAAAGTGCAATTCAAATTGTCGCTTCGTCATTGCGAATCATCTGCAAAATTCTGCGTTTTTTAATTTAACAAAAATGTCTGTCACTGTTCGCCCTTATCTTTCTTATTATCAATAATTTACAAGTAATATTTTCAAGCCTCATTTTTGCAATTTAACAATTTGTTAAACATTTGTAAAACATTAGGCCTTTTAAGTATCTTAAAATCAGCTATTTAAAAATGTTGTCTGTCATCAATACAGTGACAGACAGCGGAAGTACAGAGTTGATTTGACAAATTATTGATTTACATAGATTTATGCGTTTTTAAAAAAGTGTTAAAACTTCAAAAATGCAAAAATTAACAATTGAAAGAATGAAGAAAATGAAAAAAGTGATGTTTTTATTGTGGCTGTTTCCGATGATTTTCGGATATTGCCCGGTCGGTTTCGGGAACAGGCGGACAAATTACGCATGACGGGAAAATAACAGCAGATCAATTTTAAGGGTTGTATTTCCTTTCGATTTCAAAAACGAAAAAAACACAACCCTTTATGTTTATATTTTCAGATACGGATATTCGTAAAGAAAAATTTTGATGTAAACGCGAAGTAAACTATTGATTTCCTACCGAATATTTATATTCTATTTTTCGCGTAACAGGCGTTTGATTGTTTCCGAACACACCCACAAAACTAACAGTACCTTTGCAAGTAAATGTCAAAGTTTTGGAAGATAATGTATATTTAGCAGATGAGGGCGATATCGTAATTTTTATATTTTTTATGTCGTCGCTATAATCGGTTCCAAACCATTGATGGATATAATCATCTTCGTTTTTAGTATAAGTGTATTCAAAGTAAAAACCTTTTATATTAAAGGTATATCCCAAGTTATCCGGTGTCCTTTTAAAATCTACGAGAATATCTCCCTGACCGATAATCGCGCCCGACTCATTGGTATATAGCGCCAAGACGTCTTTTTTAGATGTTTTGTCCAAACGAACAGTCGTATTTCGCGTTTGTACCTCTTTACCTCCGATATCAGTAATTGAAACTTCACATGTTCCCGAGTATGTACCTTCTAATACGGAAAGATCAGATACGGAATAATCAGGTTCATCATCTCCCCCACAAGATACCAAAAACGCAGCTATATAAGCCACTATAAAAAATTTACAGGCTAATTTCATACGTGATTATAATTTTTTCATTGTTAGTAGCTCAAAGTATTGTATGGATTATTTAAAATAATCTTTTACAACTTCGTTCGGCACCATTTCTTCTTTGAAGACATAAGCGCCTGTTTTCGGTGATTTCACCATTTTGATAACTTTTGAATACGAACGTCCTTCCGACTTTTCGCGGTATCCCGCAACCGTTTTCTTTGCCATGGTTTAAAACATTTATTTGATTTCTTTATGAACTGTCATTCTTTTGAGGATTGGATTGAATTTTTTAAGTTCCAATCTACCCGTTGTATTTTTCCTGTTTTTCGTTGTAATATAACGGGATGTTCCCGGCAGACCGCTTTCTTTATGTTCGGTACATTCGAGAATTACTTGCACTCTGTTTCCTTTAGCTTTCTTTGCCATCTCGGTTTTCCTCCTAAAATTTATAAGTTTATATAACCTTTTTCCGCTGCGCCTTTGATGGCGGCATTCAATCCGATTTTATTGATGATACGTAAACCGTTGGCGGAAACTTTCAGGTTCACCCAACAATCTTGTTCTACCCAATAGAATTTCTTAGTGAACAGGTTGACATCAAATTTTCTTTTCGTTTTGAGGTTCGAGTGAGAAACATTGTTGCCTACCATTGCTCTTTTTCCGGTAATTTGACAAATCTTCGACATTTCTTATATTCTTTTTATTCGTTTTATTCGCTGATTTACTGTCTTTTAGCATACTTTTTCAACAAGTACACTTGTAACGAGCGTGCAAAGTTATATAAAATTTTTATTTTGTACAACTTTTCGTGTTGAGAAATTTGAAAAATTATTATTTCTTATTAGTTTATTTTTATCAAACATTAAAATAACCGTGATGGTTAACTCGTTTACTTATGTTAAAAAACAAGTTCATTAGAAATATTTTTATTAACCTGTTATTGTCTGAAAATAATCAACTATTTGTGTAACAATATGAACTTACCAGCCGCTTTCGGTTGAGTCAAAGTTTCCACCACCAAATCCAACCGAACTCCATTCGAACCTTGTAACAATACAATATCATCGCCGGTAACTTCCTCCGACAGGTATTGAGCAGCCGAAGCCGCATCCTCAAAATGTTTCCAATGCTTCCGGTGCGCTTCTTCGCCGGTTAATTTCGTATTTTTACCTACGGTAACCAACAGCTCAGGCTCATTCATACCGGCAATTATTTTCCCTATCTGCCGGTGCGCTTCCTCGCTGTATGCGCCTAATTCCAACATTTCACCGATGACGGCGATGGTACGTTTCCCGTTTCTCGCTAATTCGGAAAGCGTGTGTAAGGAAGATTGAATGCTGTCGGGGGCGGCGTTGTAGGTATTATCCAAAAGCAAGGCGCCGTTTGCGGAACGGGAAAAAGACCCGCGCCGGTCGGGAGCGCTGAACGTAGCCAACCGGTCGGCAATATCTTCCGGATTGACGCCCATTTGGATGGCAACGGCATAAGCCGCAGCGGCGTTGTAGACCGGATGTTTTCCGACGCTGTTTTTCATTTCCATCGGGAATCCGTTCAGTTTAAAGCCCGGATTTGCTTTTTCATCCAACTGCACATCCGAGATGCAGACGTCCGCATCGGGATTTGTTCCGAAAGAAATCACCTTGCAATGCGCCCGGGATTTGATGTAATCGTAAAAATCGTCGTCGCGATTGATGATCAGGATACCTTCCGAGTCCATACCTTCCAGGATTTCCGCTTTGGCTTTGGCGATATTTTCCCGCGAACCTAAAATTTCAATGTGCGACATGCCGATATTGGTGATTACGGATATATTCGGACGGGCAATTCTTGACAGGTAATTAATCTGGTTGAGGTTTCTCATCCCAAATTCCACTACGGAGCATTGGTGATTTCCATCCAGATTCATCAATTCGGTGGGAAGACCTATTTCGTTGTTGAAATTTTTCCTGCTTTTGTGTGTATTGAATTTTGCGTCAAGCACGTATGCAATCAATTCTTTTGTGCTTGTCTTGCCGACGCTTCCGGTCACTGCGACGACGGGAATATTCAGCCGTCCGCGCCATATCCGCGCCAAATCGCCCAAAGCCGGAACGGAAGAAGGAACAATGAATTGCGGTATACGGACGCCGGCTATTTCATGTTCTACAACGGCGGCAACGGCTCCCTGTTTTTCAGCTTCCCGAATAAAATCATGGCCATCTGCACGTTGCCCTTTCAAGGCGACGAACAATGTGCCTTCTTTTACTTCCCGCGAATCCTGGGTGACAAAATGTACATAGTCTGCGGGGGAAACAGGCTGGTTCGACCGGCCGCCGACGGCTACCATCGCTTCAAATAATGGAATTGTCATCATTGTATTGAATTATTGAATTTTCGGTTTTACTAAAACTTTATCTATCCTCGCTCCATCCATGTCGATAATTTCAAAATCAAAATGATACCACGAAAATTTTTCCCCTTCCTGCGGTACATGTTCCAAAATATCCAAAATCAGGCCGCTCAAAGTATTGTAATCATATTCGGCGTACCATTCTTCCAAGTCGAAATATTCGAGGAAGTTGTAAAACGAGTATTGTCCGTCTACAAGAAAACTGCCGTCGTCCCTTACGGTAATGGAACTTTCTTCCCCTTCTTCGGCGACTTCGCCGACCAGGGCTTCCATCATATCGGTCAAGGTGACGATTCCTTTCACTTCGCCGAATTCGTCCGTTACGAAGGCGTATTTGAGATGCGCTTTTTTGAATTGTTCCAAAGCGCCGTAAACACTCTTATTATAAGGAAGATAGTGTATGGGACGTATGATTTGTTCCATCGAAAAATCAGTTGTGTCGATGCGTCCGAATAAGTCTTTCAAATACACTACGCCCAAGATTTCGTCCTGATTTCCGCCGGCAACCGGATAGATGCCGTGCATTTCTTTCATGACCGTATCCCGGATTTTGTCTTTGTGGTCGGAAACATTCAGCCACACCAAATCGTTGCGGTGCGTCATGATGGAGTCCACGTCACGGTCGCCGAGGCTGAAAACCCGTTCCACGATAGCGTGTTCCACTTCCTGCACTTCACCGGCGTCCAATCCTTCTTTTACGAGGGATTTGATTTCTTCTTCGGTCACTTTGCTTTCATCGTCTTTAACGCCGAGTATTTTTAAGAATACAATCGTGCTTTTTGATAATAGCCAGACTACCGGACCCATGATGAGGGAGAGGCCAAGCATGGGCCTTGCCACCGCTTTTGCAACGCGTTCCGACATTTTGAGGCCTAAGCGTTTAGGTATCAATTCGCCGAATACGATGGTCAAATAAGTTACGACAAATACGATGAAAAAAGTGGCGATGGCCGGAGCATACGGAGCTAAAAATCCAATGGGTTCAATGATTTTTGCAAAGTCGCCGGCAAAGGCTTTTCCCGAATACAAGCCGGTGAGGATACCGATCAAAGTAATGCCTATTTGAATCGTAGAAAGAAATTTATCCGGTTCGTTGGAAAGAAGTAAAGCGGTTTTTGCGGCTTTGCCGCCTTTTTTTGCTTCCGTTTCCAATCGCGTTTTACGCGCCGAAACCAATGCGATTTCCGACATGGAAAAAATGCCGTTGAGTAAGATGAGTGTAATTATGATAATAAATTCCATAATATTATCGTATTTGAATTTGTATGATTATTGTTTTGAAATCCATGAGATTACATATTCTAAAATATCCTCTTGCAGTTGATGTTTTACAACCGCATATATTCCCTTAATTTTTAATTCAATGCAACTTAGTTCAAAATGGCAGAGTGCAATTCCGGTATCTATGGCCGCAAATTCAAATGGTAGTTTGTAAAAGTGTAAATTGTTGTTATCAAATATGATACGGCAAGATTGCCGGTTTATACCGAAAAGTCCCCAACGCACCATTTCCAATGGTTCGCTGTAGATTCCGGCTTGGTCTTCGAAAAGCGGATGGTTGAAATCTTTATAGAAAAATAATTCCTCAAAAGGTCTGTAATTATCGTCCGAATCGGCATAATGCATTACGGGAGTGAATTTTCGCCTTTTTTGGCTGGGATAGCCTATCGGAGTAACCATTTTCAGTACTTCATTGTGTCGTAAGGTAATTTGTTTTGTAAAAGCTTCGTGATGAAATTTGTCAATGAGCCAACAAGTTCCTATTCCTAAATTTGTACAGAATAAAATGATTTTTTGTAACACATAAGCGGATGCTTCTTCGGCAAGCGGCGCCATTTCGTATATTACGGCTAAAAATTCGTAAACGCCTTTGACTCTACCGTAAGAGCCTAATCTTGTAGTTTCATTATCCCGATTGGATCGGACTAATTGTATGCGTACTTTGTCGCAGAAAGGCACTTGTATTTTTCGGATAAATTCTTCAATTATAGCGACATGCTCGTCATTTAACAATTCACCCGAATAAATGCAGACTGTCTTACGATTTTTAATGGCTGTTATGAAATTCATAAATATTCATAAAAAGATAGCGCAAAGATACAATTTTTTTATATACTTTTGTAGTTTAATAATCAATTCGGAAAAATGATGTTATTATCTTATATTACTTGGAATGTTGATCCTGCTGCATTTACCATACCAATCTGGGGTAAAGAAATCCGCTGGTATGCTTTTGCCTTTATTATTGGTTTTATTTTAGGGCTGTGGATAGTCAAAAAAATCTGGAAAAATGAAAATCTGAATCCGGAGTGGTACGATAGCCTCTATTTGTATGTCATCTTTGCAACGGTTATCGGCGCTCGTCTCGGACATGTTTTGTTTTACAATCCCGGATATTATTTTTCCCATCCGATCGAGATCTTTAAGACTTGGGAAGGAGGACTTGCCAGCCATGGCGGTACGATTGGAATTATTGTTGCTATTTGGATTTATTCTAAACGGGTTACGCATAAAAGCATGTTGTGGACATTCGACCGTTTGGTCGTTCCTGTCGGGTTTGTGGCTGCTTTGATTCGCATGGGCAATTTGATGAATCATGAAGTTTACGGTCGTGAAACCACCGTTCCTTGGGCTTTCCGCTTTATTGAGAATTTACCGTACCGGATGCACGGATATCCGCCGGTATATTCCCCGCCCTCGCATCCGACGCAAATTTACGAAGCGTTTTTCTATGTGCTTACCGGTTTTGCCTGTTTATGGATGTATTGGAAAAGAAAAGATTATAAATACGAAGGCTTGATATTCGGCGTGTTTTTAATCGGCATTTTCCTGTCACGTTTCTTCGTTGAATTTCTGAAAAACAATCAGGAAGAATTTGAAGAAGGTATGTTGCTGAATATGGGGCAACTGTTGAGTATTCCATTCATTATTGCCGGAATTTGGCTTACGTGGCAGGGGTTGAAAAAAAGGCAGACAAATTTGAATAAAAATAAAAAATAACTACATTTATGAATAAATTTTCTTCCTATATTTTTCAGAAACGGCAACTGATTGATTGGTTGATAGTTGTAAGTATTTGTGTGTTGGGTTACGTTATTTTGCGAATGTTATATCCCTACCCTGCGGCGACGGCAGATTCGCCCGGATACATATTCGCCGCAAAAAACGATTCATTTTTCTTTTACCGGCCTTTCGGTTATTCACAGTTTCTTCAGATTGTATACTTTTTTTCGTCGAGCATCCATGCTGTTTTTGCAGCCCAAATGTTTTTATACGCCGTATCCATTGCATTTTTTGCGCTGACAATTAAGTATTTTTTCAAACCTCAAAATCAGATCATTTGGTATGCCTTATTGACTGTCCTGGTTTTAAGCCCGATGTCCTTTTTCATGGCAAATGCATTGATGAGCGATATGCTTTTTGCGATTATGATATTTGGTATGTTGGCTGCTTTTGCCTTTGTGGTTATGAAAAAAAGTTGGCTGGCATTTGCCGTGTTTGTTTTGTTGATGTTTTTCGCATTGCATATCAGGTATTCGGCTGTTGTTTTTCCTTTTTTGTTCATTCCGGTTCTGTTGTTTGTGAAAAGTCCGATACGTTGGGTTTCTTTGGCCGTTCTTCCTTTAGTGTATGTTATTTTCCATAATCAAGTGAAATCCGACATGAAAGAAACAACCGGTTTTAATCAGTTTTCTACCGGCTTTGATGGTTGGCAATTGGCAAATAATGCAATACACATTGTCCCGTATATCGACCTTTCGCCGCAGTCCATAAGGAAAGCAAGAATCAGAGACTTACATAAATTTGTACTCAATTATAAGGAGCAAATTCTCGAAACAACGGATAATGGGAAACAGATAACGACCGCTTTTATGTGGGATAAGAAACAGCCACTCAAGCAGTATCTGGAACAGATGATATATGAACGCCGAATGAACTATCCATCCCTTTGGATTACTTTGGGTTCGGGCGTTTTCAAAGATTACGGCAAATACCTGATGGTCCATTATCCTTACGAATTTATCCGATACTATTTGATCCCTAGTTCCACTCAAATATTTTATCCGGCGATAGGCATGATTGCCGGATATGGAAAGTTAAACGGAGATGATATTTTCGATTGGTATGGACTGCCGAAAGATGCTGATTTGAATTGCAGCAATGATATTTACAGAAAATATATCAGTCCGGCGATTCCCGGTATTTATTTAACCGGTTGGATTTTTATTTTTGCAATCGCCGTATTTGCTTTTGTAAAGAGGAAAAATATCTCTTTCAATTCCGACGAAAAAATTCTTTTTTGGGGTTTGTTTGCCTTTGGTGTAATTTTTTATGCTTCAACCACTTTCGCGACGCCTAATGAAATACGCTATTGGTTGCCTATGTCGGTCGTCCGGTTTTCGTTTGTCTATATATTATACAATAAACTGTGTGTATATACTTCAAATAAAAAGAAGTAATCTCTTTTTAAATATTTTTATCAAAACTTTATAAAGTATAGTTCTGTTATATCGGGTAGTTACAAAAAATATAATAGAACTATGCTTAGAAATCGAAAAAATTTATTAACAACAAAAATTTTAGAGAGTATCCCTAAAAATATCAAATCGATTGAATATTTGATAAAGATACTTGGGATTAGTAAAGAATCCGCTTATCGCAGGTTAAGAGGAAAAATTCCGTTTACATTTGAGGAAATGTCCAAATTATCATTGGATTTAAATTTCTCAATGGATGAGTTAATTGCACGAAACGACGAATCGCGTGTGTTAATTAGTATGCAAACCGCTGTGGATAAAAACCCTTCGGATGTGTTTTTGAAAAAATTTGAACAATATTCCCATTTCTTACTTCATCTGGAAAATTATTCGAATGTAGAGTCTATCATGGTAATGAATCATGTTCCGATAATTGCTTCTATTTATTTCAAGGATTTATTTAAATTTTTCTATTTCAAGTGGTTACATCAGAATCAAGAAACTTCGTTGAAGCTAAATTATTCGGATGTCGTTATCCCTGCCGAAATTGAAGAATTGAGAAAAAGAGTGAAATTCAACACCGTCAATTTTGCAGGTAAAATTACGTTGATTATTGATTCTAATTTCTTCATTTCTCTGATGGATGAAATCCGGTATTATCACAAAAGGCGGCTAATCAGTGATGAAGAGTTTGAAAATCTAAAGAACGATATTTCCGGTTCTGTCGATTTTCTGGAAAATTGTGCACAAACCGGTATTTTCGGACGAGGTGCGGAAATGGATATCTATTTATCTTCGATGAACATTGACGCCAATAGTATTTATGTTAAACATAACGGTAAAGAAACTTCATTTTTCTATGCTTTTTCAATTAATCCGATAAATGTCGGCAATGACGTCATTTGTGGAAAGCATAAAAAATGGATTCTTTCCGTGAAAAAATATTCCATGTTGATTACCCGATCGAATGAAATACTTCAAACCGAATATTTCGATAACCAACGGGAATTTATTAATTCCCGATTCTCAAATCCTTTAAAAATTCTGGAATCGTCTGCTCAAAATTCACTCCGAAACGGATATCCGTACCGGTAGCCGCCGTTTTCCGAATAGCGGAAGTAGTGAAACGAACTGCAATTCCGGCCGCTTCGCTCAACGGAAAACCGTTCATCACAGCAGCCAAAAGCGCGGAACCGAAAACGTCGCCCGTACCGTGATAATAACCCGGAACTCGATTTTCGAATGAATAGGTAATATCCCCTGTTCGGGCGTCGTAAGCGGCGGCGCCTAATTCTTTTTCATTGAAGAATACGCCTGTTAACACCACTTGTTTGGGACCCAACGCGCTTAATTTCTTGAGTAATTCGGAAATATATTTTTCATCATACGGACCGGGGTTGTAGGATTCGCCCAACAACAAAGCCGCTTCCGTAAGATTAGGCGCGATAATATCCGCTTTCCTGCACAAGCGGCTCATTCCGGCGGCAAATTCCGGCGTGAAAATTTTATATAATTCCCCATTATCTGCCATGACCGGATCAACCAAAATAAGGTTGTCGGAAGTTTTGAATGCATCAAAGAAACGACCGATTAAGTCCAATTGTTCAAACGAACCTAAAAATCCCGTGTAAATAGCGTCAAATCCGATACCTAAAGACTTCCAGTGGTCGGCAATCGGTTGAATATCTTCCGTCAGGTCGCGGTAAGTAAAATTGGTAAATCCGCCTGTATGTGTAGATAAAACCGCTGTGGGTAACACGGTAGTTTCGATTCCGGCAGCTGAAATAATCGGCAGGGCAACGGTCAATGAACATTTCCCAAAACCTGAAATATCGTGAATTGCTACGACTCTTTTTAATTCTTTCATTGTTTTTTGATTTGAATCGGGTGCAAATGTACGAAAAATTCTTTATTAATTCCTATTCCTGCCCGGAGGGCTAAATCTTTTTTTGAGGTGCTATTGCCTTTTTCTATGTGTTTAAGAAACAGTTTTTACGTTGTCCAATGTTGAAGAACAATTCGGAAGTAAAGTATTCATTAAAACTTTGCGGAGAAAAAAGCGATTATTCGCCGCAAATTATGCGGAAAATAATTTGTACCTTTGCCGCAAAATTTGGATGATATGGTTAAGTACATTTATCAACAGAAGAATTGGACGAATTTCACCTGGAATGAGCGTAAAATAGTTGTTCTTTTAGCGCAGGTCCGTCATTTGCAGGGACGAGTTCTGGGCAGAATGAGCGCATTGGGTTTTGCTTTGCAAAAAGAATCCACGCTCGCCACGCTCACGCTTGATGTGTTGAAATCGTCTGAAATAGAGGGCGAAAAACTCAATCGCGCGGCAGTACGTTCTTCCATTGCCCGCCGTTTGGGAATAGAAATTGCGGGCGAAATTTATGCCGACAGAAATACGGAAGGTGTTGTAGAAATGATGCTCGACGCCACGCAAAACTTTTCGCAACCGCTTACCGAAGACCGTCTGTTTGGCTGGCATGCTGCGCTTTTCCCGTCGGGACGCAGTGGAATGTACAAAATCAAAGCCGGCTGTTACCGCACAGGCGACATGCAGATTGTTTCGGGCGCTTTGGACAACGAAAAGGTGCATTACGAAGCGCCAAAACCCGAAGTTATTCCGGCTGAAATGAATTTGTTTCTGAAATGGTTAAATACTGAAAACAAACAGGATCCGGTTATAAAAGCCGCTATTGCGCATTTGTGGTTTGTTACTTTGCATCCATTTGACGACGGCAACGGGCGCATTGCGCGGGCGATTACCGACATGTTGCTTGCCCGCAGCGATGAAAGTTCACAGCGATTTTACAGTATGTCCGCCCAAATTCAAAAAGAGCGAAAAAAATACTATGCCGCACTCGAAAAAATGCAACACAACAATAACGATATAACACTGTGGCTCAACTGGTTTTTGACCTGCCTGAATCATGCGCTGTTTGCTACGGAACAGACGTTGCAAAATATCCTGTACAAAGCGGATTTTTGGAATAAACACACAAAAACATCGTTTAACGACCGCCAGAAATTAATGCTCAACAAACTGCTTGACGGCGATTTTCGCGGCAAACTGCAATCGTCAAAATGGGCAAAAATGGCAAAATGTTCGCCGGACACCGCTCTGCGCGATATTAGGGACTTGAT
>JAISWH010000128.1 GCA_031271125.1 Dysgonamonadaceae bacterium
TTTGAGCGGAGAAAGAGCGAAGGGAGAGTGGAGAAAGAGCGGAGAAAGAAAAAATTTTTCTACCAACATTCCGTCCCTCTCCTTTGTGCGGTATAATAGCACCTCAAAAAAAGATTTAGCCACGAATATTGTTAATTTGAGCAGTATATACGTTGATTGACACGTGAAAAATCAGTATCTTTGCCGGATAATAAATATTTTAGTAATGAGATACTTTAATATAGCTGGGCCATGTAACAGCGCAAAACATTACATGATAGACGCCGCCACCCGTTTGCAGGGCGTCGAACAGTTGATAGACATGAATCAGTATTTTGTGATTCATGCGGCGCGTCAGAGTGGCAAGACCACCTATCTACAGGATTTGACCGACCGGCTTAACGCAAAGGGGCAATACTATGCGCTGTGCTGTTCGTTGGAAAACGTACAAAACATTGTTAAGCCGGAAGATGGGATACCTCGAATTGTCTTGAAGATAAAAAATCAGCTTCGCCTTTCGAACATTCCTCACAAAGCGGAATTTGCCAAAGATGCGGATTACAGCGATTTTACAAACGTTCTGAACATGGAACTTACCCTGTTTTGCATGTTGTTGGACAAGCCGCTGGTGATTTTATTCGACGAAGCGGACTGTTTGAGCGAAGGGACATTGATCACTTTTCTCCGGCAGTTGCGCGATGGTTACAACAATCGTTCGAGGCAGGCATTTGTCCATTCCATAGCGCTGGTGGGCATGCGCAATATCCGCGACTACAAAGCCAAAGTCCGTCCCGACAGCGAAACGTTAGGCAGCGCAAGCCCGTTCAATATCGTTACAGAATCGTTAACATTAAAAAACTTTACCAAAGAAGAAATTGCCGAACTGTACCGGCAGCATACCGGTGAAACAGGACAAGTATTTGAAGATGATGCAATAAAACTGGTCTGGGAACAGACACAGGGGCAGCCTTGGCTGGTGAATGCCATTGCCCGCGAGGTGATTGTGAAAATCCTGCAATCGGACTACACAAAGCCGGTAACGGCGAAATTAGTGGATCAAGCCGTTCAAAACATTATCCTGCGGCGGGATACTCATATCGACAGTTTACTTGAACGGCTGAAGGAAGAACGGGTACGCAAAGTGATAGAGCCGATCATCATTGGTGAAGATTTTGTCGGACGGCTTTCCGATGATTTTCTTTATGTCAGGGATTTGGGCTTGATTACCGAAACGCAAGAACGTTTGGGGCCTGCCAATCCTATTTATGGAGAGGTTATCGCCCGAACCTTAAGTTACGATCTTCAGCAAAATTTACTGCATCATCACAAAGAATATCAAATGCCCCGCTACCTGAAAAACGGACGCATTGACGTAGATTACCTGATGCGCGACTTCCAGCAATTCTGGCGCGAAAACAGCAATATTTGGAAAAAGAGATTCGAATATAAGGAAGCAGCGCCACATCTGATCCTGATGGGCTTTCTGCAACGGGTCATCAACGGCGGCGGACAGATTATCCGTGATATGGCGGCAGGCACAGGTCGCCTCGACATCTGCCTGATATACGGAGGACAAAAATATCCGATAGAAATCAAACTCAATTACGGGCCGAAATATATGGAAAAAGGTCTCGAACAGACTGCCCGTTACATGGATATTTTCGGTTGCAGCGAAAGCTGGCTCGCCGTTTTCGAACATCGTTCCGGTATTGAATGGGAAAAGAAAATCTACATGAAAAAGGAAACAATGGACGGGAAAACGGTTACGGTAGTGGGACTATAATTTTCTGAAATGCCACGTCCTAATCCGTTCCCCTCCCACGAAATTGCAATTCAATTCTCAAAACCTCCGTCTATCCGGCCTGTGAGGTCTGTCTTCCCGGTTCGGCCGCGCTTCATGCGGATGATTTTCGTGTTCCGGTCGCGGCAACAACGCCTTGCGGGATAGTTTGAACTTACCGGTTTTCGGATCAATATCTACCAATTTTACTTGGATGATATCTCCTTCTTTCAAGCCCGATTCTTCAACTGTTTCCAAACGTTTCCAATCAATTTCCGAAATGTGCAGCAAACCATCTTTCCCAGGAAGAAATTCGACAAAAGCGCCGTAAGGCATTACCGAACGGATTTTTCCTTCATATACTTCATTGATTTCGGGAATGGCGACAATACCCTTGATTTTTTCTATGGCGGCGTCAATAGCCGACTTGTTCGGCGCAGAAACTTCTACGCGTCCGACACCGTCGATTTCTTCAATAGTGATCGTCGTTCCGGTCTCTTCCTGTAAGGCTTGAATTATTTTTCCGCCCGGACCGATTACAGCGCCGATAAACTCTTTGGCAATAATTATCATTTCAATTCTCGGAACATGCGGCTTGAGATCGGGACGCGGTTCGGAAATCGTTTCCAGAAGTTTACCCAAAATATGTTCCCTGCCTTGTTTGGCTTGAGCCAAAGCGTTTTCCAAAATTTCGTAGGAAAGTCCGTCCACCTTAATATCCATTTGCGTAGCGGTAATTCCGTCGCGGGTGCCGGTTACTTTGAAGTCCATGTCGCCCAAGTGGTCTTCGTCGCCCAAAATATCCGAAAGCACGGCGTATTTTGTTCCTTTGTTTTCGGAAATCAAACCCATAGCGATTCCCGATACCGGTTTTTTGATTTGTACGCCGGCGTCCATCAGGGCAAGCGTACCGGAGCAAACGGTTGCCATAGAAGAAGAACCGTTTGATTCAAGGATGTCGGATACGATGCGAATCGTATAAGGATAATTTTCAGGTAACATGGGTTTCAACGCACGATGCGCCAGGTTTCCGTGTCCGACTTCGCGGCGTCCCACGCCTCGTTGGGGTCTGGCTTCGCCGGTAGCGAAAGGTGGAAAATTGTAATGCAGCAGGAAACGTTCTTTTTCGGTATCCAAGACGTCGTCTACAATTTTTTCGTCCAATTTGGTACCCAAAGTAACGGTTGCCAAAGCCTGCGTTTCGCCGCGTGTGAAAACGGCCGATCCGTGAGGTCCCGGAACATAACTCACTTCCGACCAGATGGGACGGATTTCCGAAGTTTTACGGCCATCCAGACGGATGCCTTCGTCCAAAATACAACGGCGCATGGCTGCTTTTTCCACTTCGTGATAATACTTGCCGATCAAAGTTTTCTTTTCGTCCGTCAATTCTTCTTCGGTGAATTGCGCTTTGTATTCTTCGACAATGGCTTCAAAAGCCTCGCTACGTTCATGTTTGCCTTGTCCCGAACGGGCTATGGCGTATACTTTGTCGTACAATTTGGCTTTAATATCTTCGCGTAAAGTTTCGTCGTTTTCTTCATGATTGTATTCACGTTTCGCAGCAGTGCCGACTTCTTCCGCCAGTTCGATTTGCGCCCGGCACATCACTTTGATGGTTTCGTGGGCAAATTTGATGGCTTCGAGCATTTCGGCTTCCGAAACTTCTTTCATTTCACCTTCCACCATCATGATATTGTCGATGGTTGCGCCAACCATAATGTCTATATCTGCTTTTTCCAATTCCTCAAAAGTGGGATTGATTTTGAGTTGTCCGTCGATCCGGGCGACGCGTACTTCGGCAATCGGCCCGTTGAAAGGAACGGTCGAAACAGCCAGGGCAGCCGAAGCGGCCAAACCGGCTAAAGCATCGGGAATATCTTTCCCGTCTGTCGAAAACAGAATAATATTTACATAAACTTCCGCATGGTAATCGTCAGGGAACAAAGGACGTAAAACACGGTCAACCAACCGGGAGGTCAGAATTTCATAGTCCGAAGCCCGCCCTTCTCTTCTTGTAAACCCTCCGGGAAAACGCCCGAAAGCCGAATATTTTTCTTTGTATTCAACTTGTAGCGGCATAAAGTCCGTACCGGGAGTAGCATCTTTGGCAGCGCATACCGTTGCCAAAACCATTGTATCGTTCATTCTTAACTCGACCGATCCGTCGGCTTGCTTAGCCAATTTTCCGGTCTCTATGGTGATGACTCTTCCATCACCCAAATCAATTTTTTTTACAATCGGATTAATCATAAATAATCTTTAAATCTATATTTCTCTCTAAAATTGTGCAAAGATAATCAAAAATATAGGAAATCATTGTATATTTGCGTCTAAAAATTCTATAATAAGCTAAAATGAATATGAATATTATCCATTATTTTATCCTCAATCCCCTGAAGAGGGCTTTTAAGGACAGCGGGTTTAACGATTTTATTACGGCAAAGTCCCCTTTAGGGAAACCACGTTTGGCGTTAGTCAATTCAGGAGTAATCTTTATTTTGGGTATCTGTATGTTTGCTTCATGTACGAAAAATAATAAATTTACAATAGAAGGCAATGTAAAAGACGGTTCGGGGAAAACGCTTTACTTGGAAAACGTTACCACTTCGTCGGTTGTGGTTTTGGATTCCGTAGAATTGGGTGATAACGGTTCTTTCCGGTTCAAAAGACCGCGGCCGCAGGCGCCGGATTTTTATCGTTTGCGTCTGAAACACCAATTCATCAATTTATCCGTTGACAGTACGGAAACAATTAAGATACAACCGGATACACTGAATTTTGCCCGCAATTATACGGTGGAAGGTTCTTTCGAATGTTCAAAAATCAAAGAACTGACTTTCTTACAGTTAGCAACCAATGAGGCTTATAATCAATTGCAAAAACAATACGAGTCCAAAACGATTTCCTTAGATGAATACATTGTCGGGATTAAAGAAATTATGGATGCTTATAAAAAGGAAGCCACAAATTATATAATGACCAATCCTGCTTCAGCATCGGCATATTTCGCATTATTCCAACAAATTAACGGATTGTTGATATTCGATCCTTACGATAAGCAGGATTCCAGAATGTATGGCGCTGTAGCTAATAATTGGAATATGAATTATCCTGATGCGCTTCGTACCAAACATTTGGTCGGTTTATTCACCAATTCGCTGATCGTATTGCGACAGGAACAAAACAAAGCAGTGCCTCAAGAACTAGACAGTAAGCAGTTTTTCGACATATCTTTACCGTCGATTCAAGATAACGAAATACGACTTTCGGAAGTTGGCGCGGGAAAAGTTGTGCTATTGGATTTCACGGCCTACGAATCGCAAAATTCGCCCCTGCATAATATGGATTTGCTGAAAATTTACCGGAAATATGAATCGCAAGGTTTTGCTATTTACCAGGTATCATTGGACAGGGATAGACATTTTTGGAAAAATGCCGCCGTCAATTTGCCTTGGATTTGTGTCATTGATCCGCAGTCTGTTTATTCCGAGATAGCTAAAAAATACAATGTCAGCAATCTTCCGGCCGGTTTTATATTTGATAAGCATGGTGATATTGTTTCCCGAATAGATAATTATGGTGATTTGGAAAAGTTGGTTGTTTCACATTTGCGTAATATGAAAAAATGAGGCATACTATGAAATTAGTAAACGAGTTGACGAGTAAACAAGTAAACTAAGGTATAAAGAGCCGTAACTCGTCAACTCGTCTACTTGTCAACTCGTCTACTTGTCAACTTGTCAACTTGTCAACTCGTCTACTCGTTCATGCACAAACCCGTACCGCGTGAAGCTAAAACGTTTTTTGCCGGCTTATGTTATAAAACATCCTTAAAAATTTGGAAAAACGGCAAATTCATTTTACCTTTGACCGCTAAAAATAGGAGTTCCGGTCTAAATTGATCGGAATTCTTTTTGTTTTTTTTATAAAATTTAACATTTATCCAATATGGCTGTACATTATTTGACAAAAGAGGGATATAACAAACTCCTTGAAGAAGTGAATTATATGGAAACGGAACGACGCCCTGCAATTTCGAAACAAATTGCGGAAGCCCGTGACAAGGGCGATTTATCCGAAAATGCGGAATATGATGCGGCTAAAGAAGCGCAAGGAATTTTAGAAGCTAAAATTTCCCAGTTAAAGACTTTGATTTCCAACGCTCGTTTGATCGACGAAAGCCAAATATCAACCGATAGCGTGCAAATTTTGAACAAAGTCACGATCAGAAATACTAAAAATAATCAAAAAATGGCTTATACTTTGGTATCCGAAAGTGAAGCGGATTTGAAACAAGGAAAAATCGCCATCGGCACCCCTATCGGAAAAGGTCTTTTAGGTAAGAAAGTGGGTGATATTGTGGATATTAAAGTTCCGAACGGAATATTGAATTTTGAAATTGTTGATATTGCTTTATGACTATTTTCAGTAAAATAATTGCAGGCGAAATACCGAGCTATAAAGTAGCGGAAAATGCCGGTTTTTACGCTTTTCTGGATATTAACCCCTTAGTAAAAGGGCATACGCTTGTCGTCCCTAAAAAGGAAGTAGATTATATTTATGATTTGGACGAGCGGACGGTGGGGGAAATATTTGTTTTCTCGAAACAGGTAGCAATAGCCATACAAAAAGCGATTCCCTGCAAACGCGTAGGGATTGCGGTCATCGGAATGGAAGTGCCGCACGCCCATATTCACCTGATTCCCCTTAACCGAGAATCGGATATGATTTTTTCAAATCCTAAATTGAAACTTACTTCGGAGGAATTTCGGAGTATTGCCTCAGCTATAGCTGCAAGTTTTGAAATAGAACCTAATCCGAGTGGATTTCAATAAAAAAACGTTTACTACAATTGTGGCAAACGTTTTTCGTCGATTAAACGAACTTTGCAGTCTCAACAAAAAATAATAATCCATGAATCGACCGTTAGCAGAACGAATGCGTCCCCAGACTTTAGACGATTATGTCGGCCAGAGTCATCTGGTGGGGAAAGGAAGCGTCCTTCGGAAAATGATTGATTCGGGAACTATTCCCTCGTTTATTTTGTGGGGGCCTCCCGGTGTCGGGAAAACGACTTTGGCCCGGATTATTTCAAAGCAGCTGGATATTCCTTTTTTTACGCTGAGCGCCATCAATTCGGGCGTGAAAGAAGTTCGGGAAATCATTGAAAAAGCCAAATCGACCGTTTTTTTCGATAGCAAACGTCCTGTTTTGTTTATCGATGAAATTCATCGTTTCAGTAAATCCCAACAAGATTCGTTGTTGGCTGCTGTCGAAACCGGTACCATAACTTTGATTGGCGCGACGACTGAAAATCCTTCGTTTGAAGTAATCAGTCCCTTGCTTTCCCGCTGTCAGGTTTATGTCCTGAAGAGCCTGAGCGCAGATGATTTATTGACGCTGATGCACAAGGCTTTAACCACCGACGTTGAACTGAAAAAGAAAGAAATCACAATACAGGAAACGGCGGCATTGTTGCGGTTTTCCGGTGGAGACGCTCGTAAACTGCTCAATATCCTTGAATTGGTTATCGACGCTGATGGAAATAACGAACCGGATACACCTGTTGTTATTACCGACGAGAAAGTCATTGACCGCCTGCAAGAAAATCCTGTCGCTTACGACAAAGGCGGTGAAATGCATTATGATATTATTTCGGCTTTTATCAAATCCATTCGGGGTAGCGACCCCGACGGCGCGATTTATTGGCTGGCGCGGATGGTTGCCGGAGGCGAAGACCCCAAATTTATCGCTCGCCGCCTGGTGATTTCCGCTTCGGAAGACATTGGTTTGGCGAATCCCAATGCCTTGTTGCTGGCTAACGCTTGCTTCGATGCGCTGACTAAAATCGGTTGGCCCGAAGGACGGATTATCCTGGCGGAAACGACTGTTTACCTGGCTACAAGCCCCAAAAGTAATTCGGCGTATATGGCCATTGAAAATGCTACGGCTGAAGTCAACCGGTCGGGTAATTTACCTGTTCCGCTTCATTTACGCAACGCACCCACCCAATTGATGAAAAGCCTGAATTACCACAAAGGCTACAAATATGCTCATGATTATGAAGGAAATTATGTCGAACAGGATTATTTACCGGAAGAAATTAAGGATAAAAAATTCTGGCTTTCTCAAAATAATGTTCAGGAAAGGAAAATTCAAGAATATTTGAATTCAATACGAGGCAATATTTGAAAAAAAAATAGTACCTTCGCAGTCTCAAATAAGATTTTTTTAATTTAAAACATGTTATTATGAAGAAGTATAATTTTAATGCAGGACCTTCTATCTTGCCACAAGAAACTGTAAACAATACAATTGACGCTATTAAAGATTTTGCCGGAACAGGTTTGGGTTTAATGGAAGTGAGCCATCGTACTAAAGAATTTCAAGCGGTGATGGACGAAACGGTTGCCTTGTTCAAAGAACTTTTAAATATTCCGGAAGGCTATTCCGTGCTGTTTTTGGGCGGTGGAGCAAGTCTGGAATTTTGCATGGTGCCTTACAATCTGTTGGAAAAGAAAGCCGCTTACCTGAATACCGGTACGTGGGCAAGTAAAGCATTGAAAGAAGCCAAGTTATTTGGGGAAGTTGTAGAGGTAGCCTCTTCCAAAGCAGACAATTTTACATATATCCCGAAAAATTATACCATTCCGGCCGATGCCGATTATTTTCATATTACTACCAATAATACGATTTTCGGAACAGAAATTCATCACGACATAGATTCTCCGGTGACTTTAGTCGCCGATATGTCGTCCGATATTTTTTCCCGTCCGGTGGATGTAAGCAAATATGGGCTTATTTACGGAGGCGCACAGAAAAACCTGGCTCCGGCAGGCGTAACTTTCGTGATTGTGAAAGACGACATTTTGGGAAAAGTAAGCCGTCCGATTCCGACCATGCTGGATTACCGCACGCACATCAAGGAAGGTTCGATGTTTAATACGCCGCCCGTAGTGCCGGTTTACGCTGCATTGCAAACTTTGAAATGGTTGAAATCCATTGGCGGTCTCGCTGAAATGTATCGTCGTAACAAGGAAAAAGCGGATATGCTTTACGCCGAAATCGACCGCAATAAATTGTTCAAAGGAACCGTCACGGTGAAGGAAGACCGTTCGCTGATGAACATCTGTTTCGTGATGAACGAAGAATACAAGGATTTGGAAGCCGAATTTTTGCAATTAGCCGTATCCAAAGGCATGGTGGGCATTAAGGGGCATCGTTCGGTCGGCGGATTCAGGGCTTCAACTTACAATGCCTTGCCGAAAGAAGCGGTACAGGCTTTGATTGATGTTATGCAGGAATTTGAAAAGAAGAAGGTAAAGGGTTAAATGTGAAGGGCTAAAGTCCTGTATTCTTATCTTTCGCCTTTTACCCTTAGCCCTTAGCCAATTTACCCCAAGTTATAAACATCATTAAATAAAATAAAAATTTTATGCAAACCATTGACAAATTTAATTTTTCAGGACAAAAAGCTTTTGTCCGCGTAGATTTCAATGTTCCGTTGGATGAAAAATTCAATATCACGGACGATACCCGCATCCGGGCTGCCATTCCGACCTTGAAAAAAATTCTTTCGGATGGCGGTAGCCTGATTATCGCTTCCCATTTGGGACGTCCCGACGGAGTAACCGGAAAATATTCCTTAAAGCATATTTTGGGACGTATTTCCGAATTGTTGGGCATTCCCGTTGAGTTTGCCAACGATTGTCTTGGAACGGAAGCCGTTGAAAAATCAGCTGCTTTGAAAGCCGGACAAGCGCTTTTATTGGAAAACCTTCGTTTCTATGCTGCTGAAGAAGGCAAGCCTCGCGGATTGGCGAAAGACGCTCCCGAAGAAGAAGTTGCCGCCGCCAAAAAAGCTGAAAAGGCCAACCAAAAAGAAATGGCTAAACAATTGGCTTCTTATGCAACGGTTTATGTAAACGACGCTTTCGGTACGGCTCACCGCGCCCACGCGTCGACAGCAATTATCGCCGATTATTTCGACGTAGAACACAAATTGTTCGGTTACCTGATGCAAAATGAAATCGACGCCGTAGAAAAAGTATTGAAAAATACAGTTCATCCTTTCACAGCCATCATGGGCGGTTCGAAAGTTTCTTCCAAAATCGACATCATTGAAAACCTACTTACTAAAGTGGATAACCTGATTATTGCCGGCGGTATGACTTATACTTTTACCAAAGCTTTAGGCGGTAAAATCGGTAATTCGATTGTGGAAGACGATAAATTGGAATTGGCTTTGAGCCTGATTCGGAAGGCAAAGGAAAACAATGTGAACTTAGTGTTGGCGGTAGATGCCAAAATTGCGGACAATTTCAGCAATGATGCCAATACACAAATCGTTCCGGCAGATGAAATTCCCGAAGGTTGGGAAGGCCTGGATATTGGTCCCGAAACGGAAAAGAAATTCGCTGCTGTTATCGAAGCTTCCAAAACGATACTTTGGAACGGCCCGACGGGCGTATTTGAATTTGAGAACTTCACCGGAGGATCTAAAGCCGTAGGTATGGCTATCGTTAAAGCAACAGACAACGGAGCGTTCTCGCTTATCGGCGGCGGTGATTCGGTGGCTTGCGTCAATAAATTCGGTATTGCCGGCAAGATGTCGTATGTATCGACCGGCGGCGGCGCCCTTCTGGAATTTATCGAAGGAAAAGTATTACCGGGGATTAAAGCGATTCGCGGATATTAGCCGGCGAAAGGTAGAGAAGGGTCAAAAGCCCTGTCGTTCCTGCGAAAATGGGAATGACAGGGCTTCAATCTGAAATCAACAATTAAAATATCTATATCATTATGGACTTAATGCAAACCATTATTACAAAGGCGAAAGCCAACCGTCGAAGGATTGTATTGCCTGAAGGGGATGAGGAACGTACCCTAAAAGCAGCCGACCGTTTGTTGGCCGATGGCGTCGCCGATATTACTTTAATAGGTAATCCGCAAATACTGAGAGATTTGGCAAAACAGTACGGACTAAACCATCTGGATAAAGCAAAGATTGTCGATCCAATCAACAATGAGAAAAAAGAGGAATATGCTAATTTGCTTTACGAGTTGAGAAAAAGCAAAGGCATAACGCTTGAAGAAGCCGCAAAATTAGTGGAAAATCCATTGTATCTGGGTTGTTTGATGATAAAGAACGGCGATGCCGATGGAGAAATTGCCGGCGCCCGCAACACGACCGGCGATGTTTTACGGCCGGCTTTGCAAATCATTAAAACCTTGCCGGGTATTAGCATCGTTTCCGGCGCTTTCCTGATGTTTGTACAAGACGCTTCTTATGGTGAAGACGGGATTCTGGTATTTGCCGATTGCGCCGTGATGCCGAATCCGACGGCTAAAGAATTGGCCGAAATTGCTGTCGCTACGGCGCACACTACCCGCGCAATTGTGGGTGTGGAACCGCGCATCGCTATGTTAAGCTTTTCCACAAAGGGTAGCGCCAAACACGAATTAGTAGATAAAGTTGTCGAAGCCACCCGTCTGGCTAAGGAAATGGAACCCGGTTTACAGATTGACGGTGAAATGCAGGCCGATGCGGCATTAGTTCCTTCGGTCGGGAAAAGCAAGGCATCGGGAAGTATGGTTGCCGGAAAAGCTAATGTATTGGTGTTCCCTGATTTACAAAGTGGGAATATCGGCTATAAATTAGTGCAAAGATTAGGTAAAGCCGAAGCGGTTGGTCCGATTTTGCAGGGAATGGCGGCGCCGGTAAATGACCTTTCCCGCGGTTGCACAATAGATGATATTTATAAAATGGTGGCGATTTGTGCGAATCAAGTTAAGAGTTAAGAACTAAGAGTTATGAGTAAACTCTTAACTAAAAACTTTATTTTTATGTCAGAAACAATAAAAGAACCTATTGAACCTTTCGGACTTTTTTCAAAAGACAAAAAGAAATCGCTGTTCTCCAGAATCGGGGTAGTCGGCGCCGGAAAAGACGGGCGAAACATTATCCGCTTGACTTCTTCCGCCGGATTGGAAGTTATTTTTATCGAAGTCAATCAGGAAAGAATTGATTTTGCATTTGAAAGACTGAGCGCCGGATTGGACAGCCGGATCGAAAACTGGGGTTTAACTCCCAATGAAAAACGCGCTATTCTCGGACGTATCAAAGGATCAACGGATTACGCCGATTTGAAAGATTGCGATTTTGTAATCGAATGTATCCGCTACGACAAAGAAACCGGCGAACGGAATACTTGTTTACGCCAACATGCTTTTACGGAAATCGAAAATGTTGTTTCGCCCGGAGCAATTATTGCGACTAATTCTACTACGGTAATTATCAGCGAATTAGCTTCCGTATTGAAATATAAGGAACGTTGCGTGAGTATGCATTTCCCTGTTGCCCATCCCGACGCCAAAATTTTGGAAGTAGTGAAAGGCGCTTATACTACCCAGGAAGTGTATGATAAAGTCTTGTTGTTCGCTAAATTGATTAATTACGAACTCATCGACGTCAATGAAAGCAACGGCTTAGTGAGTATGCGTTTGATTGTAGTCCTGTTGAATGAAGCCTGCCGGATGCTGATGGAAAAAACGGCTAAAATGGAAAGCATCGACCGGCTGACTGTTGTGAGTTATGGCATGCGAATCGGTATTTTCCGGATGGCGGACATTATCGGTATCGAAAAATTAGTCAGCTTGATGGAAGACATGTTCAACGAATACGGGGATAAAAAATACAAACCCAATCCTATTTTGTGGAGACTTTACCGTACCCGGCAATTAGGTATGCCGACCGGAAAGGGCTTCTTTATTTATAACAAGGATGGAATTTTAGTCGGCCCCAATCCGTTTTTTAATTAATTAACCGGTCATCAAAATGAAAGTTTTAGTCTTAAATTGCGGCAGTTCTTCTATTAAGTACAAATTGATGGATATGGACGCCAAGGCCATTATGGCTCAGGGAGGTGTTGAAAAAATAGGATTGAACGGCTCTTTCCTCAAAATTACTTTACCCGATGGGAATAAAGTAATATTAGAAGGGGAAATCCTTGAACATCAAACGGGTATCGAATACATATTGGGTGTTATTACCAGCAAAAAATACGGTTGTATCAAGTCGTTGGACGAAATCGACGCCGTTGGGCACAGGGTAGTGCACGGCGGGGAAAAATTCAACTCCAGCGTGTTGATTACCGATGAAGTGATTCGGAAAATTATTGAATGTATCGACTTGGCGCCTTTGCATAACCCGCCTAATTTGAGTGGGATATACGCAGTAAAGGAATTGTTGCCGAAAGTTCCGCAAGTTGGGGTTTTCGATACGGCTTTCCACCAAACGATGCCCAATTATGCTTATTTGTACGGTTTGCCTTACTCATTGTACGAAAAATATGCGATCCGGCGTTACGGTTTTCATGGCACCAGCCACCGGTATGTTTCCGAAAGGGTTTGTCACTTCTTGAACGTGCCTTACGAACAGCCGAGAATCATTACCTGCCACATCGGAAACGGCGCTTCTATATCTGCTATCCGTAACGGAAAATCGGTCGATACTTCCATGGGAATGACTCCCGTCGAAGGTCTATTGATGGGAACCCGTTGTGGCGATGTCGATGCGGGCGTCCTCACCTATATTATGGAAAAGGAAAATGTTGGTTCACAAGCTATATCTACGATTGTCAATAAGTATGGGGGCGTTTTGGGCGTGTCGGGCGTATCTTCCGATATGCGTGAAATAGGAGCGGCTATAGAAAACGGGAATGAACGCGCCGTTTTATCCCTGAACATGTACAATTATCGCATCAAAAAATATGTCGGCGCTTATGCGGCGGCTTTAGGCGGATTCGATATTCTGGTCTTTACGGGTGGAGTTGGTGAAAACCAATGGCAAACTCGCGAAGCGGTTTGTGAAAACATGGAATTTATGGGAATTTATTTGGATAAAGAAAAAAATAAAAGCGTTAGAGGTATTGAAGCAGTTATTACGACAGACGATTCTCCGGTAAAAGCGGTTGTCATACCAACCGATGAAGAACTGATGATTGCCCAGGATACTTTAAATTTGTTGAACTAAAATTAAAAATCCTGTAAAAATGTCCGTTTTTAACGATAATTAATTTACAAATGCTTTTAATTAACATTATTTATGTAAAAAAATTTGTGTAAAAAAATATACAAGTATAACTTTGCACTGTGGTTTTTTCATAATAGTATTAGATTTAAGGTTAACAAAGATTGGATTAGGGAGTTCGCGAGAATTCCCTTTTTCTTTTTTCCTTGCTTTTCAATCGTTTACAAATACCTTATTTTTACCTTTCGGAAAGTTTTATAAGTTTTGCCCAAACTTTTATTGTAAATGTTCAGCAAATTTGCACAATCAGATTGATTTAATTTCATCCCTTCATATTTGAATTTGCGCTATTCGTTTCCATACAAATCAATAGTATATGTACCTCCGGTTATCTTTTACTTATTGCCGGTTAAAGTTCCCCGTTCGTTATCCACATTTTCCAGTTTTTTGCTTTGGGACTTGAATTTTCGTCCGAAATCAAAGTGAATGGAAGCTGTCAATGTAAAAAAACGTGACAGCTCATTGGTATATAAACGTGAATAAGACGGTAACTTGGAGGATAGATTTTCTGTATATTGTTCGTAATACGTTGAAAAGGGATTAAATGCCCAAATCCCAATGGAATATTTGGGGCGGTTGTACGAAAGACTGAAAAAATGCGCCTTTTCACCGGAATCTACATTTTCTCCGGTCAGCAATCTGTTATATGAATACATGCCGAACGTCAGGGAAAAATCTTTGTAATATCCCCATACACTTGTTCGATAATACCAGTTTGTCAAAGTATGACGATAATCATCACCCTGAGAGATGAAACGGTTCACGCCCGGTGTTAAACTTAGTGATACATGTCTGTTAAACAGTACCAGCTTAACTGTTAAATAATTATCCAACCTCATATAATATCCCTGATTGGCGTATGTACTTATGAATTTATTGTTTTCGATAAATAGTTTATCCAGTACCGGCCGGTGTTCATACCTGAGCGTAGAAAACAGTTCCATATTCAGGATTCCTTTTTTGAAACCGGTTGACAGTGAATTGTTATAAACCGGAATCATATACAGGGCTGGATTTCCACGTCGTATCTGAAATGAGTCCATTTGCTGTTCCACATCATTTAGTGACGATAAAGAAGGAGAGTTGTTGGATATATTCCCATTATATCGGATAAAACTGTTGGAAGTCATAGCATAAGAGATTCGTAATGCAGGACGGAAAATATATCGTTCGGTAGAAAACAACCCCTGATGAAGTTCGTTCCGCTGAATACCCAAACCTAAACGGTAGGAAAATTTGCCTTTTGAAAGAATGTATTCCGAATATAAATATGTTTCTGCAAGCGTCATGTCTACTGTTCGTTCGCTTGTTCCCGAATAATCGTTATCCGTGTAACTTTGGATATGTTTGGCACCAATCATCAACATGCCACCTGCGGACATGTCTTTTTCGTATAATCCTTCCAGTATCAGGGAGTATCTGTTTCCTACCGTTTTGGAATAAATATCCGTCAGCGTTTCTGCTTCTTTGCTTTCCTGATAAATACGCGTTATATCCGAATGATTGTTTGTTCCTACCAGATTAAAAATCAACGATTGTTTATTTTTCAGCATGCGCTGGTAATATAAATCAAGCACCGGAATATTTATTTCTCCCTCCGTATGACTGTAAACATTCAGCTTGTCTGAAGCAACAGTCCCTTCCACAACGCTTATTCTGTCTGAAAACGAATTGGGAACACTTTGAAAACTGTTTCTTACAACCGCATTGAAAAAATATTTTTCAGGATCGGACAAACTGTAATTTAAGGATGCATTCAAATTGTCTTCCTTATACTTTGTCGGTTCTCCCTTTTCTTTCCGCACCAGCATATAATCGGGAAAATAAAAACGCTCCTCATTTTCACGTGTCCAGTTTGTGTTCACATTGCGACCGTTGAGATTAAGCGTCCATTCTGATTTTTTATGATTATATTTTGCGGAAACGACATTGTCTAACAGGGTCGATTTTTGCAGCAAGCTATTGTTCATGTTGACAAAGAAACTGCCTCCGGAATTTTTTCGACGAGTAATGAAATTAAGAACAACAGCTGTTTCCCCCCCATAGCGTGCGCCCGGTTCGTCGATATATTCAACTCTTATCAAATCATTTGATTGTAAGGATTGAATTTCGTTTAAAGGAACTTCTACATTATTTACTCTGATCTGAACGTTTCCACCACCCAAACTGCTGATCGATCGATTAACAGGGTTAATTGTAATTCTGGGTAACTGCAACTTTTCAAGCAATTGAAAAGCGCTGGGAGAAGTCTTTACCTGCGACTGCGTTGGGAAAAATATTTTCTTGTCGTACTTTACTGTGGAAGCTTCTGCCGTAACAGTAACTTCGTTTAATGTTATCGCTTCGGGAGAGAGTTTTATTTCCTCCAAATTCAGACTTTTCTCCAGATTTTCCAGCGTAATCATGACTTTTGAATAACCCAGGGAAGAAATGGAGACCAGATAGGAGGCTTTTGCAACATTGCTGAAATCAAATTTTCCGTCCGGATCGCATGCCGTTCCTTTAACAAATGTGCTGTCGGTTTTTAACAGCAGAACATTTGCTGCATCTATCGCAAGATTGGTTTCCTCATCCATCACTCTACCCGTTATTCGCAATTGAGAAAACATGTATGGCGTACTCAAATACGCAAATAATAAAATAATATAAGTTTTTGTGTTCATAGCATTATATAATTTAAATGTTGTCGAATATCAAAAAACTGGCTGACGTGTTACTTTGATACAATATTTGGTTATTTTTTTGCCTGATGGCAAAAAGTATCTCTTACGGGACACCTGCAAAACCCTGTGTTTAAGCACTGTAAATCAATAGTTTGTCAAATCAAACTTTGTGCTTCCGGTGTCTGTCTCTGTATTGATGACAGACAGCGTTTTTAAACAACTGATTTTAAGATACTTAAGAGGCCTAATGTTTTACAAGTGTTTAACAAATTGTTAAAATGGAAAAATGAGGCTGAAAAATATAGCTTGTAAATTATTGATAATAAGATAGATAAGTCCTATTTTTACCTTTTTTATTATTTAAACAACGCTAAAACATCTATGAATCAATAAGTTAATGGGCTTCCTTATTTAGAATTATTCTAAATAAGGAAGCCCAAAAAGTTTACGTGACAAAGAAATGTTGTTGCAAACAGATAGTAATCAATTAGATAAGTGCTTGTAACTTTACGTCGGATTAAAATGCAAAAAATGAAGTGTCTGTCATCAATACAGTGACAGACATTTTTGTTAAAATTTTTCGGTGAGAAAAAAAACGTCCGGACCCGGCAATTCATGGGAAAAAACGATATGAGTAATTGGATATATTAAAATATTTCGTACCTTTGCGCCGAATTAATAACTAATAAATTAATCAAAATGAAAAAAATTTTTTTAACTTTAATTTTATGTGGCTTTGTAGGAGCAATATTTGCTCAAGGTGTAAAATTCGGAGTTACTACCGGTTTGAATGTCTCAAATGAATCAATTAAATTAATTAAAACCGATTGGAAAGCTGGTTTTCAAGGGGGAGTTTTCTTGGATTACGCTGTAACGCCGCAACTTTCGCTTGTCCCTGAATTATTGTTTACTCAGAGGGGGTCCAAACTTAACATTAGTATTACAGATGATAATGGAAAAATGATCGACTCCGGTTACTCGGAAACTTTGAATTATCTTCAATTGCCGGTCAATGTGGCATACAAATTTGATTTAAGCAACGATCAGAAATTATTCCCTTTTGCCGGCGCTTATTTAGGTTACGGTCTTTCCGGATCAGTTAAATTTCAGAGAGCAGGAGTTGAATCGGGAAATACAAAAATAAAGTTCGGTTCCGCTGAAGATCGGATGAAAAGATTGGATTATGGATTAAATATCGGAGCCGGTTACCAATACGACCACATTATATTCAAGCTGCAATATAATCATGGATTGGCTGATCTTTCCAATATAAAGGACAGAAAAATTAAAAATAAAAACCTTGCCGTTACGGTAGGCTATCTGTTCTAAATTTTTCATAAAAAAGCCGCGCATTTCCGCGCAGAAAATCTTCAACAGACATTTGTTTTTTACCGGTCTGTTGGAGATTTTTTATTCGGATAAAACCGTCGGAAGTTGCGAGGTCTAATTGTTTTTTTCCATCGCTAACAACACTTCCGGGTATTAAATGATGCTGTTTCCGGATTTTTTCGGTTTCAAAAATTTTCAATGAAAGTAATTCGTTTTGACTTATTTGCAACTCAGTCCAGGCAGCAGGGTAAGGCGAGAGTCCCCTGATAAAGTCATAGACTTCTTGGGTCGTTTTTTTCCAGTCGATACGGCAAGTTTCCCTAAAAATTTTAGGAGCCGGTTTTAATATTTCCTCATTGGCAATGAGCGCTTTTTGTTCTACGGTATGCACCTCTTTGCGGATGATTGCATCAACCGTTTTGATGACTAAGTTTGCACCGGTTCGCATCAATTGGTCGTGGATAATTTCGGCATTATCCGTGTCTTCGATGGGAATCCGTTCCTGAAAAATGATTTTTCCCGCGTCAATTTCGTGAGTAAGGAAAAAAGTAGTAACACCCGTTTCTTTTTCGCCGTTGATAATCGCCCAATTGATGGGAGCCGCCCCGCGATATCGAGGCAGCAAAGAGGCATGCAGATTGAAAGTTCCCGAAGGCGGCATGTTCCAAACGACTTCGGGTAACATTCTGAAAGCGACGACAATCTGTAAATCGGCTTTCCATGCCTGCAATTGGTTCAAAAAATCAGGGTCTTTCAGTTTCTCCGGCTGAAGCAAAGGAAGATTTTGCGACAAAGCATATTCTTTTACAGGGCTGGCTTGCAGCACGCTTTGATGTTTTCCCACCGGTTTATCGGGTATTGTGACAACGCCTGCTACATTGTAACCTCCTTCTACTAAGGCGCGAAGGCTTTCTACGGCGAAATCGGGGGTACCCATGAAAACGATGCGGGGAAATGTTTTTAATGTCTTATCCATCGGTCAAATCTATTTTTAATTTTACAGCAAATATACGATTGCTTCCTTAACTCCGTATTATTTTCTTCATCGTATGTAAACATCCATCGGGGTTACTTCTTCCGGTTTCAATACGGCAAAATGTGCGGCGTTTTGAGCCACTTCAACCTGAAAATCGCTTAGTCCGTTGGGGATAGCCTTATTTCCCACTACGTTGATGCCGGTAATTTTTTCGAACCACGTACAGGCGGCGGTATAACGCCCTATCTGGTAGTCCAGATGATAGCCGTCCCTGCAAAAATTATCCCCGACAGCGCTTGTCCGTCCATTTTGAATGGCTGTGCCGGAAGGTATAATAAAGGAAATGTCCGGTACGTTTTCTTTTACCCGATGCATTGCATCTATGATGGCTGCATACATTGTTAACTGGTCTCTGCTGTAATTATTAAAACCGTCATGCGTGGAATTTTGCGCGTAAGCCCAAGTCTGGTGCAGCATGTATTTGACATTCGTATTCGTAACTTTACTTTTCACGTATGTCAATAATTCCGTTAAATACGGGAAGTAAGTAGCATACAGCCCAGAGTTCGGGCTTGCCTGCTGAAAACTGATGTAATCCCACGGCTCATCTCCTATGGCATATTCCAAGGTTGTGTTTGCCCGCGAGGTCTTAACGCCATTTACAATTTTCCGGTAGGCATATTCTGCCGCATTGTTATTGGCATTATTCCGGTGTCGTTCGAGCGAACAACCTCCAATGTACATGTTTCCGATGATGAAGTCAATTTCTTCGTCGGCGCCGAGTTCATACAGATACTGTTCGACAGCGTCTCTCGAGAAGCTGTTGCCGATGGCCAATATTCTGATTGTTGTAGCCGATGCATTCAACAAAGTGATACAAGCAATCAAAAATATGCTTGTTAATACTGTTTTCCAATACTTTCTCATTTAGAATTTTGTTATATGAAATTTGATGCTATATATCTTTTTATGTCATAACAACTTTTTATTTGCCTGTAAATATTCACCACAAAATTAATCATTTAATCCGGAATATGATAAAACTAATTCCATATCAGCGTTACACATGTAGCATTGGGATCCGGACGTGCGCGAAATCGGTGCGGAATAGCTTTGCCGGCAAGCTCTTGATCAACCAGTTAAAAGAACGGTATTACATATTCCGAAGTTTTATTTTCCACTATAATTTTATTCATATTATGTTTTATCACGACCGTTTTAGCGTCGTTGTCCATTTCAAAAGCATCTAATTCCTGCCCCAACGGAATAAACGGCGGGATTTGCGCTTCAATATACGGAGCGGCAGAGGATGTATTGGCGGCTTCGATTTCGCAAACCGGCAGACGGAATCCCAAATCGGACGCCCGGCGCCCTTCGGCAAAAAATATTTCCTGCCTCATCAGATAGACGATTTCCAGCAAACCGTCGACCGATGGGGTATTGTCGATCATTGCCGCATCTACGGACGTCCCAGATATGTAGGGTATGGAAATTAAATGGGGCGGCCGGCGGTCTAATACCAGATTTTCGCGAAACGGTTCGCCGGGAGAGGCCGCAACTTTATATGCCGAACTGTTGGGATAGTGTCGGGTATCGTCGCTACCCCGACCTTCCAATTGATCGTTTATGCTTGTCTCTACCGGTCTGCTTGCCGTTAATGCCAGCAATTCCTTTAACAGTTGTTTCGCCTGGCCGGCGTCGTTATCGGCAAGCGAGGCTTCGGCCAGAATGAGATAAAGTTCTTCGGCTTTTGCGATACAAATGGGACGTTGTTCGCGATTTTTCAATTCAAAATATTTGGGATCAAGAAAATCAAGCCGCGGCAATGGCTGGAAATGAGTGGTGTAAATATGAGTCTGAATCGCGTTGTTCACTCCTTTTTCACCATCAAACTCGACATTTCTTACAAAATCGGTCGAATATTCAAGCGCCTTACCGGCATAATTCACTGCATTTACTTTGTCGCCCGATTTGTGATATGCACGTGCAATCAGGGTATTTATAAAGGCTTGGTCTTCTTTGCTACCGGTATATTCCAGGGCTTTCCGAAAGGTTTCGACGGCCAGGCTCAACTGTGTTCTCCAGTCTTTGACTTCTCCTCCGGGTTCGACAGGCAATGCTAAAAAATATTCGCCTGCCAACAGGTAGGAATATCCTTTGATGTAATATAAATTGAACAAATGATTTTCCGTAGTTAACGGATCGGCTTGCGCTACCTTATTGAGGCCGTAATCGGCCGACTCCCTTAAATTCCCTATGTATCTTTGTAAGGCCGTGACATCGACGTCCGTATACAAAATAACGGGAATATCAAAATACTTACTGCTTTGAGTATAATTATTAAAATAGTTGTCTGACAATAATTCGGTAAGTTCTGCAAAAGTACCTATCGCTTCCGCAAAAGATTTATTAGTCCCGTTCACCCACGACTGCATTGCATCAGGCGATTTCAAAAAAGTATCTTCGCCTACGTTGGGATTTATAATATCGTCCGGTTGTAATAACTCACATGCGCTCACGCTTGCTAAGAGACAAATAAAAATAAAAAGTTTAATCGGTTTCATATATTTATTTTTTTGTTGCCACTAATTCACGAATTATTATTCGTGTCAATTCGTGAATTAGTGGCATAAATTAAATTCTTAGCGGCATAATTTTAGAAATTAAATCTGATTGTACCTATAAATTGACGGGACAATGAATAAGAAGAATAATTAAAGCCGCCGGTTGCAACTGCTCCCTGCGTGTAGGCTCCCGACAGCAATGCTTCCGGGTCTACGGATGAAACGCTGAATGAGAGCGGATTATAAACGCTGATGGAAAAAGAAGCCGACTTGAGGTATTGGACAGGATGGCAGGTATAAGACAAGGATACATTTCTTATTTTCAAGAAATCGGCTTTTTCCACAAAGAAGTTGGTAAAATCAAGCCAGGCTGCCTTCTGGGTAGTGCCTTCCAATGCTTTTTCGGGGATAGCGCCGTCTTTCAATCCTTTGTTAAACCTGAATTGCCTGTCGAATGAATGTACATAAGCGCCCATCTGGTAATCGCCGCTGACAAACAGTCCCCAGTTTTTATAGTTGGCGGATAACGACAGATTACCATACGAAGTAGGTATTGTAGAGCCTAAATCCTGTAACCTCAGGACTTCTTTCAAACTGCCGTCTTCATTCAAGACCGCTTTAGAGCCGCGAATAAATCCTACGGGTTTGTTTTTAGCTACCATCGTTTGCACTGTACTGGAAGAGAATCCTCCTATGGCAAAAGGGACGGCGGTACCAATATCCAACACTTCGTTGTGATTGGTATTATAAGAGGCGTTCAATTGAATATTCCATTCTTTCGTATTGAGCAATTGCAAGCCCAAAGACAGTTCAATTCCTTTATTTTCAATTTCCCCGACGTTAGCTAAATAATTAGCCGATTCGCCGACGTTTTCCGAATATTTAACCGATTGCCCCTGTGAGGGAAGCGAAGGAATACCGAACAGGGCGTCTTTCGTCAAAGCATAATACCAGGTAAATCCGAGATTGAATATGCGGTTAAATAAGAGTGCATTGAGACCTGCTTCGTATGAATGTTTTTTCTCAGGCGCCAAGTCGGGATTTCCTGACTTGCCGAAAGTGGCGGCCTGTTGATTGAGGTAAGAGCCGACAGAAATTGTTCTCTGATATTCGAAAGGCGGAGGATAACTGCCTGCAATTCCATAGTTTCCCCGTATTTGCAAGCTGTTTACAATATTCCTTTGTTTCAGGCTTTGCATAAAAGATTCTTCCGAGAGCAGATAAGATATTCCTATTTTGGGATAATACTGCCTGCCTACGTTGTCGCCAAAAGCGGTATTATAATCGCCCCGCAATCCCATATCTATGAAATAACGGTCTTTTATCCCGATATTTTCCTGTAAAAATGCACCGTAACTGTACAGATAACTCAGCCATTCATTGGCAGATGTAGTTGCTGCGCCGGAAATAATAAGCGCTCCGTCGCGCACGCCGTTCCCCGTGCTGTTTGACTGATGGTCGTAGGTGCTGAAATATTGGTATCCTGCCGTAGATATGATACTTAGCCAATCGCGGTAATACCATTTGTACTGTCCGTTGACGTCTACCGTCACCCCTAAATAATTCCGGTTGAAATTAAAGATAGAACCGGCGTCGGACGTTCCGGCAGGCCGGTCTTGCACGTGAATCCAGTATTCGTTGGTGATGATGTTTTTATTTGAATTAAACCTGTAATCAAGACCAACAATCCCTTTGAATGTAAGATTATTGATGGGCTTGAATATAAGCGATTGCGAGGTCTGGAAACGTTTGACCGATTCTTTATTGTTTTGCAGTTTTTCGGCTTTATCGACAAAAGCCTTCATTTGGCCATAAGCGTAATCGTCCAAGGCGTCTATGTCTACGCCATACTTAACGAGATCGCCCGACCGGTTGGCGTAAGAAAAACCATCAGCCGCCGCTCCTTCGGTAAACCATAAGCCTACATACCCTCCCTGGTTTCCGTTACGGCTTCTTTTAAATTCGTTGGCTACGATGCTGAAAGAAGATTGATATTCCGTTGTTTTATTAAAACGGACGCTTGTTCCCAGTCGCAAGTCATATTTCTTGCTTTCGTTCGCATTTTGGACGATTGTACCCGAACTGCTACTCATATTTCCGCCGAAGCTATAACCCACCTTGTCGTTCCCGCCGTCGAATCCGATACGGTATTTTTGTACAAAACCGGTTTGATGCAAGAGGTCTGCGGTGCGTTTGAAATGGTAATATTGATCGTTCGCCGTTTCGACTCCAAGTCCGGTTTCGAAGAATACCGACTGTTTACCGCCTCCTTTCTTCGTAAAAATCTGAATTACGCCGTTGGCGGCATCGGAGCCGTAAAGCGTAGTAGCCGCCCCTCCGGATACATATTCTATATGGTCGATATTTTCGAGCGGAATATCGCCGATGGCGCCGGAAGCCGCAGTCTGGCCGGTCGTCCCTACAAAAACTCCGTAATAGCCTTCGACAATGTTAAGCGCCGCGCCTGTATTCAGATTGTCGATCCGTACCCCATCTACATAAATTACGGGCGTGGAATTGGAAAATGCAGATGATAAACCCCTGGCTTTGAAAAGGGAAGTAGCTCCCGGCTGTCCGTTTGATAAAGTTATCTGCACATTGGGTAAGGCATTTTGAAGTAATTGGTCGATACGGGCATGGTTGTAGTTTTCCAACTCTTTACTGCCGATGCTCACTACATGGGAAGAAAGCCTTCTTTTTTCTATTTCCGCTCCCTGCCCGGTAACAACTACTTCGTTGAGAACGACGTCGTGGAAAGGAGGAATACTGTCGCCGAATTTTCCGTAAACACTCAAAGATGATTGTGTTATACAAACAATCCATACAATAAATAATTTCTTCATGTTATGAAATAAGACCTGTCATCCCTTACGAATAAAGAATGACAGACTTTTTAGATAAATAATTTATGTATCTACTAAAATTTTATTCTTTGTTGCCTTCCAATTTTTCTTTCAATTCGGCTAATTCGGAAATGTCACCCAAGGTGGTTTTTTCCATAACCGGTTGAGCGGGAAGTTCTTCTTTTTTATCTTTTTTGGATTTCTTCACCGATTTCTTTTCAGTGCCGGAAGCTGCAGCGATAGCGGCATCTTTTTCTTTCTTTGCTTCCGCACGTTTTTCATCTTCAAAAATCCGGCTGTGAGAAAGGATAATTCGTTTGGAATCCTTGTTAAACTCAATGACCTTGAAAGATAATTTTTCATCCAATTGCGCTTGCGAACCGTCTTCTTTCACCAAATGTTTCGGTGTTGCAAAGCCTTCTACGCCATAAGGCAAGGCAATAACGGCGCCTTTATCCAAAAGTTCGATAATCGTACCTTCGTGGATGGAACCCAAGATAAATATAGTTTCAAATACATCCCAAGGATTTTCTTCCAACTGTTTGTGTCCTAAGCTCAAACGACGATTTTCCTTGTCGATTTCCAATACTTGAACTTCGATATCCGAACCGATGGAAGTAAATTCACTCGGATGTTTGATTTTTTTCGTCCAGGACAGGTCGGAAATGTGAATCAAACCTTCAACGCCTTCCTCGATTTCAACAAATACTCCGAAATTGGTGAAATTACGCACTTTAGCGGTATGTCTGCTGCCGATAGCATATTTTTCTTCTATTTTTTCCCAAGGATCGGATTTCAATTGTTTGATACCCAGCGACATTTTGCGTTCGTCGCGGTCTAATGTCAAGATAATGGCTTCCACCTCGTCGCCCACTTTCATGAAATCCTGAGCGCTTCTCAAATGTTGCGTCCAGCTCATTTCCGAAACATGGATAAGTCCTTCTACGCCCGGAGCTATTTCGATGAATGCACCGTAATCAGCCATTACTACTACTTTTCCTTTTACAATATCGCCCACTTTCAGATTTTCATCCAAAGCGTCCCAAGGATGCGGAGTTAATTGTTTCAGGCCAAGTGCGATTCTTTTCTTTTCATCGTCGAAATCAAGAATAACCACATTGATTTTTTCATCTAATTTCACCACTTCTTCCGGATGGGAAACACGTCCCCAACTCAAGTCGGTAATATGAATCAAGCCGTCTACGCCGCCCAAGTCGATAAATACACCGTATGTAGTAATATTTTTAACGATGCCTTCCAATACCTGACCTTTTTCCAATTTAGCGATAATATCTTTCTTTTGTTGTTCCAATTCAGCTTCTATCAGCGCTTTATGGGAAACAACCACGTTTTTGAATTCCTGATTGATTTTTACAACCTTAAATTCCATCGTTTTATCCACAAATACATCGTAATCACGGATGGGTTTGACGTCGATCTGCGAACCCGGCAAGAAGGCTTCAATGCCGAACACATCCACAATCATACCACCTTTGGTGCGGCATTTCACGTAACCTTTAACGATTTCGTTGTTTTCAAGCGCAGCGTTTACTTTGTCCCAAGAACGGGTTACACGCGCTTTTTTATGAGAAAGGATGAGTTGTCCTTTCTTGTCTTCCTGGCTTTCGATATACACTTCCACTTCGTCACCCACTTTCAAATCGGAGTTGTAACGAAACTCGTTCATCGGAACCACACCGTCGGATTTATAACCGATATTGATTACGACTTCGCGTTTGTTCAAAGCTGTAACCGTACCCATAACTACCTCGCGGTCATTGATTTTGTTTAACGATTGATCATAAGTTTCAATCAGCTTTTCTCTACTTACATCTCCGTAAGTATCTCCCTTTTCGTAGGCCTCCCAATCAAAATCAACTTTGGAAACAATTGCTTTTTCGGGAACATTTTCTTTTTCAGGAACAATCACTTCTTCGGGAACAATTGCTTCTTCAGGAACAATCGCTTCTTCGGGAACAATTGCTTTTTCGGGAACAATCACTTCTTCAGGAACAATCACTTCTTCGGAAACAATCACTTCTTCGGGAGCAATTGCTTCTTCAGGAACAATCACTTCTTCAGGAACAATTACCTCTTCGGGAACAATCGCTTCTTCAGGAACAATCGCTTCTTCGCTTAATTCTTTGTTCATTTTCTTAATAATTTTTTGTTAATTAGTAAATTAGACTTTATATTGTCTCAGTAAAACGGCTGCAAAGGTACGATTTAAATCTTGATTATCAATGAAAATGACATGAAATTTACCGGTTAAACTAAAATTATATTCGGATTTCTTCATTGTTATGTACAAAACAACTTCACATGCAGTACAGTATATACACAACAAAAGTGCGAGGCTCCAATTCCGTTTCAAACAGATGACCTTCGATAGCGACATCGTTTTCTTCAGGTTTAACAGCGTCGGGCGTTTCAATTGTATTTTCCTGTTCCGGGTTGTCGGCTCTTAATGTAATACGTTTTCCGCCGGATAAAACTTCATTTTTCTTTAATCCTTTGAAATTGAGTTTGACGGATTGCGTTTTGCCGGATGTATTAGCAATCTTTACGATATAACTGCTGTTGTTTTTGTCCCTGACTGCGCTGGCGAACAATCCGTTTTGCCCTTCCGCTCCGGTTACGTTTTGCCCGTTCATAGTCAGCGGGAGCGTGTGCGTACCTTTGTTATATGCGTATAGCTGCTGCACATAGTAACTTGCCGTACGGACGCTGTTCAGGTTGTCGAACCAGATCATGTCGGGACGCCACTGCCATCCTTCCACATGGGCGAAAAGCGGTGCGTAAGTGGCCATGTGAACAATGTCGGCGTTACGTTCAAGTCCCGTCATAAAAGCGGCTTCGAGTAATGCGGCATTAAAATGGTTCCATTTTTTGCCCCTGCCGTGGCAGGCGTATTCGCCGGCGAATACTTTCGGGCCTTTGCGATCGTAATTGTCATAGCGCGCTCCCTGCTTCAGGAACCATTCTTCGGGACGGTAGAAATGTTCGTCCACGAGATCGACCTTCAACCGTTTCATTTCCGGCCACAGGTAATCGAATTGAGCGCCTTCGGAGTTCGGGCCGGAGCTGCCTATAATCTTGACGTCGGGATAAGTTTTGCGAATGGCTGTTACGAATGGAGCCAGATGTTCCGGATATTCAGTACCCCACTGTTCATTACCGATAGCCAGGAATTTGAGATTGAACGGCGCGGGATGTCCCATTTCGGCGCGGAGTTTGCCCCATTTCGTCGTTGTATTGCCGTTGGCAAATTCGATAAGGTCAAGCGCATCCTGTATGTAGCTGTCGAGGTCGCAAACGGCAACATGCGCCGAAGGGTCGTCGTTCTGGAACTGGCAGGCCAGTCCGCAACTCAACACCGGCAGCGGCGTAGCGCCGATTTCTTCCGACAAAAGGAAATATTCATAAAAGCCAAGTCCATAGCTTTGATAATAGTCGGGAAAATAGCGATGCGGGAATGTGTAATGCCAACGGTTTTCGTTTAACGGACGGTTCTCTACCGGTCCTACGCTCTTTTTCCAGTCGTAACGCGTTTCGAGGTCTGTCCCTTCGACGATACATCCGCCCGGGAAACGGAATACGCCGGGTTTGAGGTCGGCTAAAGCCTGCGCCAGGTCTTTACGCAATCCGTTTGCATGACCGTTCCAGGTATCTACGGGGAATAATGAGATATGTTCCAGGTCGACACTCGCTTTCGATTTCAGGAAAATGCGGAGTTGGGCTTTTGGTTCCGTTGTTGCGGATTGGAGGATAAGCTCATATTTTTTCCATTCCTTAGAATCAATGACTAATTCTTTTCCGGTAAGTGCATGACGCTCAGTCATGCTTTTCGAGTCAATAAGTTCCACTAAGATTGTCGAAGCGCCGCCGCTTCCGGACAACCGCGCCCATACCGAAAACCTGTACTTTTCACCCTTTTTTATTCCTATGCCGAAGAAACCTTCGTTCTGCAAACCGGTGCGTTTATGTTCATGGCCGGGGTCGGACAGGCGCACGTAATGGGGATTGCGTTCAAACGGCCCGTCATTTTTCAATATCACATTTCCGAATGTTTTCCAGCCCATAAAGTTCTGCGGAAATTCGAACGACCTGTTTTTAACCAATTCGGCATAAAGTCCGCCGTCGGCGGCATAATTGATGTCTTCGAAAAATAAACCGTACATTGTCGGTTGTATTTCGGCGCCGGTTTTTTTTGTCTCGATTACCAACTCATTGATTTGTGCGTTCAGGGATATTCCTGTAAAAAGAAGCAATATCGCAAATAATTTCTTTTTCATGTATTTTTATTAAATTTTCCGTAAAAGTTATATACAAAGATATTAAGTTGAAAAACTTTTTTTGGTGGACATTTGTGCCATATCAGTGGACGGAAAGCGTAAAGTTCATAAAAACGGTTTGCTTTTAATAGTAAATTTATCAGAAAAAATGTATCTTTGCAAAGGACTTATTTCAATCAATCGCAAAATACCGCCGTATGTTTATCGCAATGAAAGGTTTTGATTATGATACACTTACGCCAGAAACTATTTGGTATATTTACTTTCATAACATCACATACAAATCATGCCAGGAAAAACAACTTTTTTTATTCTGTTGAATATCGTTTTCGTTATGCTTGGGAGCCGTTCCCTCTATGCCCGCGAACAGTTCGCATCCCGCTATAATATCTCATACATAAGTATGGAAGAAGGCTTGCTTCATGATAATATCGACGACCTGTACAAGGACAAGGCCGGTTTTCTTTGGATATCGACGGCAGGGGCGGGACTGTCGAGATATGACGGATATGAATTTTTGCATTTTAATACGAATACTTCGCCTGTGCGCCTGCGGAGCAATTTTATTACTTCGGTTTGTGAAGACCGGTTCAACCGTTTATGGATCGTTTCGGGAGAAGGCGTTGACATTATTGATCTGAAAACTATGCAGTTGACGACGCCCGCTTCCGAAGCAAACCGGCTAAATGACATTATGCGGCAGCCGTCGGTGAACGTCATCGACGATTGCCGGGGCAATATATGGCTATACAGCGGCTCGTCGCTCCATCGAATCGGCTTCGACGGCGCGGGCGATGTAGCCTCTATTGCAACGCTTCCCGATTTACACATATCTCCCTTTACTTGTCCGATGTATGATTTTGATGAAGACGGTAATATCTGGATAGGTCTCGGTCACGGTATTTATAAAATTCACACGACATCCGACGGAAAATTGGAATTGCATCCCATATCATCTAAAATACAGTTAGATACACAGATTACCATACATGCCTTTTGCCTGAAGGAAAATGAAATATGGATTGCTACCAATAACGGATTGTTCCGGTATAACTGGAATGAGGATATTTTGAAACGTTATTACTATCAGAAAGAAAATTCCCGCTCTATTTCCCAAAACCATGTTTCGGATGTGGTTATAACGAAAGACAAGCAATTGATTGCCTGCACGCTGCAAGGGATTAACATATACAATCCCGTCGCCGATGATTTTGAACGGATATCGAGGAACGGACGCACGCCGGGTGCATCGTTAAATTCCGATTTTATCAATTGTATGCTTGTAGACAATGAAATCGTGTGGATAGGCAGCGAAACCGGCGGCATTAACAAACTCTCACCGAGGCGGTTGTCGTTGCGTAATTACATTAATAACAAAGAGGACGAACATAGCCTTTCCCATAATATAGTGAACGCAATTTATGAAGACAGGAAAGGAAACCTTTGGATAGGGACTGTCGAGGGCGGATTAAACAAAAAGGAAAAAGACAGGAACGGATTTATTCATTATACGACGGATACGCGCCCGGCGCTAAGCCACAATACGGTGAGCGCCCTGATCATAGACGGTAAAAACCGCCTGTGGGCCGGAACGTGGGGATGGGGAATCACGATTATTGACCTGAACAACAAACCGGCGCACAGGGTAAAATATCTTAATCCGGATAATAATCCTGATTTTACATTAAACTTCATCGGTTCATTATGCTACGACCCGATTAATAAAGGCGTATGGATCGGGGCAAGTCCGGGCATCTATTTTTATGATTTGGAAAAAGAAGAATTTACGGAACCGATAGACCCTGAAGCTGTAAGTAAAACGTTCAATTCGCTGGGCGCCATTGTCGCTTCCAACGGCATTTTATGGATGGGATCGGTGGACGGCGTTTTCCTGATCGACCTTCATTCGCGACGCAATAACCGGTTTTCGTACCGGCAACTGAAATATAAACTTGACGATCCCGAATCGGGAATAACGGAACGGATTACCTGTTTCTGCGAAGCTTCCGACAGTACCGTATGGATAGGAAGCAACGGTAACGGCATCTATCAATGCCGGCCGGCAACAGACGGAACGCTTACATTTAAATGCTACAATACGAAGCATGGGCTTATCAACAACAATGTGCGCGGAATCGTCGAAGACGACAACGGCCTGCTGTGGATAAGCACAAACCATGGCTTGTCGTGCTTTAATCCGGCAACGGAGTGCTTTACGAATTATACGAAAGACGACGGGCTGATAAACAACCAGTTTTACTGGAACGCTTTCGGCAAAGCCTCCGACGGAACAATGTATTTCGGGGGAATCAACGGATTGGTAGCAATCGAAGGCGTTAATCGCGAAAATACGGCCGAGTCGAAAAAGGTAACGTTCACTCGCTTGCACGTGAAGAATGAAGACATTTACGCCGGACATAAAGGTTTAAAAACCGACATCAGCAGGGCGAAAGAATTGAATTTCCACGAGCGGGACAACTCGTTCTCACTCGAATTTTCGTCCCTGAACTTCGAATCGCACGCCACCGCCGTTTACAGTTACCGCCTGGCCGGTTTCGAAGATAAATGGACGGACGTACCTTCCAGTCGCCGGTTTGCCGCTTATACCAATATCCCTCCGGGCAAATATACCTTTCAGGTGCGCTACGCCGCCGGAGGAAACGCTTCAAACAGCGAAATAACGGAGCTTAAAATCAACATCCATCCTCATTTCTATAAAACCTGGTGGTTTATGCTTTTACTCATTCTGGCAATTGGTTTTACGGTCGTACATTTGTATATGTACAGGCTGCATCAACTGCAAAAACAAAAACAACTGCTGCACAGGAAAGTCGAAGAACGCACGCGGGAATTGAAGGAGCAGAATGAAAAAATAAGCCGCCAAAAAGCGCAATTGATTGAAATGTCAAAGAAAATCCGTGATATGACACTCGATAAATTGTCGTTCTTCACGAATATCACACACGAATTTCGCACGCCGATTACCCTGATTATAGGCCCCATAGAACGCGCCCTGAAATTAAGTTCCAATCCGAAAGTGATTGAGCAGCTGCAATTCGTGGAACGTAACTCCAAATACTTGCTGTCGTTGGTGAACCAACTGATGGATTTCAGGAAAGTGGAATCGGGTAATCTGGAAATTGTGAAAACAAACGATGATTTCCTCCGGTTCATGGACTCCATTATTGTTCCTTTTGAAGCCTTGACCGACGAGCGGAACATTGCGATACGGAAGTTTTACAGGATGAGCAAGCCCGTCATCCCGTTCGATCAGGACGCCATGCGTAAAGTTGTAACCAACCTGCTGTCGAATGCGGTGAAATTCACTCCCGACGGGGGCGAAATCCGTTTATACGTCGCATCCTGCGTTGACCGGAACAGCGACAGGGAAAAACTCTGCATGATCATCAAAGACAACGGGACAGGCATTCCCGAAGACGACTTATTGAAGATATTCAACCGGTTTTATCAATCAGGTAATAAAAATCAATTTCCCGTATACGGACAAAGCGGTACGGGTATCGGCTTATATCTTTCAAAACAAATCGTAATGCGGCATGGCGGTACGATTACGGCGCGTAACAACCGGAAAAAAGGCTGTACGTTTCTGATTACTCTGCCTGTAACACGCGACAAAATCGCCCGTCCGGCTTCTGCAACAGCCGTTGAAACGCCGGCTTTTCCCGAAACGACGAATCCCGTACCTTCCCATTTCAAACCGGAGCGGCTTGCCGTTCTCATCGTGGAAGACAACCGCGATATGCGCGCCTACATCCGTTCGATACTTGAAGAACGGTATAACATTTTTGAAGCGGAACACGGGGCGGAAGCGCTGACAATCCTGACCGGCAACCAGGTGGATTTCATCATCTGCGACCTGATGATGCCCGTAATGGACGGTCTTGAATTGTCGCGCAAAGTGAAGCAAAACTTTGCTATCTCGCATATTCCTTTCCTGATGCTTACGGCAAAAACTTCGCAGGATGCACGCCTCGAAAGCTATCGCACAGGCGTGGACGATTACCTGCAAAAGCCTTTCAGCGAAGACTTATTGCTGACGCGCATGAGCAATATCCTCGAAAACCGCCGCCGGCAACAACAACGTTTTGCGATGAATATGGAAGCCCGCGAGTTGCATATCGAAGAACAACCAAGCGATAAGAAATTTGTTGATAAAGCCTTGGAAACGATTCGGGCGAATTATAAAAATTCATATTACGAAGCCGGCGATTTTATCGACGCAATGGGAGCGAGTAAAAGCGTCGTCAATAAGAAGATGCAGAGCCTGACCGGACAATCTATCGGGCAATTCATCCGCAACTACCGCCTGAATATGGCGTATGAAATGATAAAAAAGAACCGTGTGACGCACAACATGAATATTTCCGAAATTGCCTACGAAGTCGGATTCAATGACCCCAAATATTTCACCCGTTGTTTCACCAAGCGTTATGGCATGGCGCCCAGCGACTGTAAGTAAAAAGCAAACATTATGTAATATTTTTTCGTATAAACCACTATATGTCCTAATATTATTTCCTAATGTGTCTATTTTTCCATAAAATTGTATAATTTTCCATTCATCGTTATTTTTTTTTCTTTTTCTTTGCAGGTAAAATGTGTTATATACAATTACGAATTAAAAATTAAGAATTAAAAATTAAAAAATATGAATAAGTTCGCAATGACAATCATCGTTTGCATCTTTTCATTTGCAAACCTTTCGGCGCAGGATGCACTCCGCGAAGAAATCAATTTCAATTTCGGATGGAAATTTCATTTGGGCGACGACGAAAATGCCAAAAACGTCGTATTCGACGATAGTATTTGGCGCAACATCGACCTGCCTCACGACTTCCAAATAGAAATGCCTTGGGACAAATCGGCGGGAGGCGCCCGCGGATTCAAAGCAATGGGCGACGGATGGTACCGCAAGTCGTTCAATGCCGACCCCGCATGGAAAGGCAAGCGCGTACTCCTCGACTTTGAAGGCGTCATCTACCTGGGCGATGTGTGGGTGAACGGTAAAAAAGTAGGAAGCACAGACTACGGCTATCTCGGCTTTGAAGCGGATATAAGCAAACTGCTCAAATACGATACCGCCAATGTAGTAGCCGTTTTTGCCTCGACGGGCAAGAAGGACGGATCGCGCTGGTACACCGGCGGCGGACTCTTCCGTGATGTGCATTTAGTGGTAAAGGACCCGATTTCCATTGCCCGGAACGGCGTTTTTATCACTACGCCCGGCGTTTCGGCAAGCAACGCCCAAGTTAGCCTGCAAGTAGAAATTGAAGGATTCAGGGGGAAAAGTTCGGATTTGGAAATTGCGGCAAAAATCTTTTCGCCCGACGGATTGCAAGTGGGCGAAACGAAAATCCCTGCACCGAAGAACTCCCATAAAAGTACCGACGAAGTGCCTTTGCCTACTGTGAATATCCCCAATCCGCAACTCTGGTCGTGCGAAACGCCCAACCTTTATTCCGCAGAAATCACACTGTCGCTGAACGGAACAATCATTGATAATGTGAGTGAAAAATTCGGTATCCGAACAATCGAGTATTCCAAAGAATTTGGCTTTAAGCTCAACGGCAGGAAAGTATTCCTCAAAGGCATTGCCAATCATCACGACTTGGGCGCGGTGGGCGCCGCCGCTTACGAAACCGCTATCGCCCGGCAGATGGATGCGCTCAAAGCCTTTGGTTTTAACCATATCCGCACTTCGCACAATCCCTACTCAAAATCGTTCCTCCGCCTTGCCGACGAAAAGGGAATCCTGATTACGGACGAACTTTACGACAAGTGGAGCAACAGCAGTTATTGGGGAGGACGCAAGCCCTGGACGGAAATCGTTTTCCAAAATATTCCCGAATGGATAAAGCGCGACCGCAATCACCCTTCGCTCATTATGTGGAGCTTCGGAAACGAATTGCAAATGCGCGAAGATTTGGCGGGTTTCCCCACCGGCGACTGGGGCGTAACCACTTACCGGATGCTTGATGTGCTGGCAAAACGTTACGATTCGACACGCCCGACCACTGTTGCCATGCACCCCACCCGCGCCAATGGCATAGGAAAAAACGACCCAAAGTTTGACACGGAAATCATTCCACCCGAACTCGCTACGGTTACCGATATAGCAAGTTTCAACTACCGCTGGATGAATTACCAAGATTACCTGAAACACGCTCCTCACATGATTATCTACCAAAGCGAAGCAACCACAAACGATCTGCTTGCACCGTTTTTCGGAATGAACCGCGACCGGATGATCGGACTTGCCTATTGGGGCGCAATAGAATACTGGGGCGAATCGCACGGATGGCCGCGCAAAGGTTGGAACTACTCATTCTTCAACCATGCCCTTGAACCGTTTCCACAGGCATATCTGATAAAAAGCGCGTTCAGCGACGAGCCGGTCGTGCACATCGGCGTTGTAGACAAAGTCGCCGAAAGCAAGGAGTGGAACGAGCAGACTGTCGGCACTCAACATATCTCGTCGCACTGGAACAGGGAAACCGGCAAGTCATACAATATTTATACCTACACCAATGCCGAAGAAGTGGAATTGTCGGTCAACGGAAAATCCATCGGCGTTCAAAAAAACATGATCAATGATATAAAACACCGGAACAGGATTTACTGGCAAAACGTACCCTATCAAAAGGGCAAAATAGTCGCCGTTGCCCGCACCGGCGGTAAGGAAGTCGCCCGCCATCAACTCGAAACAACCGGAAAAGCCGTCGCCCTTCGGCTCGAAATCGAAAACAACCGGTGGAAAGCCAACGGCATGGATTTACAGTATGTAAAAGTCTATGCCATTGACGGCAAAGGACGTGTGGTTCCAACATCGGAAGGCGTAGTAACATTCGACGTTTCGGGCGCTGCCCGCCTGATTGCGGTTGATAACGGCGACCATTCGAGCGATGAACTCTTTGCTGGCAACAAACGACAACTGCACAACGGTTTTGCACTGGGCATCTTGCGTTCTACCCAAACGGCGGGAACGGTAAAAATCAAGGCTTCGGTTAACGGGTTAAAAACGGCTGAAAAAACACTTATAACGCATTAAATAAAGAATTATGCAAATCAACCGATTACCATATTATATCATTTCCCTTTTGTTCGTTTCCTTAACGGCTTTCAGTGCAAAAGAACGGATAACCGTTTACACCATAGGCGACAGCACGATGGCGAATAAAAATACGGTTGTAATTGCCGAATACTTGAAAACAGACTTTGTATGGTTCGACGGAAAAACGCCCATAACTTATTCCGCGCCGACAAACATCGCACCGGTGGTTTCTACTGCCCTTGAGATGTGGAAAGACGATATGCAGCAAGTTACAGGACTTGTTCCGAAAGAAACTTCCGCAAAAAAAGCCAAAGTACATATTATCCAAGACGACAGTTTGAGTAAAAAAGAAGCATTTTCCATTTCAATAAAAAACAACCAAATCGTTGTAGCAGGAAGCGATGCGCGCGGCATTGCATACGGCATACTCGAACTTTCACGTTTGGCGGGCGTTTCGCCCTGGATCTGGTGGGGAGACGTCGCACCGGAAAAGAAAAGCGTTTTGGCTTTGCCCGCCGGTTTTATAACGGCGCAAAGTCCGTCTGTGGAATTTCGCGGCATATTTATCAACGACGAAGACTGGTCGTCGCTACCGTGGGCAATGAAAAACTACAGCTGTCAATTAATCGACAGTATAAAAATAACCGACAACAAACGCTGGAAAGGTGCAATAGCTCCCGAAGCGTATGAAAAATACTTTCAACTGCTGCTGCGCTTGCGTGCCAACACAATTTTGCCCGCCATGCACGAATGTACCGTACCGTTTTATTTCGTAAAGGGCAATCGTGAAATGGCCGAACGCTACGGAATGGTAGTCGCTGCTTCGCATTGCGAGCCGCTGATGAGCAATGCCGCAACCGAGTGGGATGTGCGCGGAAAAGGCGCCTACAATTACATTACAAATAAAGACGCCGTGCTTGACTTTTGGAGTAGCCGCTTAAAGGAACTCGTCCGGTCGGAAAACATTTTTACCATAGGAATGCGCGGAAAACACGACGGCTCGATGGAAGGCGTAAAAACTTTGCAGGAAAAAACCAACGCCCTGCAACAGGTGATTTACGACCAACGCGATTTATTAAAAAAGGATATAAATAAGGATATTGCGGTAATCCCCCAACAGTTCGTCCCCTACAAAGAAGTGTTGGAAATCTACGAAAACGGACTTGACATTCCCGAAGACATTATGCTCACGTGGTGCGACGACAATTACGGCTACATGACCCGCCTGAGTGACCCTTCGGAACAAAAACGTAGCGGCGGCGCGGGCGTATACTACCATTTGAGCTACTGGGGGCGTCCGCACAGTTATCTTTGGCTTTGCACCACGCAACCCGGATTGATTTACAATGAAATGTGCGAAGCCTACAATCACAACGCCCGCCGCCTTTGGGTTGCCAATGTTCACGACCCCAAAATTGCCGCCTACCATTTGGAATTGTTTTTGGATATGGCATGGAACGTGAAAACGTTGCACGCAACGTCTCCGCTCGCACACCTGAAAAATACCCTTGTCCGCGATTACGGGCAACAAGTCGGCGAAAAGATTTTTCCGGCAATGCAGGAGTTTTATCGCCTCACTGCCATTCGCAAACCCGAATTTATGGGATGGAGTCAGATTGAACTCGACAGGAAAAAATATCCCAGAGGCATGTCGCCGGTTACGGATACGGAATTTAGTTTAACCGAATTTGGCGGCGAACTGGATACATACCTCTCTGATTACGAAAAAATCAGGCGCATGGTGTCGGAAGCGGAAAAAATCCTTCCTGCCGAAAAGAAAGACGCCTTTTTTGCTCAAATAAAATATCCCGTTTTCTGTGCGGCGGCAATGGCCGGGAAGTGGCTGCACCGGCAAAAAGGCGATTACGACAAATCGCTGCAAGCATACAATGAAATCTTATCTTTAACGGATGATTACAACAATACGCTTTCCGGCGGAAAGTGGAAACATTCGATGAGTTGTAATCCGGCCAAATTGCCGGTATTTGAAGCTCCCGACCGCCGTTCACAGGAGGAGGTTGCTGTTGGTCAAGTCCGCAATGACAACTATATTGCAACAAACGCCTGCAACTTTACCGAATCGTCTTCTCAAGTTGAAGTAATCGAAATGCTCGGACACAGCATGAAAGCTGTAAACCTTCCGAAAGGCGGCTCGCTGACTTATGCATTTGAAACCGGACAGGAAGGTGAAGCCGTTTTGCGTACCGCCCTTATCCCAACCCAGTCCAACGACAGGGGCGATTTGCGCTTTTCGGTACGCATAGATGATGAAGAACCGCAGGTAATTTCACTCAAAGAGCCGTTCCGCTCAGAGCAGTGGAAACGCAACGTCTTGCGCGGACAGGCGGTGAAAACGACAAAACATCATTTGAAAAAAGGCAAACACACGCTCACAATCACCGCATTGGACAATCACATAGTCGTTGACCAATGGATGCTTGATTTCGATGCGGAAAGGAAATTTTATGTATTTCCAAATCACGCCTCGAATGTATTACACGAGACAGTTTTTCGTATAAGAAATAAAATGATTAATTTTGCGCGTGGTTTTACTTATAAGAAATAAAAAAATGAAGACGCCTGATTATTTTAAACGCAATCTTTACATCGAACGAATTCGTCCGTTTGTAAACACACAGATGATAAAAGTCATTGTCGGACAACGTCGTGTTGGGAAAAGTTATCTGTTATATCAACTAATGGATGAAATTAGAGCGAATGACCCTCAAGTCGATATTTTGTATATTAACAAGGAGTTATTTGAGTTTGACAGTATCAAGAATTATACCGACCTCATTCAGTATGTTCGTGAGAAAAGAGAAAACACTGAAAAAAAGTGTTATCTGTTTATTGATGAAATACAGGATATTCAGAATTTTGAAAAAGCGTTGCGCACGTTTTTCGCCGAAGATGGGTATGATATTTATTGCACCGGCAGTAATGCCAATTTGCTTTCCGGAGAATTAGCCACGTATTTGAGTGGGAGATATATCGAAATCAAAGTGCATGGATTTACTTACGGGGAATTTCTGCAATTTCATCATTTAGAAGATAATGAGGATACTTTTAGCAAATATTACAAATTCGGAGGATTGCCTTATCTGGTACATCTTCCTATGGAAGAGAATTTTGTGTCGGAATATCTGCGCAATATTTACAATACGATTATTCTTAAAGATATTGTTAGACGATACAATATCAGGCAAGTAAGACAGTTGGAAGATTTGGCGCTTTACCTCGCCGATACAATTGGGCATCTTTTTTCCGCTAACAGGATAAGCGAATATTTAAAGTCACAACGGATTAATATGCAGCCAAAAATCATTCTGGAGTATCTGAATTATCTTGCCAATGGTTTTCTGATACGGCGCATTTCCCCGACAGAGATTCATGGAAAAAAGTTATTTCGAATCGGAGAAAAGTATTATTTTGAAGATTTGGGTATCCGCCACGCCATACGTCCTTTTAGAGCAGACGATATCGGACAGGTTTTGGAAAATTTAGTCTGTCATCATCTGGCGGCTTGTGGATATGCGATTGCAATCGGACGAAATGATGATAAAGAAATTGATTTTATCGCTGAAAAATCCGGAGAACGGCTTTATATTCAAGTAGCAACTACCATCCTTGAGTCGAAAACTAAAGAAAGAGAATTTGGCAATCTTTTGGCAATTACCGACAATTATCCCAAAATGCTAATTACATTAGATACGATAGAAGGCGTTTCTTATCAGGGAATTAAACAGATACCCATACGCAAATTTTTGCTGGAACAGGAATAAGTTAAATATTTAGAATAACGAAAAATGAAAAAATTAAGTAAAATGTCTAAATCTTTTAAAATTGAAAAAATATGAATAGAAAATCTTTAAAAAGAAGCGCAATGATATTAGGTTACACCTTGTGTCTTTGCGGGACAAGCATTTCGGCGCAAGAGCCGCCTGTTGATATTGATTTATGGAAAGACGGTAGAGCCGTTATGCGGGTCTTCCTTCCGTCGGAGGCAAAACAGCCTGCCAAAGCGGTCGTTATCTGTCCGGGCGGAGGATACAGTCATCTGGCAATGGATCACGAAGGTTACGACTGGGCGCCGTTTTTCAACGAACAGGGCATTGCAGCTATTGTACTCAAATACCGTATGCCCGGTGGCAATCCTGCTATTCCTGCCGCGGATGCTTTAGAAGCCATACGACTTGCGAAAGAACATGCCGCCGAATGGAATATCAATCCCGCCGCCATCGGCATTATGGGCTCGTCTGCCGGCGGACATCTGGCGTCAACCGTTGCGACACACGCGCCGAAAGAACTGTGTCCGGCGTTTCAGATACTGTTTTATCCGGTTATCACGATGGACGCAAAGGAAACGCATCGCGGCTCGCGTAATCAATTACTCGGCGAAAAACCGACCGATGAGATGGTGCGCCTGTACAGTAATGAACTACAGGTAACGGACAATACGCCACCTGCATTTATCACCCTCTCGGACGACGACAAAGCCGTACCTCCCATCAACGCAGTCAGGTATTATATGGCTTTGAAAGAGCACAACATTCCGGCAACCATGTACATTTATCCGGACGGCGGGCATGGCTGGGGAATCAAAGAGAGTTTCAAATACAGGAAAGAAATGTTGATGAAACTTGGAAAGTGGTTGAATAGTAATTAATTTTAGAAGCGGCGCTCAACGTAATGAATGAAAATCACAAAATAAAAATAATAATGAACAAAAAAATCTTTACCCTGAGTTTGAGTTTTTTACTGGCTCTAACCTCTCTTTCAGTGACGGCAAAAGAAAAGTTTGTAACGGTCGACGCCCCTTTCCCGATGCCTTCCCTCCGTAAAAACACGCTGCCCGACGGTTCCCAAATCCGCGAAAAAACAAACGACGCAGAAAAATTCCCCGACGGAACGCCCATTCCCGCCTGGTTCCGGCAAAACAAGCCGGTCGAACTGTCTGCTTTGGGAAAACAGTACCGCATTACCGATTACGATGTTTCGAACGACAGCATAAAAATTCAAACCTCGCAAATTCAGGCGGTTATCGACCGTGCGCATCGCGAAGGAGGCGGAGTCGTGGTGATTCCGAAAGGAACATTCCTGAGCGGCTCGTTGTTTTTCAAACCGAAAACGCATTTGTATCTCGAAGAAGGAGCCGTATTGAAAGGAAGTGACGACATCAGCAATTTCCCCATAGTCAAAACCCGGATAGAAGGACAAACCTTGAAATATTTTGCCGCGCTTATCAATGCCGACCAAGTCGATGGGTTTACCATTTCGGGCAAAGGAACCATTAACGGCAACGGATTGCGCTATTGGAAAGCGTTTTGGCTGCGCCGCGAGTTCAATCCCGATTGTACCAATATGGACGAGATGCGCCCGCGGTTGGTGTATATTTCAAACAGCAAAGATGTTCAATTGTCGGGAGTCAGCCTGATGAATTCGCCGTTTTGGACAACGCATTTATACCGTTGTGAAAACGTTAAATTATTGAACCTGCATATTTATTCCCCCTATCAACCGGTCAAAGCGCCAAGCACGGACGCCGTAGATATTGA
>JAISWH010000150.1 GCA_031271125.1 Dysgonamonadaceae bacterium
GCAAGCTATTGATTTACAGTTATTTATGCGTTTTTTTGAAAAAAGTGTCAAAACTTAAAAAATGTAAAAATTAACAATTGAAAAGGTTTAAAATGACGAAAAAAACAATTTTTTTATTATTGCTGTTTCTGATGGTTTTGGGAACAGTTAATGTGGATGCTCAGGTTCGGATTGGCGGTTCAACCCCTCCGCATGAATCAGCTATTCTGGATTTGAATTTCGACTCGGGTACCGATACCCTGGGTCTTTTGCTGCCACGTGTTAAGCTGGATAGTGTGAGTAGTTCCGCTCCGCTTCCCTCCCACGAAAGCGGACTTGTGGTTTATAACCTGACCATCGGCAACGGCTTGAATAAAGGGATTTATTACAATGATGGTGCAGGATGGCATCCTGTCCTTTCGAGCGTAGCACCGGTGAGTAGTTTGGAACTTCCGATTATTTTCCTGCGTCAGCCCGGAAAAGTTTGGCTCGGGGATACCGGTAGCTTAATTGATACCATGTATGTTGAGTTGCTTGAGAAGACGCCAACTACGACTTTTCAATGGTATAGACGCGATCCGGATGTGTCTCCGGTTCTTCTTCGCGGCGAAATATCGGATACCCTCTTCATTAATAAGAATAAATCCGATTTAAAACTAACAGCTCCCGGAAAATCTTCTCAGTTTTTTTGCTTGGTTCGTAACGGTTCACAGACTGCTGTAAGCGGCTCCGGTTACGCGGTTTACGGTTCCGGCGCCTGGCTTGCTAACGGGAAATGGATAAATATTGCTCGTGCTAACTTGGGCGCTGATCAAGAGATGACTGTAGAAAATCAGATCACTTATTCACCGGTCGGTTCACCTCCTACTGGCAATGCGGTTTACGACCCAACTATTTACGGCGACTGGTACCAATGGGGACGTAAAAAAGACGGTCATCAAGGTAGAAATATATCAGTGGAAAGTGGTACTAACTCTTCTTATCAGTCTACCGTAGATGGTGTTCCTAAGGATAGTCTGGATATTAACGGACAGATTTTAGGTACTAAGAGTACCCTTTACGGTAAATTTATCCGACGAGAAATGGTTACGAACGATTGGCGCGACTATCCCGGCTCGGGTAATACGATAACTTCTCCTGCGGACGCATGGACATGGACAAATTCTGCCAACAATCCATGCAAGGAATTGGGTCCTGCTTGGCGTGTACCGACTCAATCCGAATGGAATCAAATACAGCAAAATAATACTTGGAGTTGGCGTGCCGATAATACTTCCGGTTACGAGATCAAGCCTGGGGGTGCTGCTAAGTCTACTTCTCTTTTCTTGCCGCTGAGCGGCATCCGGTGGTGCTCTAACGGTCAGCAGGGCAATACGGGCATCTACGGCTACTATTGGGGTAGTACATCTACGGGTCCTAATTCGTTCGTCCTGAACTTCAATAATACGAGCATTACGATGGCCATGTACAGTCGCTCGTACGGCATATCGGTTCGGTGCGTTGCAGACTATTAATTCTATATGTTGGTAGAAACTTTGACACGTTAGCAAAGGAAAAGAAATTCACAGAAAATCTGATAAAAGTACCATTGAATAATTCTTTTGTGTAACTTTGCCGAAAAAATTTAAAAAACTAACAAATTGTATGTATAGAACGAAAACTTGCGGGGAATTACGCATAACTCATTTAAATCAGGAAGTAGTTTTAGCCGGTTGGGTACAAAAGGCGCGAAAGTTTGGCGGGATGATTTTCGTCGATTTGCGGGACAGGTACGGGATTACTCAATTGGTTTTTAATCAGGAAATTAATTCTCAATTGTGTGAAAAAGCCGAAAAATTAGGCCGGGAATGGGTGGTTCAGGTGGAAGGTAAAGTAGCCGAACGGTCCAACAAAAATCCGAATATTCCGACCGGGGACATCGAAATTATTGTATCGGAACTACAGGTTTTGAATCCTTCGGAAACGCCTCCTTTTACTATCGAAACCGATACCGACGGCGGGGATGACCTGCGGATGAAATACCGCTATCTGGATTTGCGCCGGACGGTAGTATATTCCAATCTGGAACTTCGTCACCAAATGGCTTTTGCTACCCGCAGTTATCTGAATGAACAGCGGTTTCTCGAAGTGGAAACGCCGATGCTGGTCGGTTCTACCCCCGAAGGCGCCCGCGATTTCATTGTTCCTTCCCGAATGAATTCGGGGGAATTTTACGCTTTGCCACAGTCGCCGCAGTTGTTCAAACAGTTGTTGATGGTTTCGGGTTTCGACCGTTATTTTCAGATTGTGAAATGCTTTCGCGATGAGGATTTACGCGCCGACCGTCAGCCGGAATTTACACAAATCGACTGCGAAATGTCGTTTGTCGGACAAGAAGATATTTTGAATCTTTTCGAAGGCTTGATTCGTTATTTGTTCAAGACTATCAAGGGAATAGACATTCCGGTGATGCCTCGCATATCGTATGCCGAAGCCATGAAACTGTACGGATCGGATAAACCGGACACACGCTTTGCCATGCCTTTCGTCGAATTGAAAGACCTGACCGGCGGAAAAAACTTCGGCGTTTTCGATAATGTAGACTATGTCGGCGCCATTTGTGCGGAAGGCTGCGCCGCCTATACCCGCAAGCAACTGGACGAATTGACCGATTTTGTAAAACGTCCTCAGATCGGAGCGGGCGGCTTGATATATGTTCGTTATGAAGCCGACGGAAGCGTAAAATCTTCCGTCGATAAGTTCTATACGCCGGACGATTTGAAAACCTGGCTCGAAAGAGCAGGCGCCAAACCCGGCGATTTGCTGCTGATTCTTTGCGGCAAGACCGGGAAAACCCAAAAACAATTGGGCGAACTTCGTTTGGAAATGGGTTCCCGCTTGGGACTACGGAAGAAAGACCAATTCAGTTGCCTCTGGATGCTGGATTTTCCGCTTCTGGAATTTGATGAAGAAACGAATCGTTATTATGCTATGCATCACCCGTTTACAAGTCCGAAGCGCGAGGATATTCCGCTTTTGGATACCGATCCGGGCGCTGTACGCGCCAATGCTTACGACATGGTGATTAACGGGGCGGAAGTCGGTGGCGGCTCTATCCGCATCCATAACAGCGAGTTGCAACAGAAAATGTTTTCGTTGCTTGGTTTCACGGAAGCGCAGGCGCAGGCGCAATTTGGGTTTCTGATGAATGCTTTCAAATATGGAGCGCCCCCGCACGGAGGAATTGCTTTCGGTTTAGACCGGCTTGTTTCTATCCTTGCAGGATTGGATTCGATTCGCGATTGCATTGCTTTCCCGAAAAATAATTCCGGCCGCGACGTGATGATTGATGCGCCGGCTGTGGTTTCCGGCGAGCAGTTGGTGGAATTGCATTTGATGGTGAGTGGTGAACAGTGAATGGCTTGTTTTTCCGTCGTTCACCGTTCACCAAATTACTTATAGATTGCGAAGATACAGGGTCTTTTGGATAAGTCCGGCATTTGTTTCTTCCATTCGGCGACAGTTTTGGTTTTGATAAATTCGTTGCTGAGTGTAATATCGGCAGCGATGCAAAGCCGGGTTGCCGGTCGACAGGTTTTCAGGATGTCTTCTGCGAGTTTTCCGTTGCGGTAAGGCGTTTCGATAAACAGTTGTGTTTGGTTTTCCGAGTAAATGCGCTGTTCCAAGGTTTTCAAGGTTTTCACTCTTTCGCCGGCGTCAATGGGCAAATAACCGTGAAACGCAAAACTCTGCCCGTTAAATCCCGATGCCATTAAAGCCAACAAAATAGACGAAGGTCCTACCAGCGGCACAACCGGAATATTTTTCTTCTGCGCAATGGCAACCACATCCGCTCCCGGATCGGCAACGGCCGGACAGCCGGCTTCGGAAATGATTCCGATGGAATTTCCGTCCTCAGCCGGTTTTAGGAAACCCGACAATTCGGCGGACGAAGTATGTTTGTTCAAAGTATAAAAAGTCAACCGGTCGACGTCGATTCCGGGGTCGGTCTGTTTCAGGAAACGGCGGGCCGTCCGGATATTTTCGACAATGAAATACAGGAGGGAAGCAATTATTTCTTTGTTGTACGGCGGAAGAACTTTTGAGATTTCCGTTTCTCCTAAAGTTACGGGAATGAGATATAGAGCGGCTGTCGGCATCTTGAAGTTTTTTGCAAAGGTAGGGTTTTCTTTTGAAAAATATTGAATAAAGGTTTCCTTATGCAGGATAAAAATTATAATTTTGTAGCATGTTTATAGTTATTATGTCATATAAAGCATTAGATATAGCGTATAAGATTATAAAATTATCCTCATAATTATGCAATTACCCGAAGCATTTATATCGCAAACAAAAACGCTCCTCGGCAAAGAATGGGACGCATTTGAGCAATCTTTGCACCAAGAGCGCCCAACGAGCGTCCGTTTGAATCCGCAAAAAACGGACAATGACTTCCTGCGTCAAACGGTTTTTGAAGTAGAATCTCCCGTTGCCTGGGCTTCAAATGCTTATTATCTTCGTTCGCGTCCGGTTTTTACGCTTGACCCGTTGTTTCATGCGGGCTGTTATTATGTGCAGGAAGCCTCTTCCATGTTTTTGGAGCATTTTATAAAAAGCTATGTCCGTAAACCGGTGATTGCTCTGGATTTATGCGCAGCTCCCGGTGGAAAATCAACCCATTTGTCGGCGATTTTACCGGAAGGAAGTCTGTTGGTTGCCAACGAAGCGATTCGTTCGCGGGCGAATATCTTGTCGGAAAACCTGATTAAATGGGGAAATCCGCAAACTGTTGTTACCAATAATTATCCGGCGAATATCGGGCGATTGGAAGCGTTTTTTGATGTAATCGTTTGTGATTTACCTTGTTCGGGAGAAGGAATGTTTAGAAAGGACCCCGGAGCCATAACGGAATGGTCGGTACGGAATGTTAAACTCTGCGCCGAGCGGCAACGGCAAATTATCAGTGATATTTTCCCGGCCTTGAAACCCGGCGGGATATTGATTTACAGCACTTGTACCTACAATCGGGAAGAAAATGAAGACAATATCGACCGGATTTGCAGGGAATTTGAGGCGGAACTTTTGGAAGAACCGCGCCGTTTTATGCCTCACAAAACAAAGGGGGAAGGCTTTTTTATCGCCGCTTTGAGGAAAGGCAATGAAATGGAATGTTCTTCCGTCATTGCAGACTTGACTCATAATCCCAAAACAATCGGTAATCATCCTTTTTTTCAATGGCTTTCCAAGCCCGGCGATTACGCTTTTTTCTCGGAAAACAATACGTTTTTTGCTTTTCCGGTAAACCATTACAAGGCATATCTTTTCCTGAAAAAATCATTACGAATTGTTTCTACAGGCGTCATTCTGGGAAAAATCAAAGGCAAAGATTTGATTCCGAATCATGCTTTGGCGATGTCGACGGCATTGTCGGAAAAAGCCTTTCCACGATGGGATTTGGATAGGGAAACCGCTTTGAAATACCTGCGGAAAGAGGCTTTACAAAATATTCCTGCGGAGATTCCCCCCGGCTTTGTCATTGTTGCTTATCACAATCAACCCCTGGGATTTATTAAAAATATCGGGACGCGGGCGAATAACCTGTATCCGCAGGAATGGCGTATTCGGATTTAGTTGTTTTCCGGTCGCAACTTGCGGACAACAGCGCCGGTTTGCCACATTTCGCTCTCGCGCAAGGCTTTCAGTTCTTTTTCAAGACCTTCGCGGTAGTCGGGTTTGGAGTTGGAATCAATGGAACGTTGCGCTTCGTTGCCGCTGGCCACTTCCCGGTACAGTTTTTCAAAAACCGGTTTGGTTGCATCGTGGAAAGGCGTCATCCAATCCAAAGCGCCGCGTTGGGCGGTTGTCGAACAGTTGGCGTACATCCAGTCCATCCCGTTTTCGGCGAACAAGGGTCCCAGCGATTGCGTCAGCTCTTCCACCGTTTCGTTAAAAGCTTCCGAAGGCGAATGTCCGTTTTCGCGTAACACTTCATATTGCGCTAACAATAAGCCTTGAATAGCGCCCATCAGCGTGCCGCGTTCGCCGGTGAGGTCGGAATACACTTCGCGTTTGAAATCGGTTTCAAACAGGTAGCCCGAACCGACGCCGATGCCCAAAGCGATTGTTCTTTCCCTTGCTTTTCCCGTTGCATCCTGAAAAACGGCATAGCTTGAATTTAATCCTCTGCCTTGCAGGAACATCCGACGCAAAGAAGTTCCGGAACCTTTCGGAGCTACCAGAATTACATCGACGTCGGCGGGAGGAATGATGCCGGTTCTTTCCTTGTAGGTAATCCCGAATCCGTGAGAGAAATACAATGCCTTGCCAGCAGTCAGGTGAGGTTTGATGCGGGGCCATACTTCGATTTGCGCCGCATCGGAAAGCAAATACTGTATAATCGTTCCGCGTTTTGCGGCTTCTTCGATTTCAAAGAGCGTTTCGCCGGGTACCCAGCCGTCGGCGATGGCTTTCTCCCAAGTCTTGCCGCCTTTGCGTTGTCCGACGATTACGTTGAAACCGTTGTCGCGCAGGTTCAGGGATTGTCCGGGACCTTGTACGCCATAGCCAATTACGGCGATGGTTTCGCTCTTCAAAAATGCTCTTGCTTTTTCTAATGGAAATTCTTCGCGGGTAACGACTTGTTCGTCGGTTCCGCCGAAATTAATTGTTGCCATAAATTTTAATTTTTGTTTAGATTTTAACTTTATTCATCATCTATTTCAATTCAATATGGGCGCAAAGTTATTGCTTTTTCCCTGTTTTAGAATTATATCCTCCACAAAATACCGATGCACCTGATTATCAGAAGTCAATTCGGGATGAAAGGCGGTAACCAGCACGTTTTTCTCGCGGGCGGCAACGATGCGTCTGTCCACAACGGACAGGATTTCTACGCCGGCGCCGGCCGATTCGATGTAAGGCGCGCGGATAAACGTCATCGGGATGAGGCCGATTCCCGTCATTTCCGCTTCGGCAAAGAAACTGCCTAACTGTCTGCCGTAGGCGTTGCGTTTCACGACAATGTCGATCGAACTGAAACAGGCGGTTTCCATTCCGGCGATTTCACGCGCCAAGAGGATCATTCCGGCGCATGTTCCGAATACCGGCAGGCCGCTGTCGATCTTCTTTTTCAAATCGTCGAATAAATCCAAATCGTTCAGTAGCTTGCCGATGGTGGTGCTTTCGCCGCCGGGGATAATCAGTCCGTCCATCGGTTGCGCCAAATCCAAACGTTTCCGTATCTCGAATGTATCTGCACCGAGCGTCTGTAAATGCCGGATGTGTTCGATAAATCCGCCCTGCAAAGCTAATACTCCTACCCTCATTTCAATTACGAATTACATTCCTCTTTCTGCCATTAATAACTGGATTTCACTTTCGTTGATGCCGATCATTGCTTCGCCGAGGTCTTCCGAGATTTCGGCAAGGATTTTCGGATCATTGTAGTTGGTTACGGCTTTTACGATTGCCTGCGCCCGTTTTGCCGGATTGCCCGATTTGAAGATTCCCGAGCCGACGAATACGCCTTCGGCGCCCAACTGCATCATCAAAGCGGCGTCGGCAGGCGTGGCAACGCCTCCGGCTGCGAAATTGACGACGGGCAAGTGTCCGTTTTCGTGTACATATTTCAACAAATCGAAGGGGACTTGCAATTCTTTGGCGGCGTGATAGAGTTCGTCTTCTTTCATGCTTTGGATGCGTCGGATTTCCGAGGTCATGGCGCGGATGTGGCGGACGGCTTGAATCACGTCGCCCGTTCCGGGTTCGCCTTTGGTGCGGATCATCGAAGCGCCTTCGGCAATGCGCCGCAGGGCTTCGCCCAGATTTTTTGCGCCGCAGACAAAGGGTACTTTGAACAGGGTTTTATCGACGTGGTATTTGTCGTCGGCGGGCGAGAGGACTTCGCTTTCGTCGATGTAATCAATTTCCAGGGCTTCCAGTATTTGGGCTTCCACGAAGTGTCCGATGCGGACTTTGGCCATTACGGGAATGCTTACGGCTGCCTGTATGCCTCGAATCATTTTCGGATCGCTCATGCGGGATACGCCACCGGCGGCGCGGATGTCAGCCGGAATGCGTTCCAATGCCATGACTGCGGCGGCGCCGGCTGCTTCAGCTATCTGCGCTTGTTCGGGAGTGGATACGTCCATGATTACTCCGCCTTTTAGCATTTGTGCTAAGTTTTTGTTTAGTTCGTAGCGTTCGTTGTTCATTTTGTGCAATTTTATTTGTGTAGAATTTACGTTTGTTTTGCAATGATAATCGTTTTTTGAACATTATCCAAATCGCTTATCAGTTGTAGTAATTTTGGATTAATCCAAGTCAAAATCTTATTGATAGAATTGTAAACCTCTAATGCATTACTGAAATTAATAGTGTTTCCAACAAAGCAAATAGGTTCGTTATGATTATTGCGTAAAACTACTTCAAAAATACCAAGCAAAGGGTGGAATGCCTGTGCAATTTTGAGATTTGCTTTGTATAATTTAACTGTTTTTTCTTTCGAATGATTCGTTGCAACCAGATACCGATTAATGCGTGTTGCAGAAAAATATTGTTCAAAATCGCCAAATGTCATCTTTTTACCATTTTTCTTTTGTTAATTCAACAATTATATATATCTTTGCGACGTGATGCTTGGTCAAGCCTCTTGTCTTCCGATAACGTAACCAAGTTTATGATTTTAGACCCGTCGAAAAGGCGGGTCTTTTTTATAACTACATATTCGACCATATTATCCTCCCCCTACATATCGAATCTCCCCCCTTCTTCGTATCAATCAGGCTTTCATCGTCCGAAATATCCCGTTTATAGAGTTTGAGTTTGTCGCCAAACACGCCTTCGGCCAGGTAAATAATATCAAACCGGTGTATTATTTTATCCCTGAACTGCGCCAAATCAAACACATTGACGATGTGTTCGATGTATTTGATGCTGTTCATGTGCCGGTTAATATCAATGTCGCTGTACCTCACCGAATAGCCCATACTCGGTTCTATTCCCTCAATGGGCGGTATTTTAGCAAACTTTTCAATCGGACATTCCTTTTCGGGCATTACGTATTCCGCCAAATCGGGACGCCATGCGGGAATGTCTATCGGACGACGTGTTTCGATATTGATGGCCGCCCAAATCGTGCGGGCATAGCCCAAAACCGTGTCGTCCTCGTCGTAGATACAAAAACAACGCCGCGTAAAAAACTTCTCAACGCCTTCCACCCAAGTTTCAATCCGGATAGTCCGGTTAAAAGCGGGATAACTGTCCATTTTTATCGAAAGCCGGGACAAAACCCATGCTACATTGTCTTTCGATATATGCTCATAACCAAATCCCCTTTCTTCGGCGTGACGGGAAGCAGTGTCCAATATATATCCGCCTATCCCTGAAAGGGTTGCTTTTTCCGTGAAATCACATGTGTAGGATTCGATGTGAAACTTGAATGAACCTAATTTGCCTAACATTTTTTTCAATTACGAATTACGAATTATCAATTACGATTTTTTTCTTTTCGATTGAGTTTTTCTTCCATTGCCGCCAGCATGTCGCTCAATCGTTCGACTTTCGATTTGGTGATGGCGACCCGTCCCGAACGGATGAATTGCAAAACGCCGGTCTTTTCGCTTAACTCCTTGAACAAAGCTTGCGTTTCGTCATAATGTCCGGTCTTTTCCAGCACCACCCAAACATCGGTCATATCCAGAATCCGGGCGTTGTAGCGGCGAATAATGTCTTCAATTGACCCCAAAGATAGTAATTTTGGCGTAGAAATCTTATACAGTGCAATTTCCTGAAACACCAAATCTTCGTCGGTATTGTAATATGCCTTCACAATATCGACCCGTTTGTCGATTTGTTTCACTACTTTTTCGACGGTCCCCGCGTCGGCAAAGGCGGTAACGGTGAATTTGTGAATGCCTTCTATTGCCGAAGGGGAAACCGATAATGTTTCGATATTCAGTCCCCTGCGGGTGAAAATGATGGTTACCTGATTCAATAATCCTACTGTGTTTTCGGAGAATATTGTGATGGTGTATAGGGTTTTGTTGTCCATAATCAATCTATTGTTTCTAAGATAACACAAGGATACATTTTTAACATATTCATCACTTGTATTTTATGTTGTTCTTTAAAATTGTCGTCCATTCGACTGAACATTTCTAAAATCAATTCTTTATCTGTCATAATTTTATACGATTACTTTTATTTTCCCTGCAAAGATAACAATTTCATTCCTTATCCCCCCCTAACAATATATCAGTAACACTCGCCCCCGCCGGCACCATCGGATAAACCATCCCCTTCCGAACAACCTTAGCCTCCAACAGATAAGCGCCTTTCGTTTCCATCATTTCCCGGAGAGCAAGGTCAAGTTCTTCCCGCGTTTCCACTGTCCGTCCCGGAATGCGATAGGCGGCGGCTATCTTAACGAAATCGGGATTCTGCATCACCGTTTCGGAGTAGCGTTCCTGCCAAAACAGTTCCTGCCATTGGCGAACCATCCCTAAATATTCGTTATTCAAGAGGATAATTTTTATATCCACATTCGATTGCATAATCGTCCCTAATTCCTGAATGGTCATCTGCAAACCGCCATCGCCCGTGAAAAGGCAAACCGTCCGGTCGGGCGCCCCGAATTTGGCTCCGATAGCAGCCGGCAGTCCGTAACCCATGGTTCCCAAACCGCCTGAAGATACTACGCTCCGCGTACGATTGTATTTGAAATAGCGAACACCCACCATCTGGTTTTGCCCTACGTCGGTTACTAAAACCGCATCGTTGCCTGTCGCTTCCGATATTTTATGTACGACTTCTCCCATACTCAACGAACCGGTTGCAGGATGGATTTCATGATTAATTACAGTGTCTGTTTCTTTTTGATAGAGCGTTTTAAATTCACTAATCCAGTCGGTATGCCAATTTTTCTTCAGTAATTGAGTGATTGCCGGCAGGGTTTCTTTCACATTGCCCAAGACGGGAATATCCGTTTTGACATTTTTATTGATTTCGGCAGGATCGACGTCTAAATGGATGATTTTCGCCTGTCGGGCGTAGGTATTCAAATCGCCTGTTACACGATCGTCAAAGCGCATTCCGATGGCAATCAGGATGTCGCACTCGTTTGTTTTCAGGTTGGGCGCTATGTTGCCATGCATTCCGATCATACCCATATTCAGCGACTCGCTCGAAGGCAAGGCGGAAAGTCCAAGCATAGTTGAAGCTGCCGGAATATCCGCTTTCCGGAGGAAATCCAACAATTCTTTTTCGGCGTTGCCCAAAATAACCCCTTGTCCGATCAAAGCCAGGGGTTTCTTGGCGTTGTTAATCAAACCGGCCGCTTCTGCTATTTTTTCCGGCTCCATGTCCGGTACGGGGATATATGAACGGATGTGATCGATCGTAACTGCTTGATAATCAGTTTTTCCAACTTGTGCATTTTTTGCAATATCCAAAACCACAGGTCCCGGACGTCCCGTCGAAGCGATATAAAAAGCCCTTGCAACCGCCCATGCAATTTCGTCGACATTCCGCACCTGATAAGCCCATTTGGTAATCGGCTGCGTGATGCCGATGACGTCTACTTCCTGAAACGCATCCGTACCGAGCAACGCGGCGGGAACTTGTCCCGCAATGACGACAACGGGCGTGCTGTCCATCATCGCATCGGCGATACCGGTAATGGTATTCGCAACGCCCGGCCCGGAAGTTACCAAGCATACGCCGACTTTTCCCGAAACGCGGGCGTAGCCTTCGGCTGCATGAACAGCTCCCTGTTCGTGGCGGACTAAGATATGATTCAGCCGTTCTTTATAATCGTACAAGGCATCGTAAATCGGAATCGCCTGTCCGCCGGGATAACCGAAAATAGTATCGACACCCTCGTGCAATAAGGCTTCCAACAACGCTTCACTCCCTAACTTCTTTTTTTCATTCATACATTGTTGTTCATAAAAAAACCTTTCCCGAAAAGAGAAAGGCTTAAATATCCAAAAATCATTTACATACTGTGACCTTTCTCTTATCCTTCGGGGACGAGCACAAGACCGACAAGAATCATAATATGTAAACTGTTATTTATCATATAAATTTTCTACAAGTGGGTGCAAAGTTATATTATTTTTTTGTATATACAAGCAAATTTTTCGCTAATTTATTGTTTTTGTTGTTTTTTTCCATAAATTTTATCCGGCTTGAGAAAAAATATTTCTATTCCGGTTTAGGGTAAAAACGGAATTACACGTATTAATTATATAAGCGAAAATATAAATGGACGAAAATAATAATTATCAGATAGAAAAGCAGATTGTCCGTTACTTGTCGGGAGAAGCTTCCGGGGAGGATATTGAAGCCATGCTTGATTGGATTGAGGAAAAT
>JAISWH010000131.1 GCA_031271125.1 Dysgonamonadaceae bacterium
AAGTATTGATCTTATTATGTAAAGTCAGCTCGTTATGATGTTTTTGTATCTTACTAATAATCAGACTGTATTAACAACAGATACGGGCAGACTATACATAATGCTATACTTTACATAAGCCGTTGTTCATAACGACTATTCGCAGGGAAATACGCCTATATTTGAATCGTTTGAAGACAGATTTGAAATTACCACTTATGGCGATTTACTTTCTTGGATGGAAAAAGAGGACTTTTTTACCGGTATGTCCAAACCTCGCAATCCCGAAATTATGAGAATCTATAAGGATTTGGAATTTGTAGAGAACTTAGGTTCGGGTATTCCCTATATTATAAATTTATACGGCAGAGAGATGTTTTATTTCTCAAAAACTGCAACACGATTTGTTTTTGAAAAAGCGATAGAAAGCGTTGATTTTTGGGAAGATAATGGAATAAATGCAACGAAAAGTAACCTGAAAAGTAACCTGAAAAGTAACCTGAAAAATGATGATTTGATTCTCTATTTTTTGAGAGAAAACCCCAAATTTTCCATGCCGGATTTAGCCAATTTGTGTAATATCAGCGTATCGGGAGTGAAAAAAATTATTAAAAATCTAAAAGATAGCGGTAAAATATGCCGCAAAGGTCCGGACAAGGGCGGATATTGGGAAACCATTACAGTCTAATTAGCCGGACATCTTATCGAAAAATCTGCGATTACATGACTTTTCCGCTTATTGTTCATGCCAATACTCCAAAAGCAAGTTTGTTGGGCTAAATCTTTTTTGGAGTGCTATTATACCGCACAAAAAGATTTAGCCCATCATTCAAGCCTTTGTTTTGTTGGAAAATAGTTTGTACCTTTGAACTAAAATAACAGATGATCATATTATAAAATGAACGACTTTTTACTTCTATTCAAACGGTTTATCCCCCCGTATAAACATTTTTTAGGCTTGAGTATTGTAATGAACATTTTATCGGCATTGTTGAGTTTGCTGACCTTTGTGTTTATCAAACCGATTTTGGAAATACTTTTCAAAACCAGTGAAATTGTTTACGAATACATGCCGTTTGACGTTTTTTCGTTTGACTTTTGGCGTCATGCGGGCGAAATCCTCAAAAATAATTTTTTCTGGTATATTTCCCAACATATCGGTCAATACGAAGCGACCATCGCTTTGTTTATCCTGGCGCTCTATTTGGTTTTAGCAACCGTTTTCCGGACGGCGACCATGTATCTGGCCGCTTTCTTCATGGTTCCTATTCGCACCGGCGTTGTGCGCGACATCCGGAATCAAATCAATGATAAAATCGTTTCGTTACCGCTTTCGTTTTTCTCTGAGGAAAGGAAAGGCGATATCCTGGCTCGTGTCTCCGGCGATGTGAACGAAATAGAGACTTCGGTGATGAGTTCGCTGGATATGCTTTTCAAAAATCCTATCTTAATTGTGATATACCTGCTTGGCATGTTTGTGCTCAGTTGGCAACTCTCGCTTTTCGTCCTCATCTTGCTTCCTGCCGCCGGTTATGTGATGGGACAGATTGGGAAAAAACTCAAGAAAACATCATTTGTCGGGCAACAGCAATGGGGATTGTTGATGTCGCAAATCGAAGAAACTTTGGGTGGATTGCGGATTATCAAGGCTTTTAATGCGGAAAAAAAGATTTCGGAGCGTTTTCATGCTTCCAATGAAGTTTTCAAGAAAATAACTACCCGGATTTTTAACCGGCAACAGTTGGCGCATCCGATGAGCGAGTTTTTGGGTACAATTACCATTGCCATTGTGTTGTGGTACGGAGGGACTTTGATTTTACACGAAAACAGCTCTATCGACGGCGCTTCGTTTATCGTTTTCCTGACTATTTTCTACTTGCTGATCAATCCGGCCAAAGACTTATCCAAATCGGTGTATTCCATCCAAAAAGGCTTGGCTTCTTTGGAACGGGTAGATAAAATCCTGAAAGCCGAATCGAATATTTTAGACCCCGAACAACCCCAACCGGTCGTCTTAAACGATAAAATAGAATACAAAAACGTTTGGTTCAAATACCGGGAAAATTGGGTGATTAAAGGCGTTAGCATGACCATCCCCAAAGGGAAAACCATTGCTCTGGTCGGCCAATCGGGTTCGGGAAAATCGACAATGGCCGATTTATTGCCGCGGTTTTACGACCTTCAGGAGGGAAGTATACGCATCGACGGCGTGGACGTCAGGAACGCTAAGGTACACGACATTCGCCGGCTGATGGGAATTGTCAATCAGGAAGCAATTTTGTTTAACGACACTTTTTTCAATAACATCGCTTTCGGCGTGGAAAATGCAACGCAGGCGCAAGTGGAAGATGCGGCGAAAATCGCCAATGCCCATGAATTTATCATCGCTTCCGACGAAGGCTACCAAACGAATATCGGCGACAGGGGCTGTAAATTGTCGGGCGGGCAACGGCAACGAATCAGCATTGCCCGCGCTGTCTTGAAGAATCCGCCCGTATTGATTCTCGACGAAGCTACTTCGGCTTTGGATACCGAATCCGAACGCTTGGTGCAGGATGCTTTAGACCGGTTGATGCAAAACCGGACAACTTTGGTCATCGCCCACCGGCTTTCCACCATCAAACATGCCGACCTGATCTGCGTCATGCACGAAGGCGAAATCGTAGAGCAGGGGACACATGCGGAATTATTGGCCAAGAACGGGTATTATAGCCGGTTGTGTGAGATGCAATCTTTTTAAATGTAAAATGAAGGTTTATTGACTTACCTGCAAGACCCTGTTTATCCCTCTTGAAATTTTAACAAAAGCGTCTGTCACTATATTGATGACAGACACTTCATTTTTCGCATTTTAATTCGACACAAATATATAAAGACCTATCTAATTGACTACTATCCGTTTGCGAATACTTTTCTTTGTCCCGTAAACTTTTTGGGCTTCCTTATTTAGACTCATTCTAAATAAGGAAGCTACTTAACTTATTGATTTATAGCTGCTTTAGCGTTGTTTAAATAGTAAAAAAGGCGAATATTTGCCTTATCTATCTTATTATCAATAATTTACAAGTATTATTTTCAAGTCCCATTTTTGCAATTTAACAATTTGTTAAACACTTGTAAAACATTAGGCCTCTTAAGTGTCTTAAAATCAGCTGTTTACAAACGTTGTCTGTCATCAATACAGTGACAGACACTGGAAGCACAAAGTTGATTTAGCAAGCTATTGATTTACAGGAATTTATGCGTTTTCTCGAAAAAAGTATTAAAACTTAAAAAATGTGAAAATTAATAATTGAAAAGATGAAAATGAAGAAAAAAATGATGTTTTTGTTTTTGCTGTTTCCGATGATTTTCGGGACAGCAGATTTATATGCACAAGTAACTATCGGATCGGATGACGAACCGCATTCCGGTGCGATTTTGGATTTACGATCAGATAACAAAGGTTTGAAGTTGCCCACCGTTTCGCTTACAGATACGGCGGATTTTCAATTATCCCCGAATCAAAGCGCCGCTGCAAGCGCCATAGGTATGACGGTTTACAATACCAATGATGATATCATAGGCGGTAGGGGTCAGGGTATTTACATCTGGAACGGTACATGGATTTATTCCGGTGGAGCTCCCAAGGCGGAAACGCCTGTAAGTAAAATAATTATTACTTCTGATGAGAATCTTAATTCAGTGGAAGCCGGCGGAACACTGCAATTAACAGACAGCATAGTGCCGGCAAATGCATCTAACAAAAATGTGACGTGGAGTGTGCTTTGGAGTGGTTCAGTGACAGCCGGTAAAGCGACTGTTGACAATGAAGGGCTGGTAACCGGTCTTAAACCTGGTAATGTTACTGTTCGAGCATCTGCTATCGATGGTTCCGGGGTATCCAAGGATTTCACATTATCGGTTCTGCCCACTACTATGGTCACCGGTCTCAGTATTTCTAGCGAAACGGGCGAAGACACTGTGGCGGCTGGCCGTACGCTTCAACTGGTCGCTGAAATCACTCCGGATGAAGCCTCGAGAGCCATAAAGTGGGAGGTTATCGCCGGTAACACATACCTAACAGTAGGTGGTGCGACGGGCGTTGTTACCGGAACTGCCGTAGGGACTGCTACGGTACAAGCCACTACTTTAGACGGTTCGAATAAAACTGCTACTTTTGATATCCGTGTTACCGCACTGCCACTGCTTTCGGGAACCCAAACAAGAACAATGGGTGCCAACTCGTACTATACCTATAAATACGGTGATACCGAATGGATGCTCGAAGTTTCACTGGAAGGCACTGCTACTTACACTACTTTGTTTAACGAGCCCGATGGGATTCCTTATAATTACTATACTTATGCCCAAGCCCTTAATGCTTGCATTAACGCTGAAGGCTGGTATTTGCCAACACCAGCTCAAGGAACCGCTTTGGTAAACTACCTGAATAATTTCGCCACTCCTGACGAGAAAATCCTGATGTTGTTAACCGTAGTTGGCGGCTACTACAATAATTCAGTTTGGGTAAAAGCAGGTTATAGCAGGCTTCAGGATATGTATCTCTTCACTTGGAACACGAGCGGCGCGGTAAGTGTTTATCAATATACGACAGACTATTGTTTCCCTGTTAAATGTGTTTACTTAGGCCAGTAATGCTGTCTATACATTTTACTCTTTATGCCCCGTAGCCGTCAGTTCCTCGCACGACGAAGGCTGGAGCCTTTGCCGAGCGAGGGGTATGGGTGTAGGGGCAAGGCGCGCCTTGCCCCTACACCGAGCGAGGGATGAACAATTTTTTCGGAAATTTCCATTTTCGTAAAAAAAAATTAAAAAAAAATTTGTGAATCGGCTTAGCCGATTCACAAAAAAAATGTCAAATTGTTAAATCTTCGGATCAATATTCTGAGACGCAGCGAACTGTTAAGCCGTTCGAGCGACTGTACGGGCTCGCTGCAGTAATGCTCCTCCTACTAAAGCCCAAGGCGTACGAACTAGTACTCGTAACCGTACTACTCCAATAGTAGCCGCCGATACCTACATTGATCTGCACGCCTCCATTACGGTTACGGGTCCCGGTGGCTGGAAGGAAAAGAGACGTAGGTTTGTTGTCTCCACCGGGCTTAATCTCGTAACCCTTAGTATTCCCTTCGTTCCAAACCCAAGTATTATTAGATTGAATCTGAGCCCACTCGGCCGCAGTAGGTACACGCCAAATTGTGTCTCCACTATTTAATTCAGAACAAGGATCTAAATTAGTAATCCCCTTCACAGGATTACCCCATGTCCAATCGTTTGCAGGAGAAACAGCGGAACTGTCAGCAGTTTCGGGATATTGACGCCAATCATTTGTGCTGCTGCCGCTGGCATTACGCTGGATAAATTTACCGTAAATACTACCAACAAAATCGGATTTAATCTGGCCGTTATTAGTATTCAGTGAATCAACACCAACACCATTAAATGCAGTTATATGACCGTCATATATTTCAGATGATGCTTTATCACGTTCTTCGTGACCATCTTTTTCACGACCCCACTGATACCAGTCCCCATAAACAGTGGGGTCGTAATTCACATTGCCAGCTGAGCCGGAAATAGGACTATACTTGATCTGTTCTTTTAGAGTCATCCCTTGTTTTGCACCCAGATTAGCAGGAGCAACATTTATCCATTTCCCCCCAGCAAGCCAAGCGCCGGAGCCATAAACGACACGTACTGTTCCACTAATACCGTACTGTGAACCCCTAACTACTACGCAATAAAACTGATAAACTTTTCCGGCAGTAGTAATGCCGTATTCATCTTTTGTGATGAAAAGTGTGTCGTTCTTGGCGGCATCACCCTCAAGCCGAGTGGAAACCAAAGTCACCGGATCGCGTGTGTACCATTGATAGGTAAACTGCGATTTATCCACATCAGCGAGTTCAAAACACAGGGTATCCGTGAACTCGCCCTCAGATCCCAACCAAAGAAATCCCGATTGACGCAGGAAAATAATCGGAGGATCCGTACCGGCATTTACGCTTGAATCGGAAATAACCGGAAACCATCTTACCCCATTACTGTAATAAACCCCTTCGTTCAATTCGCCGCCAGTGGTAGTGGTTAAGTTATAAACCATTGCTCCGCTTATGAAGGCGCTAAGAGGTTTAGGGAGAGTCAGACTCTCTAAGTTCACCCTCGGTAACACTAAGCCTTTGTCTGCTTTCTGTACACTATCAGGATTCAAATCCAGGATAACTGATTCATGCGGAGCGGTTGAACCGCCAATCCGAACCTGAGCATTCACATTAACTGCTCCCAAAACCATCAGAAACAGCAATAATAAAAAAATTGTTCTTTTCGTCATATTCATTCTTTCAATTATTAATTTTCACACTTTTTAAGTTTTGATACTTTTTTTAAGAAAACGCATAAATCTCTGTAAATCAATAGCTTGCCAAATCAACTTTGTGCTTCCGGTGTCTGTCACTGTATTGATGACAGACAGCGTCTGTAAATAGCTGATTTTAAGATACTTAAGAGGCCTAATGTTTTACAAATGTTTAACAAATTGTTAAAATGAAAAATTAAGGCGCGAAAAAATTGATTTTAAATTACTGATAATAAGATAGATAAGTCCGATTTATGCCTTTTTTACTATTTAAACAATGCAAAAACAGCTATGAATCAATAAGTTAAGAGGTATTCGTATTTAGATTGAGTCTAAATAAGGAGGCTGGAAAAGTTTGCGGGACAAAGAAAAGTTGTTGCAAGTGGATAGTAATCAATCAGATAGGTCTTAGTAATTTTGTGACGAATTAAAATACAAAAAATGAAGTGTCTGTCATCAATACAGTGACAGACACTTTTGTTAAAAAATTAACACGCGTTTTTGATAATTATTGTTTTTGATTAACCTGACGGCTATGGGGCAGAACCTGCGCCGAGCGGGGGACATAACGAAAACAGCCGAAAAATGAATCATTTATTTTCCCCGGAAAGGCGGTTTTACCACGACGGCTTCAATATCTTTATTACGGATACGAATGAAAATGCTTGTCGATAAAGTCGCGTATTCCGGTTTGACATAACCCATTCCGATAGCTTTTTTTGTAGCGGGAGAAATAGACCCCGACGTAACGTTTCCGATTATTTCTCCGGCTGCATTGACAATTTCGTAGCCATGACGGGCAATCCCTTTTTCAACCATCTCAAAACCAACCAATTTGCGGGTTATACCTTGAGCTTTTTGAGTTTCCAATACCGGACGGGAAATGAAATCATTGCCTTCGGTAAACTTGGTAATCCAGCCCAAACCGGCTTGCAAAGGAGAGGTCGTATCGTCCAACTCGTTACCGTACAACGGAAAGCCGGCTTCCAAACGCAAAGTATCGCGAGCGCCCAAACCTACCGGTTTGATGCCAAATTCGGCTCCGGCTTCGAAAATAGCGTTCCAAATGTTTACACTGTATTCGGGATAGAAATATAACTCAAATCCACCACAGCCTGTATATCCTGTATTTGAAATAATTACATTGTCTATTCCGGCTAATTTCCCTGTTGTAAATGAATAGTAGGGAATTGTCGTCAAGTCAATATCCGTCAGTTTTTGGAGGGTTTTCAAAGCCAAAGGGCCTTGAATCGCCAATTGGGCAATGTGATCGGAAGCGTTTTCCAATTCTGCGCCTACCCTATTGTTTTTCACGCACCAATTCCAGTCTTTTTCAATGTTTGAAGCATTGACAACGAGCATGTATTTTTCCGGTTCGTAACGATAGACCAGTAAATCGTCGACAATTCCACCGTTTTCGTTGGGGAAACAGGTATATTGCGCTTTTCCGACCGGTACGGCGGAAACGTCGTTGGATGTAATTCGCTGAATCAGCGCCTGAGCATTCGGGCCTTTTACCCAAAATTCGCCCATGTGGGACACATCGAATACACCAACATTGTTTACTACGGTATTGTGTTCGTCGATGATGCCCGAATATTCGACAGGCATGTCGTAACCAGCAAATTCATGCATTTTGGCGTTTAGTGCGTGATGAATTGCATTAAAAGGAGTTTTCTTCATGAAATATATTGTTTATTTATTAAAAGATACAGATTTTTCTACTATTTTTACAATCACCCTCACCGCTTTTTCCATCGACTGCACCGGAATCCATTCATAGCGTCCGTGAAAATTCAAGCCGCCGGCAAAAATATTCGGACAAGGCAAACCTTTGAACGACAGTTGCGCTCCGTCCGTTCCACCGCGAATGGGGCGGACAACAGGCGTAACGCCGGCCTCTTTCATTGCATTGATCGCCAAATCTATGATGTGTTTTTGCGGCTCAACAATATCCCGCATATTGCGATATTGTTGCCTGATTTCCAACTGAATAGCACCGGGATAAACCGTATTCAGGTAGCGGGTGATTTCTTCCGATTGTTTCAAACGTTGTTCGAATTTAGCAGCGTCATGATCGCGAATGATATAAGATAATTCGGCTTCTTCAACCGTACCGGTCATGCCGGTCAGATGGAAAAAACCTTCGTAACCTTCCGTATGTTCGGGACGTTCTTGCGGTGGAAACATTCCGGCGAACTGCATGGCAATCAGTCCGGCATTGCGCATTTTATTTTTCGCATAACCCGGATGTACATTCAAACCTTTGATTTTTACCTTTACGGCGGCTGCGTTAAAATTTTCGTATTCCAATTCGCCGGCTTCACCGCCATCCATAGTGTAAGCCCAATCACAACCGAATTTTTCCACGTCAAATTTGGATGCACCCATGCCGATTTCTTCATCGGGATTAAATGCAATACGGATTTTTCCGTGTTTAATTTCAGGATGATCAATCAGATATTGAATAGCAGTCATGATTTCGGCGATACCGGCCTTGTCGTCGGCGCCCAGAAGCGTTGTACCGTCGGTGACGATAATATCTTCGCCTGTGTGCCGTAACAGTTCGGGAAACATTTTCGGCGAAAGAATGATATTTTCCTTTTCGTTCAGAACAATATCTTTTCCGTCGTAATGTGTTATAATGCTTGGTTTTACATTGGCTCCGGACATATCTGGACTTGTATCCAGGTGAGCGATGAAGCCGATGACCGGAAGTTTTTCGTTCGTGTTGGCAGGCAAAGTTGCCATCAGATAAGCATGTTCGTCCAAAGAAATTTCGGTTAAATCCAATGCTTCAATTTCAGACTTTAAGACTTGGGCCAAAAGCATTTGCTTTTCCGTACTTGGCGTTGTTGTTGCCTTTTCGTCCGACTGTGTATCGAATGAAACGTATTTTAAGAATCGTTCGGTGACTGTCATATTTTAATTACGAATTTGGTTATTCTCCGATGATTTTTACTAACACCCGCTTGCTGCGTTTTCCGTCAAATTCGCCATAGAAAATTTGTTCCCAAGTGCCGAAATCAAGTGCGCCGTTGGTTACGGCTACAACCACTTCGCGTCCCATCACTTGCCGTTTGATATGGGCGTCGGCATTATCTTCAAAACCATTGTGGCGGTATTGGGAATGTGGTTTTTCGGGAGCAATCTTTTCGAGCCATTGTTC
>JAISWH010000154.1 GCA_031271125.1 Dysgonamonadaceae bacterium
GCAAGCTATTGATTTACAGTTATTTATGCGTTTTTTTGAAAAAAGTGTCAAAACTTAAAAAATGTAAAAATTAACAATTGAAAAGGTTTAAAATGACGAAAAAAACAATTTTTTTATTACTGCTGTTTCTGATGGTTTTGGGAACAGTTAATGTGAATGCTCAGGTTCGGATTGGCGGTTCAACCGCTCCGCATGAATCAGCTATCCTGGACTTGAATTTCGACTCGGGTATCGATACCCTGGGTCTTTTGCTGCCACGTGTTCATCTGGATAATGTGAGTAGTTCCGCTCCGCTTCCCTCCCCCGAAAAGGGACTTGTGGTTTATAACCTGACCATCGGCAACGGCTTGAATGAAGGGATTTATTACAATGATGGTTCAGGATGGCATCCTGTCCTTTCGAGCGTAGCACCGGTGGGTGGTTTGGAACTTCCGATTATTTTCCTGCGTCAACCCGGAAAAGTTTGGCTCGGGGACACCGGTAGCTTAATTGATACCATGTATGTTGAGTTGCTTGAGAAGACGTCAGCTACGACTTTTCAATGGTATAGACGCGATCCGGATGTGTCTCCGGTTCTTCTTAACGGCGAAACATCGGATACCCTCTTCATTAATACGGGTAAATCCGATTTAAAACTAACCGCTCCCGGAAAAGCTTCTCAGTTTTTTTGCGTGGTTCGTAACGGTTCACAGACTGCTGTAAGCGGTTCCGGCTACGCGGTTTACGGTCCCGGCGCTTGGCTTGCTAACGGGAAATGGATAAATATTGCTCCTGCTAACTTGGGAGCTGATCAAACCAAAACAGTGGCATGGCAAATGGCTCACGTACCGGTCGGTTCAGCTCCTACTAGTAATCCGCTTTATGAAGATTCCGTTTACGGCGACTGGTACCAATGGGGACGTAAAAAAGACGGTCATCAGAGTAGAAATGTATTAGTAGCGGATGTTGCTAACAATACTTATCTAAATAGCCCGGAGGGTGTTCCGGTGAATGACCTGAATAATGATGGACAGATTTTAAATGATAAGACCGGTTACGGTAAATTTATCCAACGAAACACAGGCGATTGGCGCGACTATCCCGGATCGGATAATACGATAACTTCGCCTGCGAACGCATGGACATGGGCAAATACAGTTAATGATCCTTGCAAAGATCCCTCGTCCTCACTGCCGTCCGATCATGCTTGGCGTGTACCGAGTCAATCGGAATGGACTCAAATCCGTCAAAATAATACATGGAGTTGGTATGGCAGTAGCACTTCCGGTTACGAGATCAAGCCTGGGGGTGCTGCTAAGTCTACTTCTCTTTTCTTGCCGCTGACCGGCCTCCGGGGCAGCAGCAGTGGTCAGGTGGGCAATATGAGCTACGGTTACTATTGGAGTAGTTCACCTACGAGTATTAATACGTTCGTCCTGAACTTCGATAATACGATGATTAATACGGTGGCCAATTACAGTCGCTCGTACGGCTTCGCGGTTCGGTGCGTTGCAGACTATTGATCCGAAGATTTAACAATTTGACTATTTTTTTTACGAAAATGGAAATTTCCCAAAAAAGGGATATGAGCTGACCGGAGGCGTCGAGTTCCGAATCTTTTAGATAATGACAGGCGAGCCGATTTGCATAATACGTTCTTCAAAATTTTCAGGATAAAACGATTTGTTCTTCAGCTTGGAACGATAGGTGTAAACCGTTGTAATCGAATAACGAAGGAAAACGGCAATTTGAGCGCTGTCGTTGATTCCCAAACGAATCAGGGCGTAAATCCGTAATTCGGTATTAAGTAATTCCCTTTGTTTCGGGACTTGTTTTTCTTCTTCGGGAAATAAAGCGTTGAAGTCGGTAATAAATGTTGGGTATATGCGTAAAAATGTTTCGTCGAAATTTGTATAAAAATCGCTTAATTCGTCATCAATAAACTGAGAGGATTTAAGCGATTTTAACAGGTCTTCTATTTTCCCGCTGTTAGCCGTCTTATTCAGGCTGCGGCGGTAATTATCCAATTTTTCGATGTAATTGGAACACAAATCAATAAATTTACCTAAATATGCTTCTTTCACCCGATTTGTTTCGGTCAGTTTTTGGTTGATTGTTGAAAGTTGGCCGTTCAATTCCTGAAGTTTGGTATTGGATTGCTGCAAATCAATATTCAGGCTGTTCAGCTTAACATTTGTATGATGTAACTCTTTGCGTATCTTTGCAATACGTTTCATTTGCCGGTACACATAAATCATGGCAAAGATTAAAAATACGGACAAAATGCTGACAAGTAAAAGGTATTTTTGCAATTCTGTTCGTTGTTTTACCGTTTTCTCCTGGTAAGCCGAATCAATAATGGGAAAGATTTTTGAAAGTTCGTAAGCTCTGAAATAAGCATTGCAAAAAACGGCGTCGTCCATAGAGGATTTAATACATTTATAGGCTTCGTCGATATTTCCCTCGCCGTACAACAGTAGCGCCAGCGCCATCATAGAAGTATTTTCTTTCACCGCATTTTTTATATCGCATATTGCCGATATGGCGCAATATTTTTTCTGCATTTCCACATTGCCTTCCTTTTTGTAAATGTCCGCTATAATATTAGCTACGATTGCCTTATCGTGATTTTCGGATTTTATGTTTTTCAAAGATTCCATCAGGAATTTTTTGGCTTCTCCGGTTTTATTTTCATCTTTCAATTTTTCGGCAGTTACGATATTATATTTTAATGTATTCGGCTGAATTATTTTCAATAAAGAATCCCGATATAAACTATTCCGGCGGTAATATTCATTCGAACTGTTACCTTCTATGGCGGCATAATACATATATAACCGTTCGTAAGATTCGTAATATTCGACAAGCAACCATTCGGGCAAACGGTCGAGAAGTTTACGGTCAAGATTATCCATTATGTTCATCGACTCAAGAAAACGTCCTTTAATCCAATATGAAAAAGAAAGATTCAAAAGCGCCGTGTATTTATATTCCGGATTATTGCATTTTCCGGCAAGTTCCAGATTCAATTCCTGATAATAAACAGCGGAATCCACTTTGTAATGGCAGTATTCGTCATACAATTTATTGTATATCGTATGTCGCTGATTATCAGTCAAATCCGGCATGTTCAACATATTTTTTATTTCAGAAAGACGTTGCTCTTTTTCAATTACATATATATCCTTGTTATTCATAGCCCGAAACAAGACCTGAAAGATAGAGTCCAATTCGCTATTCGCCGAAGCTTGAATTGCAAATGATAGAAACAATATCATAAATAAAAAAACACGTTTCCTAAAGAAATTTTTGATAAATTGCTTTTCTTTCAAAATTCCATATTTCCCCTTTTCGACCGAAAACTCATTGTATTCGGTAACTTCATCCGGCATTTCCCCCGGTTTGTAAATTACAAACGGTACCGGTGAATCGGTATGAGTCTTGATCCGGCAAGGCGTAGGGTGATCGGGCAAAAGCGCAATCGTTACCGGTTCGTCCCAAGTGTCAATGGTTTCGAGAATGGGTTTTATCAGGCGATTGTCGAGGTATTCGATGGTTTTTACTTTCAGGAAAGCGTCTCCTTCGTGTCCGGCTTCGTCGCTTGCTTCGACATGGACGTAAACAAAATCGGTTTCTTGTAAGGCTTTCAGCGCTGCTTGCGCTTTCCCTTCGTAATTTGTATCGTACAAGCCTGTAGCTCCGGGTACGTCGATGTTTTCGAGACCGGCATAGATACCGATTCCTTTGATTAAATCCACTGCCGAAATGACTGCTCCCGTCCGTATCGGATACGTTTCCGATAGTGGTTTCATCTGCGGCTTATATCCCGGCGACCAAGGCCAGATGCTATTGGCAGGATCTTTCCCTTCTGCTTTTCGTTTCAGGTTAACGGGATGGTTTTCGAGCAATTCTTGCGAACGGATAATCAAATTGTTTAGATAACCGGCCGTTGCTTGCGCTTCGGGAATTTGCGCTTTTATCAATGCTTTCCGGAATTCGGTTCCGGGAATATCGTGCGGCGGCGTACAATCCAGGTGTTTGTTTCCGCCTTTTAGTTTCAGGATGTGGCGGTAGGAGACGCCGGGGAAGATCCCTACATCCCCTGAAGGGGACTTTGCCGCAACTGCAGATTCAACCTCGCCGGCCCCAACGCTCACTTCATGGGGCGGGGGTGTATCGAATTTTTCATTAAGATAATGAATCAATATCCCGGCTTCTTCGCTCGAAATGTGACCTGCCGAATGGTTTTTGATTTTCCCGTTTTCGATACAGATTAAGTTACAGCGCATTACCATTTCGCCGGGAAGGATGTCAATTCCCATGCTGGCGGCTTCCAATGCGCCGCGTCCTTCCAAAACTTTGACGGGGTCGTAACCCAAAACCGAAAGGTTTGCAACTTCGCTGCCCGGATGCATTCCTTCGGGAATCGTGTGCAGCAAACCGGTTTTTCCCTTACGCGCCAATAAATCCATCGCCGGGGTGGAGGCGTATTGCAATGGCGTCAGATTATCCAAAGATTCGATGGGTTCGTCGGCCATGCCATCTCCCAGTATGATAAGATACTTCATTCAATTAGGAATTAATTTACATAAAGTTGCATGTTCTCAAATTTTACTATTTTCACGGTTTTCCCTGCTTCGATAAATCCTTGATTGGAAACGGCATCGTAAACTTCATTGTCTATCATGATTTTCCCCGAAGGCCGGAGTACAGTCATTGCCGTAGCGGTTTTCCCTACTAATCCATGTTCTTTGGGATTCACGCTTGCGGAATCTTTCAAATCGGCTGTCAAAGCGATTTTCCGGAACAAGCCTCTTTCCCCGATTCGTGTCGAAATCCATAATATGATCAGGAAACTGAGGATTAATCCCGATAAAACGGTCAGTAAGGCTTGTGAAATATCCGGCATCCGGACTTCTTTGAACGAAAAATAATCATTATTAAGCAATGCAAATACTAATCCGGCGCCAATGCATATAATTCCGAGAATTCCGGATATTCCGAATCCGGGGAAAACAAATATTTCAAGAAAAACGCCGGCTATTCCAATGAGAAAGACGATAATTTCCCAATTTTGCACCAATCCGTCCAGATATAATGGCGTAAAATACAGGATAGCAGCGCCGATTGCCGCAAAAGTCGGGAATCCGACGCCGGGCGTCTGTAATTCAAAATAAATGCCGGCAATAATAATCATGATTAACACTGCCTGAAAAGCCGGATTCATCAAAAAACCTTTCAGTTTGTCCAAAAATGTCGGCTTGTATTCGGCCGATTTATAGTTTTTGTAGCCGAAATGTTGAGTAATCACCTCGTCGACGTTTTCGGCGATACCGTCGCAAAAGCCCATTTTTACAGCTTCTTGAGCGGTGAGCGTGAGTACTTTACCCGAATCGATCACATTTTGGATATATATCCGCTCGTCAACCATGGCTTCGGCGATTTTTGGATCTCGAATCCATTCGTAAATGGTGTCGTTTCCGGTAATTACCGATTTTTTCCCGTGCGACTCGGCGGTTGCACGGATAATGGAACGCATGTAAGATTGGTATTTATCGGGCATGGCTTCCCCCGAGCCGCCGTTCACAACGGTTGCCGCTCCGATGCTCGCTCCTTCCCGCATGTAAATCTTCTTGCAGGCGATGGCAATTAAAGCTCCTGCCGACGCGGCGTTATTGTCAATGAAAACATGCACGGGAATCGGGTTGTACAGGATAGCTGACCGCATGGAATCGGCATCAACCAGGGTGCCGCCGTATGTGTTCAGATGGAGCAGAATGGCGTCGACATTCATCGCGTTTGCTTCTTTCAGCCCGTTAATCAGGTAGATATGCGAAGTCGTATTGATTTCCGAGTTGATATTAATTTGATAAATAAGGGCTTCTTTTTTCTCTGTTTTTTCCTGTGCAAGAAGCAGATTCGAGAAAAATAATAAATTAAGAGAAATACAGTAAATTATTCTTTTCATTTTTTACATAAATCTTGAAATATGAGGGAATCTTTGCGCAAAAGTATATAAAATGTTAGAATAATTCGTTATCTTTGCGGAAATTATTTGATTTAAAGATTCCATATTTATGAAACATTCATTGATCCTGTTATTCGGTTTATGTTTATGCCTTCCGGCATTTTCACAGGAAAAAACCGTAAATAAAACCGACTCATTTCAATTCACAACTATCAAAGAAATTCCGGTTACTCCGGTTAAAAATCAATCCAGTTCGGGAACTTGCTGGAGTTTTTCCGGTATAGGATTGATTGAAGCGGAATTGCTTCGCAAGGGAAAAGGGGAATTTGACTTATCCGAAATGTTTGTGGTACGTCATAATTACAGCGAAAAAGCGCAGAAATACGTTCGCACGCACGGAACGATTCATTTTGCAGGCGGCGGCTCGTTTGCCGATGTACTGGATTGCATCAGAGATCATGGAATCGTACCGGATCAAGCGCTGACCGGTTTGAATTACGGCGATACGATTCATCGGCATGGGGAATTGGATCAGTTGTTGAGAGCATACGTAGATGTAATCGTTAAAAATCCGAACCGGAAATTGTCTACTGCCTGGTATCAAGGGTTTAACGGAATTTTAGACGCTTATCTGGGACATTGTCCCGAAACATTTACCTACAACGGGAAAAATTATACGCCCCAAAGTTTTGCCCAATTTTTAGAAATTCATCCCGAAGATTACGTTTCGATTACTTCTTTTACGCATCATCCTTTTTATACGTCTTTTGCGGTTGAAGTTCCCGATAATTGGCGCTGGTCGGAGTCTTACAATCTTCCTTTGAATGAGATGATGCAAATAATCGATCAGGCAATAGACGCCGGTTATACGGTGGCTTGGGCTTCCGACGTCAGCGAAAAAGGATTTAACCGGAAAGGTATTGCCGTCGTTCCGGATGAAGACGCCAAAGAAGGTCCCGGATCGGATCAGGCGCATTGGTTGGGACTTACCCAAAAGGAAAGAGATGAATATTTCAAAAATTTGTCGCACCCTGTTTCCGAAAAGAAAATCACTCAGGAAATGCGTCAGGAAGGGTTTGATAATTACGAAACGGGCGATGATCACGGTATGTTGATTTACGGTAAAGCGCAAGACCGGAACGGCAGTAATTATTATCTCGTGAAAAATTCGTGGGGGACGGAAAATCCTTACAAAGGAACCTGGTATGCTTCCGTGCCTTTTGTAGAATATAAAACCATCTGTATCACGCTGCATAAAAACGCTCTTCCCAAAAGCATCAAGAATAAATTAGGCTTATAATAATAATGGAAAATATTAGCGATCAGTTAATTGACGAATTAATCCGCTTGTCTTTCGCCGAGGATATCGGGGAAGGCGATTATACGACATTAAGTACCATTCCGGAACCGGCACAGGGAAAGATGCAATTAATCATTAAGGACGACGGTATTTTGGCCGGCGTCGGGATGGCCGGAAGAATTTTTCATGCTTTTGATCCCGGTTTGAAAATAACGGTTTTTATTCCCGATGGGGCCAGAGTGAAATACGGCGACATCGCTTTTACCGTCGAAGGGAAGGTGCGATCTTTGTTGCAAACCGAACGTTTGGCGCTCAACGTGATGCAACGGATGAGCGGTATTGCCACGACAACCCGCCGGTATGCCGATAAACTCGAAGGTACAAAAACCCGTGTTCTGGACACTCGCAAAACGACGCCGGGTATGCGGATTCTCGAAAAAGAAGCTGTCCGGATTGGAGGCGGCACAAATCACCGGATCGGACTTTTCGACATGATTCTCCTGAAAGACAATCATATAGATTTTGCCGGAGGGATTGAAGAAGCGATTGTCCGCACCAAACAATATTTGTTTACACAGGGCAAAACTTTACCGATTGAAATAGAAGTACGGAACTTTGAGGAGTTAAATCAGGTTTTGGAAACAGGCGGAGTCGACCGCATCATGCTCGACAATTTCAGTGTTGAAAATACCCGCAAAGCCGTTGACATGGTTGCCGGAAGATACGAATTGGAATCGTCGGGCGGTATTACTTACGATACGATACGGGATTATGCCGAGGCGGGGGTGGATTATGTTTCTGTCGGGGCGCTTACTCATTCGGTCGGGAGTTTGGATATGAGTTTGAAGTCGGTTGCACCTCAAAAAAAAAATTAACCTAAATTTTTCATTTCTTGTTTTTTTAATAAAAAATGTTTAACTTTGAAACCGATATTATTAACTACTAATAAATAATTTTTATGAAAGTAAACGCCCCTAAAAAATTAACATTATTAATTGCTGTGCTTATTGCAGTTGTCGCTTTAATCGTTTGGCTGGCATCTGCGTTTGGTCCTTTATCTTTATGTGCATTGGTATATGCCTTTTGGGCACTTGCAATTGCATTCGTATTATTGCTGCTCGGTTGTTCTGTGAAAGGATTATGAAACAGACTTTTTGTGCTTTTGCAAAAAGGAATCGAATATGTCAGCTATAATAGCACCGTCCTTATTATCTGCCAACTTTTTACGCCTGGAAGAAGAAATAACAATGGTAAACCAAAGTGATGCGGACTGGCTTCATCTGGATGTAATGGATGGCGTCTTTGTTCCTAATATATCGCTGGGTTTTCCAATGATACAACAATTGTCCCAAATCATAGCCAAACCTTTGGATGTGCATCTGATGATTGTTGAACCTCAGAAGTTTATCCCGTTTTTTCAGGAACTGGGCGTAAAGAGTTTAGGCGTACATTATGAAGCATGTACGCATCTTCAGCGGGTTGTTACGACGATTAAGGAAGCCGGCATGAATGCATGTGTCGCGCTGAATCCCCATACGCCGGTTGAGTTACTGACCGATATTCTGGAAGATATAGACATGGTGTTGATTATGTCGGTCAATCCGGGCTTTGGAGGACAAGAATTTATTCCCCGTACGCAGGATAAAATCCGGCGGTTGAAAGAAATGATTGTTGCACGAGGCTTGAAAACCTTGATTGAAGTGGATGGCGGCGTCAATTTGGAACGGGGGAAATTATTGGTAGAAACCGGGGCGGATGTTTTAGTCGCCGGAAATTTTGTTTTTAATGCAGATAATCCTTTAGAATTGATTCGACGAATGAAGCAAGAAATATAGTTACAAATGACCAAAATCATTAACCAAGCCGTTTTTTTACGTTTGTCCTTATTTTATATCGCCGGAATTATTGTTCAGGTGCATTGGGATTTGTATCCGCTTTGGATTTACACCGGGATTTTTTCTTTACCGGTCATTGCCGTATCTTTTTTTCCGGCCGTTGTCCGGTTGTATCATTGGCGGTGGCTGTTTGGTTTCGGATTGTTTTTGTTATGTTTTTCTTCGGCGGGTATCCTGAGCCGGAATCAGTGGAAAGCTTCCGAATGGCAAGGAGATACGGATAAAAATATTTACCGGGTTCAAATCCTTGACGAACCGGTGAAAAAGCCCAAAACTTTGATGTTCCGCGTCGGCGTCGAAGGGCAAAAAGCCTTGATTTATATTCCGATAGACAGTCTTTCGATGGCTTTGTCTCCTTCGGATTGGCTGGTGACCGACGCCCGTTTTGAGAAAACCGAACAAATGTTTCTTCGCAAAGGAGGCATTGCTGCCCGCGCTTTTGCAGGTAAAAATCATTGGAAAAAGTTGGATAATTACGGTAAACAAAGATTTAACCTGCGTTTTGAGGCTTTGAAGCGCCGGCGGATTTTGCTGAACCGGTTGCGGGAAATTATTCCCGGTGAGAAATCTTTTGCCGTGGGCGCCGCCCTCTTATTGGGTTATACCCGGGATTTGGATAAAGATATTCGGCAGACTTTCGTGGCGACAGGCGCTTCGCATATATTGTCAATCAGCGGTTTACATTTTTCAATTATTTACGGTATCCTTTATTTCCTTTTTTCTTTTTTGGGAAATCATAAAAAAGGAAGAATCCTGAGGCAGGCTATTATCCTTCCTTTGTTGTGGTTTTTTGTTTTCCTGACGGGCATGGGACCTTCGGTCATCCGGGCGGCCGTGATGATCAGTCTGTGGGGGGTGGGGAATGCTTTTTTATACAAACCGTTCACTATTAATACGGTGGGTGCGGCGGCATTTTTTATGTTGCTGTACAATCCTTTCAACTTATATGATGTAGGGTTTCAATTAAGTTTTTCGGCAGTCATGTCTATTATACTGATTAATAAACACTTAGTGAAATTATACGAATCACGGAATCCGATGATTCAATATATTTGGGAATTATCCTGCGTTTCCACTTCCGCCCAATTGGGAACAGCCCCGCTGAGCATGTATTATTTTCATCAGTTTCCTTTGCTCTTTTTGGTTACCAACATATTCGCCATTCCGATGACGGCTATTATCTTGTGTTTGATACCTTTATCTTTATTGTTGCAATGCTTTCCGGTAAATAATTGGGGGTTGATGTGGCCGGTTAACCAATCTCTCACTTGGTTTATTTTGGGATTGGAAAAAATAGAAGAAATTCCCAATCAGTTGATTAACAGTATTTTTCTGAATAAATTAGATGTAATTTGTATCACTTGCTATGTAATTCTTTTTTTTCTGTTAATGATAAAAAAACGGATTTATTATTTATATTTGCTGTTAATTTGCGGACTATTTCAGGTTATTTATTATCTTTGCGAACTTTGAAAATTATAAGTGTGTATAAAAACTTTTGTATGAGAAAATAAAGATAAATTACTTAAATGTTAAACAAAATTATTTCGGAAGAAAATATTCAGAAAGCGAAAAAGTTAGCGCTTCATTATGACAAAATAGTCATCGTAACCCATCAGGCTCCGGATGGCGACGCTTTGGGTTCATCTTTAGGCTTGTATCATTTTCTGAAACAATTTGGAAAAAAAGAAGTGCAAGTCATTGTACCGAACGATTATCCCGCTTTTCTGCATTGGATGCCGGGAACCAAAAGCGTGATCAATGCGGAATGGCAGGGAAGAAATGCCGAATTTGCCATTGCATCCGCCGATTTGATTTTTTGCTTAGATTTCAATACGCTGAAAAGAATTTCCCAATTGGAAAACCCGGTGCGACAATCGAAGGCAAAAAAAATATTGATAGATCATCATTTGTCGCCCGAAGATTTTTGCGACGTAACGATCTCTCATCCCGAAATCTCTTCGACCAGCGAATTGGTTTTCCGCTTTATTTGCCGGATGGGTATGTTTGAATACGTTAATGAACCCTGCGCAGAGTGTATCTATACCGGCATGATGACCGATACGGGCGCTTTCACGTACAATTCAAGCAGTTATGCCATTTATTATATTATCAGCGAATTGCTACAGAAAGGAATAGACAAGGATGCCATTTACTCCAGGGTATATAATCAATGCAAAGAAGGCCGGGTGCGCATGCAAGGTTACGTTTTGTACGAGAAAATGAAGATTTTTGACGAATATAAAACTTCACTGATAACGTTATCCGAAGAGGAACATTTGCGATTTAATCCGGAAAGAGGCGATACGGAGGGTTTTGTCAATATTCCTTTAAGTATGGAAAAGATTGTTTTTTCGGCGTTTATCAGGGAAGATAAAGGTATTATCCGTATTTCCCTGCGTTCCAAAGGGACGTTTCCGACCAACCGGTTTGCGGCGGAAGTTTATGACGGCGGGGGGCATTTGAATGCTTCGGGCGGCGAGTTTTTGGGTACTTTGGCGGAGGCGGTCAGGAAATTTGAGGAGGCTTTGCCGGGGTATCGGGATTTATTGGAATAAGTCATCACGCATTTTATACTTCGTGCGGTAATGTTTATATTTTTAGTTATTGCCACTAATGCACGAATTATTACGAATTTATTCGTGTACATTCGTGAATTAGTGGCTTAAAATGAATCCAAAACCCTAATTTTTAGGCTAAATCTTTTTTGCAATTTTCCTGCTTTTTTTGATAATATGCTCATTTTCAATAAAAAACATATTTTAAAACGGTCAATAAACAAGTGTTGTCAGGCAGTCAACAAGTGTTTTTTGGCTATATATTTTGGGGCGCTATATTTATATATACAGTGCACGGGATAGTTTTAGTTGACAAGTAAACGAGTAAACAAGGTATAAGGAGCCGTAACTCGTTTACTTGTCTACTTGTCAACTCGTTTATTACCGCGTAAAGTATAATAGCGCCTCAAAAAAAGATTTAGCCTTTTACGATGCTCCCAAAGGCGCACAGGTAGAAAAAATGTTCGACTCAATCGCCGGACAATACGACTTGTTGAATCATACTTTGTCGTTCGGTATTGATTATTATTGGAGAAAAAAAGGAATTTCAGCCTTGAAAGACGTCCGTCCGGAAAAAATATTGGATGTCGCTGCCGGAACGGGCGATTTGGCATTATTAGCTTACAGGTTGCTTCAACCGGAACACATCCTGTGCATTGACATTTCCGAAAAGATGATGCAAATCGGACGAAAAAAAATAGCTATGACCGGATTGTCCGGTAAGATTGAATTTGAATGGCAGGACTGTATGCAACTGAAATCTGCCGACCAAACGTTCGATGCGGCTATGACAGCTTTCGGCATCAGAAATTTTGAAAATTTGGATAAGGGATTACAGGAAATTCTCCGGACACTCCGCCCGGGCGGGAAATTAATCATCCTGGAGCTTTCTTCGCCGGAATATTTTCCGATGAAACAGGCATACCAACTCTATTCCCGGATAATCATTCCGTTTATTGGACGAATCGTTTCGGGAAACAAACCGGCATATAACTACCTGCCCCGTTCGGTTGCGGCTTTCCCTCAGGGCCACCGGATGAAATCCATTTTAGAGAAAAACGGTTTTTGCAACGTGCAATACACGAAGCTGACATTCGGTATCTGCACTTTGTATTCGGCTTATAGAAGATAAATTACACAAATTGAGTAAAATACTGAATATGTCGGAAATTTCGTCTTCTGTAAAAAACTTTTTTTCGTTGCATGCGCTTGGAAATCCGTTCAAATCACTTTCCGCCGCAATTCAAAGTCCCGCCCCAAATATTTCTCCCGAACCACCGGATTGGCGGCCAATTCTTCCGCAACGCCCTGATACAGGACTTTCCCTTCAAAAAGCAAATACGCCCGGTCGGTAATACTCAAAGTCTCGTGAACATTATGGTCGGTAATCAGGATACCGATGTTTTTGTGTTTCAGTTTGCCCACAATTTGCTGGATGTCCTGTACGGCAATCGGGTCAACGCCGGCAAAAGGCTCGTCCAACATGATAAATTTCGGGTCTATGGCCAGGCAGCGCGCAATCTCTACCCGGCGCCGTTCGCCGCCCGACAGCTGGTCGCCCAAACTCTTGCGGACTTTCTGCAAACCAAATTCGGTAATCAGACTCTCTAATTTTTCCTTTTGATAATCGGCCGGATGTTTCGTCATCTCTAAAACGGCGCGGATATTGTCTTCAACCGACAGTTTCCTGAAAACCGAAGGCTCCTGCGCCAGATAACCAATCCCGTTTCGCGCCCGCATGTAGACCGGAAATTTGGTGATGTCCTTATCGTCTAAAAAAATTTTCCCTTCATTAGGCGTTATCAAACCGACCGTCATGTAGAAAGTCGTTGTTTTCCCGGCGCCGTTAGGTCCCAATAAACCAACTATTTCGCCTTGTTTCACATCAATCGAAACATGGTTTACAACCGTTCGATTTCTATACCGTTTCACTAAATTTTCAGTGCGAAGTACCATTTTTTCCATGAAATCATTCCAATTTGAAGGCAAAAATACTAAAAAAAATGATTACATTTGCACTTGAAAACGATTTGAATGATTTTCTTATAGAATGAAGGCATTAGAAAAATTCGGAGAATATGTGATTCTGATGTTGAGAACACTTACGATTCCGGAACGTTGGAGTGTATTTTTCCGACAGACATTGAAAGAAATTTACAAATTAGGTGTAGATTCACTTTGGATTGTTATTTTCATATCCATATTTATCGGATCGGTTATAACCATACAGGTTTCCCTGAATATCCAATCCCCGCTTATTCCTGATTTTACGGTAGGTTACATCGCCCGCGAAGTCATTCTTCTTGAATTTTCATCCACGATTATGTGTTTGATTTTAGCAGGAAAAGTAGGCTCGAACATTGCTTCCGAATTAGGAACCATGCGTGTTACCGAACAAATCGACGCCCTTGAAATTATGGGTGTAAATTCGGCTAACTATCTGATATTACCCAAGTTGGTTTCATTTATTCTGTTTATTCCCGTCTTGGTTATTATCAGTATGTTTTTCGGAATTCTCGGCGGATATTTGATTGCTTTCACCACAGACATGATAACGGTTGCCAAATATGAATACGGCATACGGTATTGGTTCGCGCCTCATTATATCGGATATTCGATTATTAAATCAATGGTATTTGCTTTTTTAATTGTTTCAATTTCCTCTTTTTTCGGATATCATGTGAAAGGAGGCGCTTTGCAAGTCGGAAAAGCCAGTACAAATTCTGTGGTGATGAGTAGCGTATTGATTCTTACTTTTGACTTGATAATGACTCATTTAATGCTTACTAAATGATAGAAGTACGACATTTATACAAATCATTTGAGGAAAAAGAGGTGTTGAAAGACATCTCAACGCTTTTCGAAAAAGGAAAGACCAATTTGATTATCGGCCGAAGCGGCTCGGGAAAAACGGTCTTGATGAAAACCCTGATCGGTCTGGTTCGTCCCTCTTCGGGCGAAATACGTTACGATAACCGGAATCTGACCGCAATGACTACAAAAGAATTAAATGCGCTTCGCCGTGAAATGGGTATGTTGTTTCAAGGCTCGGCGCTTTTCGATTCGATGACGGTTTTGGAAAATGTGATGTTCCCTTTGACCATGTTCACCCGCGACAGTTGGAAAGAACGGGAAAAACGGGTAAAGTTTTGCTTGGAAAGGGTGAACCTGACCGATGCGGACAACTTATATCCGGGAGAAATCAGCGGCGGGATGATGAAAAGGGTAGCTATCGCCCGCGCCATTGCGATGAATCCGGATTATTTGTTTTGCGACGAACCCAATTCGGGATTAGACCCGAAAACAGCCTTGCTCATCGACGATTTGATTCACGACATTACGAAGGAATACAACATAACAACGGTAATTAACACCCACGATATGAACTCGGTAATGAACATCGGCGAAAAGATTATTTTCATAAACGAAGGACGAAAAGCCTGGGAAGGTACCAAAGAAGGAATCATGATTTCGACCAACACGGAATTAAATGATTTCGTATTTGCTTCCGATTTATTCAAAAAAGTAAAAGAAGTGGAAAGTTTTATCAATGAAGAAAATTAATCTGAAAATAACAGGAATGCTTTTCATTGCGGTTGTTCTAACGACCGCTTGTGCAAAAAAGCAATACACAGTAAAAAACATCGAAGTCGCCCGCGTGGAAATGGATAGCACGTGGGAACCGGTTGCAAATACCGAAATGCGGGCATTAGTCAATTCCCTCCATGCGAAAATGACCGAAGAAACCCAAACAGTTATCGGAACAGCCGGACGGAAATTGACCAAAGGAAAGCCTCAGAGCCTGTTAAGCAATTTTACCGCCGATGCAATCTTCGACTATGCTTCCGGCTTATGGAAACCCGTCGATTTTGCGGTAATAAATATCGGTGGAATCCGTAATATACTGAATCAAGGCCCGATAACACTCGGAAACATGTACGAGATATTCCCGTTCGACAACCGGATTGTTTTACTCGAATTACCGGGAAAAGCCGTTGAAGAATTTTTCGATTCCATAGCAAAAAAAGAGGGGGAAGGTCTGTCGAAAAATATAGAAGTAGTCATTAAAAACAAAACCGTCTATTCGTTGAAAATCGGCGGAAAAGCCATCGACGGGAATCAGATTTACCTTGTAGCTACCGTCGACTACCTCGCCGAAGGCAACGACCGGATGGAAGCGCTCACAAAAGCCGTGAAAATCACGGACTCAAACATGCTTATCCGCGATGCTTTGATAGAATACGTCAAAAAGCAAACAGCCGAAAATAAAGCGATTGATTCAAATTTAGATAACAGAATAACGATTTTACAATGAAAACAATACTTACCCTTTTACTCTCATTATCCATCGCTATTCAAGCGCAAGAAAAATCGCTTGTCGTCCTGCACATTAACGATACGCACAGCCGCATCGAAACGTTCCCCGAAAATCAAGACGGCTATTCCAAGAAAGGCGGAATGGTGCGCTTAGATAATTACGCGAACGAAGTCCGCAAAGAAACAAAAAACGTCCTGCTTTTCCACTGCGGCGACCTTGTGCAGGGAACGCCTTATTTCAACCGGTACAAAGGCGACGCCGAAATCGCCGCCGCCAACCTGATGCGTACCGATGCCGCCTGTCTCGGCAACCACGAGTTTGACAACGGTTTGGAATCGCTATCTAAAATGGTTAAACAGGCAAAATTTCCTTTCATCGCAACGAATTTGGATTTTTCAGGTACGCCAATGGACGGGCTGACAAAAAAATATCATATCTTCAAACGGGACGGAATAAAAATCGGCATTATCGGATTGACCATTGACCCCAAAGGTTTGGTTTCCAAATCCAATTCGACAGGAGTAAAATACCTTGATCCGATCGAATCGGCAAATGCAATGGCCGATTTCCTGAAAAAAAAGAAAAAATGCGATTTAATCATTTGTTTGTCTCATCTGGGTTATTATCCCAAGGAAGATCGGATCGGAGACATTACTGTGGCTAAAAAAAGCCGCGATATCGACCTGATTCTGGGAGGACATACCCACACTTTCATGCCTGAACCCGACAGGCAACCGAATGTGGAAGGACGTGAAGTAATTATCAACCAAACAGGAGCTTACGGCGTCTATTTCGGACGTATCAACATCATCATGGAGGAAATAAAGAAATGACAAAAACAAAAAAGACTTACTTTCTGACGTTAATTAGTTTGCTGTTTATCAGTCCTTTAATACATGCACAAAAACAACCGACCTTGTATCAACTTGCAAACGCGTCGAAAATGAAGCTCTGGGTGGATTCGATTTTTGACACGATGACTTTGGATGAAAAAATCGGACAACTATTTATGATTACGGCAGATCCGAGTCTCTCACAAAATGATAAAATACTAAAATATATCCGGAAACAAAAAATCGGCGGAATCCTTTTTTCCAAAGGTTCTTTGGAGGATGAAGCCCAAAGTATTAACTTGTACCAGCACTCTTCACGAGTTCCGTTATTGATTTCTTTCGACGGAGAATGGGGATTATCCATGCGCCTCGAAAATACGCCTCAATTTCCAAAAAACATGATGTTGGGAGCAATTACAGATGACCGGCTGATTCAACTTTACGGAGCGGAAGTAGGACGCGAATGTCGGGAATTAGGCGTACACATCAATTTTGCTCCGGTTTTGGATGTGAACAATAACCCGGATAATCCGGTGATTGGAATCCGTTCGTTCGGTGAAAACCAACGGCTTGTCGCCGAAAAAGGCATTGCTTATTCCCGTGGTCTGGAAAGTTACGGCGTAATGGCCGTCGGAAAACATTTCCCCGGACACGGTGACACGTCCAAAGATTCACACAAGACTTTACCGGTAGTCAACGACACGAAGAAACGTATACATAGCATTGAATTATACCCTTTTAAAGAGTATATTGAGGAAGGTTTTTCGGGGATAATGACGGGACATTTGCTCGTTCCCGCTTTGGATAATACTTCCGGTTTGCCGACTTCCCTGTCGCCCGGAATTGTAGATAAACTATTAAAAAAAGAACTGAAATTTAACGGATTAACATTCACCGATGCCTTGAATATGAAAGGCGCTTCCATCAAAAAAAGTAATTGCGTACAAGCTTTGATAGCAGGAAATGATATTTTGTTGAATCCGGCAGACCCGGCTTTGGAAGTTGCGGAAGTAAAAAGAGCCGTCGAATTGGGCGTTATCAATTTATCGGACATTGAAGAAAAATGCCTGAAAGTATTGAATTACAAATATATCGCCGGATTGAACAATCTGAAACCGGTTGAAACAAACGGTCTTAGTGAAAGAATTAATTCGGATTATTCCAAATGGTTGGTGCAGAAACTTAACGACGAAGCCGTTACGCTTTTGAAAAACAAAGAGGAACAAATTCCTGTTAAAGGATTAGGTAATAAAAAGATAGCTGTTCTATCCATTGGCGCAAAAAATGAACTTGCTTTCCGCAACAGCTTGGCTTTATACGGCGCATTTGACTTTTTCAGTTTGACCTCAGCCGACATCAAAACCAATTGTGCAAAGGTCTTTGCACAATTAAAAACCTACGATGAAGTCATTTGCACAATATATTCCGCAAAACAAACTGATTTTCCGGAACTTCAGAACTTGGCAAAAACAAAGGACGTCCATTTGTGTTTCTTCACCCTACCCTATTCCATCGCCCAATTCAAACAAAGCATCGCCCTGGCAAAGTCGGTAATTGTTGCATACGAAGACTCGCCCGGAGCGCAACAAGCTGCCGCCGAATTGATTATGGGAGGGATTCCCGCCAAAGGAAAATTACCGGTAAGTATTTCCGATTTGTTCGATTTCGGCGATGGACTGAGAACGCAAAAAGTAAGGTTATCTTATCAGGAAGCGATAGAAGCAAAAATGTCGCCCGAAATATTACGGAAAATTGAATCCATTATCAATGAAGGAATTAGTAATCAAGCTTTTCCGGGATGTCAAGTCCTGGTTGCCAAGGATGGAATTGTCGTTTATAACCAATCGTTCGGATCATTTGATTACACCGGTACACGTCCCATCCTGAATACGGATATTTACGATATAGCATCTCTGACTAAAGCAGTTGCCACACTCCCCGCCGTGATGAAACTCTATGATACGAAAAAAATCGCTTTGACCGATAGGATCAGCCGGTTTGTTCCCGAACTGAAACATTCGGATAAAGAGAAATTTACAATTCAATCGGCATTGTTCCACGAAACCCGTTTGCCGGCTTTTATATTGTTCCACCAATTGCTGACCGAAACAATGATTGCAAACCACCCTACGGCCGGCATTGAAAAACAAGTAGCAGACCAATTTTACATCAAAACGGATTTTCAGAAAGAAGTAATGAACGAAATCGTCAAAGCCAAATTGAGGAATAGAAACGGTTTTCTTTACAGTGATTTGAATTTCATGCTTTTGAAAGAAGTCGTAGAAAATATTTCCGGACAAACACTGGATCATTTCCTGGATCAGTGGCTATATGCCAATTTGGGAGCTAATTTTACCGGCTTTTTACCGTTAAGAAAATTTCCAAAAGAAAATATTGTTCCTACGGAATACGACAAAACCTGGAGGAAACAACTCTTGGCCGGTTATCCGCACGATGAAGCGGCCGCCGTAATGGGTGGCGTTTCGGGAAATGCAGGTCTTTTTTCCAACGCAAACGATTTGGCTAAAATACTACAAATGTTATTATATGAAGGCGAATATGGGGACGAAAAGTATTTGAGCAAAGAAACCGTCAAACTGTTTACCAAAACCAAAAGCACACATAGCCACCGCGGATTAGGTTTCGACAAGCCGGACACGGAAAATCCGGATAAAAGTCATACAAGCCTTTCGGCTTCGGCGCATACTTACGGACATACCGGTTTTACCGGGACTTGTTTTTGGGTTGATCCTGATAAAAACCTGATATACATATTTTTATCCAACCGGGTTTATCCGTCCCGAACGCATCGGCAAATCATGCAATTAAATATTCGCGAGCGGATACAAGATGTAATTTACGAAGCAATTCTTTGAATTTAACATTTAAAGATATAGTTTGGCATGATGTTTGCATCATATATTTATGAGCAGACACGAATGTTTCCTCTTAGAAATAATTATTGAGGTGATCGGATTAGAATTATATCTTTTGGGTATTATTTGTGAAAATAGTAACAAAACCTTTGAATAATTACAGAGTGTGTGAATGAATGTAGTTCAGTAATTTTTTTTACAGGAGGGACAAAGTCTGATGACTAACCCTGACCAAAAAATCCGTTATTTATAACGGATTTTTTTATTTATTACTACATACATAACAAAACCGGTGATTACCAATGATAAACCTGCCGTCAATGTTGTATTAGTCTCATTTTTAAGAAGAAACGGAATAATCAGAAATAATTCTCCCGATAACAGCACCCAGATTCCACTGTTTTTAAAACAAAATTTCATTGAGGGAAAAGTTCTAAACGTTCTCATTGATATTTAATTTTTCCGCAAATTTAATTATTTTTTCAACCACAACACAAACTTTTTCGCAAAAATTATTCCGCCTGTTTGCTTTATTTGTCGATTTATAATATTTTTGCAAAAAAATATGAAATGAAACGCATTATTCTTCTCTTCTATCAATTTTTGATTTGGCTACCGATATTTTTAGTTATAACCATACTTACGGCGCTAATCACTATCATTGGATGTATGTGCGGCGGGGAACGTATTTTCGGTTATTATCCGGGAGCAATTTGGTCCAAATTGGTATGTATCATTTCATTATGTCCGGTAAAAGTAATCGGGAAAGAAAAATTGAACAGAAAGCAGTCCTATATTTTTGTATCCAATCACCAAGGTTCTTACGATATTTTCCTCATTTTCGGATACATCGGACAAGTCATCAAATGGGTAATGAAACAAAGCCTGCGGAAAATTCCCTTGGTCGGATACGCTTGTGAACGCGCCGGATTCATTTTCGTGGATAATTCTTCAGCCCAGGCTGCAGCAAAAACCATTCAAATCGCAGAGGCTAAACTGAAAAACGGCGCATCTGTGGTTATTTTTCCGGAAGGTTCCAGAACCCACACCGGAAAAATAGGCAAGTTCAAAAAAGGCGCATACCAAATGGCTCTGAATTTAAAATTACCTGTTGTTCCGGTTACAATCAACGGTTCTTTCCATATTTTACCGATTCATACTTACCTTATCCATCCTCACAAATTGGAATTGATTATTCATGACCCAATTGAGACAAATTCGGTACAAGTAGAAAATATCCGGGAAATAACACTGAAAATCAAAGAATTAATTGATAAAAGCAGAACTGAAATCGAATCCGGACTTTGGGAGGAATACCGGTAAGCAGCCGGTTCGGATGTTGTTTGATGCCGTTCGGTCAAATTTACAATCTTTTTATATATACTTTATGCGGTAATAAACGAGTAAACGAGTTGACGAGTTGACGAGTTGACAAGTTGACGAGTTGACGAGTTGACAAGTTGACGAGTTGACGAGTAAACGAGTTACGGCTCTTTATACCCTGTTTACTCGTTTACTCGTTTACTTGTTTACTCGTTTACTTGTTTACTTGTCAACTCGTCAACTCGTCTACTCATTTATGCACAAAACTATCCCGCGCACAGTATAATCAAAATTCTTGCAGATGAACAACAGTTCCTGTAATTTTCCCCTCAGCCAAAAGCGTTTCGATCGCATCTCCTTCTTGCAGTTCCTTCACCGATTTGACGGCCTTTCCATTCTTTAAAGTAATCGAATAGCCTTTGGCTAAAATATGTTTCGGCGACGATAAACGGAAAAAAGATCTTTTTTCATTCAATTTGGAATGTTGGCCGGTTAACATTTGACGGACAAGATTTTGTATTTGCAATTGAATAATTTTCAATTTCGATTTCTTATATTCAATCAAGGAATTGACTAACAAAGGCAAACGGGAAGTCAAAATATGCAAATTGATGGTAGCTGTTTTCAAAAAGGCTCGTGTAGCTTCAGTTATTCCTGTCTGGCAATCAAACAGTTTTGCAGCGGTTCTTTCTACGCAAGCAATCAAGAAGTCTGCGACGGCAGTAGGCGTTTTCGCCCTATGGTTGGCAATAAAATCCAGAACCGTATCGTCCCGTTCGTGACCGATGCCGGTAATAATCGGCAAGGGAAACTGTGCGCAGTTAGCCGCTAATAAATAGGAATCGAACGAAGCCAAATCGGAAGTCGCTCCCCCACCGCGTATGATAACTACAACATCAAATAAGTCCTTGTATCTAAATATTTTATCCAAAGCAGAAATGATTGACGCTTCGGTTTGTTCGCCCTGCATTAACGCCGGAAAAAGCCGGATATAGAAAACATATCCGAAACGATTGCCGGCCAAATGATTCAAAAAGTCTTCGTAACCGGCAGCCGTGGAAGAGGATATGACTGCTATTCGTTGGGGTAACATCGGGATCTCCAACTCTTTATTCAAAGTCAAAACTCCTTCTTCTTCCAAACGGCGAAGAATTGCCTGCCTTTGAGTCTGCAAATCGCCCAAAGTATAAGCCGGGTCGATGTCATAAACCGTCAAACCGTAACCATAGACCGGATGTAAATCTACCGAAACCCTAACCAATACCCGCAATCCCGAATCAAACCGCCGGCCTGTCGCCTGCTCAAAATAGGGTTGCAACATTTCATAAATATTCGCCCAAATGTAGCCCTTGGCTTTTGCAATAATGACATTCGTAAGCGGATTTTTTTCCACAAACTCCAGATAACAGTGGCGGTTACTTACGCGCACATCGGACGTCTCTGCCATCACCCAATACGTTTCTGGAAAAGCGTTTTTTACTGCCGAAGCAAGGTTATTGTTGAGTTGGGAAAGAGTGAAAAAATCCATTGATTACATTTTTATAAATTTCCGAATGAAAACCGGTTTGCCGCCTGTTTGCAGACGGGCGATGTAAATTCCTTTCGGTAAAGAAGATATGTTGATAGACGAAGATACGTTCGAAGCAGACAGCAACTTGATTCCCACACCGGAATAAATATCCAGAACGAACTGCGAATTATTTTGCAAATGATTGGAATTCAAATATAAACAATTCTCGCGGGCATTGATGTAAAAGTAAACGGCATCTTCCGTTCCGGCAGGCTTCAAACCGGTTCTGTTTTGCGTATAAGCCTTATAGACATCGGCAATTCCAAATCCCATTAACGAATCCGGTTGAGAAAAAGCATCTGCTGTTTCCCGAAGTAATTCTATTATTTCAAAACAAGTAAGTTCGGGCAAAGCCTGCCAAAGACAAGCGCTCAGGCCTGCTAAAATGGGCGTTGCGAAAGAAGTGCCGGAGCCGGTTCTGATTTGCCCTGCGTCATCGACTATCGTTACGTTTGTCCCCATTGCCATTAAATCGGGTTTTATCCGTCCGTCGGAAGTGAGTCCTACGGACGAAAAGGGCGAACGCGTCAAATTTTGGGTGATAGATCCAATCGTAAGCATATTCAAAGCGTCGCCGGGAAACATGATTTTTCTCCAAGGCTTGTTTCCTTCATTTCCTGCCGAATTAAACAAAAGCATTCCGCGAGACGCCGCCAAACCGGCCGCAATACTTATCGGGACTGATTTTCCGTCCAATTGATTGTGCGCGTGATTCATCGAAGAATCGTCAAACTCGCTGTAACCCAAGGAAGAAGTTACAATATCCGCTCCAATGCTGTCGGCATATTCCAAAGCGGAAACCCAGTAATTTTCTTCCACAGGATATTCCTCGCCGGTGACTTCCGTCCTCAACAAATAATAATCCGCTTCGGGCGCTACGCCAATCAGTTCTCCCGATTTATCGGAAAGCATACAGGAAAGCACTTTTGTTCCATGATCATCTCCTTCCCGTAAAGGATCGTTCAACTCGTGATTGAAATTTTTCACGCCTTTAATTCTTTGGGAATCAAAATAATCGACGAGGTCTGCATGGACGAATCCTACATCAATAACGGCAATGGTCATTCCTTTTCCCCGAAAACCGGCGTCGTGCAACAAATGCCCGTTATTCAAAGCGATTTGAGTAAATCCGTCGCCATAACTATTGAGATCATTAGCGGCCGTATTTTGCAACGCATATCTTTCTTCATGGAACATAGTCTGTTGCGGTAATGAACCTTTCCAAACACAGTACAAAGTATCTACGAAAGGTAAATTTTTTAGTTGGGGGACAAGCGATAAGTCGGAAAAGCAAACCGTTACGGTTTTCACCCATTTGCTGTATGCACGAATATCCGCGCCCGTATTGGCAATGGCTTCGAGATAAGACCTGTCTATCGGTAAATCAATGCTATCGACGGCCAAACCTTGTTTTATACGCCGTTGCACGGATTTGACGGAAAGAAACATTTCCGGTTGTTCCGTAGAGAAAGGCGGATTCCCTTTGTCCTTCAGTATCAGGCAATACATGAAAGTGTCCGAAGAATAGCTCGAAAAAAAACTACAAAAAAACAAGAAAATGAATATGCTTCGTTTCATCTTTTTACCGCTTTCATTATCCGCATAAAATTACCGCCCCATATCTTGGCAATTGCTTTTTCCGAGTAGCCGCGCCGGAGCAGTTCGAGCGTAATCCGAAGCATTTCGCTTGCATCTTTCAAGCCGGTTAATTCGCCGCCGCCGTCAAAATCGGAGCCGATACCTACATGGTCGATTCCTACTTTCTTTACAATATAGTCAATGTGATCGACAGCATCTTCAACCGTAGCCCTGCCGTTTTCCTTGATAAATTCTCCGTAAAGGCATACCTGAATCACCCCGCCTTTTTTGGCAATGGCTTTCATTAATTCGTCGGAAATATTACGGGTATTGTTACACAAGGCTTTGACGGACGAGTGGGAAGCAATGACCGGATAGCGGCTTAATTCCAGGACATCGAAAGAGGTCTTTTCGGAAGTGTGGGAAATATCGACGATAATGCCCATCCGGTTCATTTCCAGGACAGTTTTTTTTCCAAATTCGCTCAGCCCGTTGTGTTCGGGCGTTCCTTTGTGCGAATCGCAAATATCGTTGTGTCTGTTGTGACACAAGGTGATATACACAACGCCCATATCAGCGAGTTTTTGCAAATTGGAAAGGTCTTTCCCGATTCCGTAAGCGTTTTCGACGCCCAGCAAAATAGCTTTTTTCCCTTCTCTTTTCATTCGCTGGAGATCGGTTACGGTCTTTGCCTGTCCTGTTGTATTTTTGTTTTTACCAATTTGCTTCATTAAAGTACTAAGAATGGAGAAGGTTTTGTCGGCGGCTTTTTTTGAGGCTTCCTCTGTGCGCGCACCCTGCGGGATATAAGCAACCATCACCGCCGCATCCAACATTCCTTTTTGCATTTTCGGAACGTCTACTTTCAGTGCGTAGTTTATTTCTTCTTCCGACTTTATACCAAAATCTTTCGGATTAAGTTTCAAAACCGGATTTGTTTTCCCGATATCAATACCATATTTGAAATACATCGGTGTATCGGTATGCGAATCAAGCGTAATGATTTTTTTATGAATTTCTTTCGCTTTCCCGTACAAAGCGGCTTCGCCGACAAAATACCCGAAAGTGTCGATCATCACGGCATTTCCTGCGGCAGCCATTGTTTCCGGATGCCACTGTACGCCAAGGATTGTTTTTCCTTCTCCCGATTCGATGGCTTCCACCAGTCCGTCTTCGGAAAATGCAACCGCATTGAATCCGGGAGCAACGGTTTTCACTGCTTGATGATGAAAAGAATTAACCTGCAAATCATTTTGCTTAACAATTTGATACAGTTTGGATTCCGGATTAATTCGCACCGAATGAGTTGCAATTTCGCGAGCTTCCGCTTGATTATGAACGATTTTTGAGCCGGGTATTTGCGAAGGTATATCCTGAATCAATGTACCTCCGAAAGCAACATTAATCACCTGGTGACCGCGGCAGATGCCCAAAACCGGCATTTGTCGTTCGGTTGCCGATAGAATCAATGCGAGGTCGTACATGTCTCGCTCAAGCTTGTAATCAGTGACTGCCGGATGCAGTTTTTCACCGAATAAAGAAGAATGAATGTCGCCCCCGCCGGATAAAATCAGTCCGTCGATGTGAGAGATAATATTTTCCAGAACGGCTTTGTCGGTAACAAGCGGAATCAAAACGGGCGTCCCTCCCGCTTTGACTACTGCGTTTACGTATGCGTCGGCAATGCAGGATTTGTTTTCTATGTTATTGGAAGTTATGCCAATAAGCATATTAGACATCAATATTAGCGTAAGTAGCATTTTCCTCAATAAATTCACGGCGTGGAGCAACATCTTCACCCATAAGCATTGAAAATACATGGTCGGCCGCAGCGGCATTTTCAATAGAAACCTGCCGGAGGGTACGCATTTCGGGATTCATGGTCGTGTCCCAAAGCTGCTCGGCGTTCATTTCACCCAAACCTTTGTAACGTTGGGTCGTTGCCAGGTTTTCGTTGCCGTCGGCATATTTATTGATAAAAACTTGCCGTTGTTGGTCCGTCCAGCAATATTCTTCAGTTTTCCCTTTCTTCATCAGATAGAGTGGAGGCGTCGCAATGTAAATATAACCGTTTTCAATCATCGGGCGCATGTGCCTGAAAAAGAAAGTCAGAATCAGCGTGGCAATGTGGCTTCCATCTACGTCGGCATCGGTCATAATAACCACTTTGTGATAGCGTAACTTACTCATGTTCAGTTCTTTTGAATCTTCTTCCGTACCGATGGTTACTCCCAAAGCCGTGTAAATATTACGGATTTCATCACTTTCGAGTACTTTATGATTCATCGCTTTTTCGACGTTCAATATTTTTCCGCGCAAGGGTAAAATGGCTTGGAACTGGCGATTACGGCCTTGTTTGGCTGTTCCTCCGGCCGAATCCCCTTCGACGAGAAAAATTTCGCATTTTTCAGGATCTTTATCCGAGCAATCGGCTAATTTTCCGGGCAATCCGCCACCGGACAAGGGCGATTTCCGTTGCACCATTTCACGGGCCTTTCTGGCAGCGTGACGGGCGGTTGCCGCCAGAATCACTTTTTCTACAATGATCTTGGCTTCTTTCGGATGTTCTTCCAAAAAGTTTCCGAGAATTTCGCTCACGGCAATATCTACCGCGCCGATGACTTCATTGTTGCCCAATTTGGTTTTCGTTTGTCCTTCAAATTGAGGTTCTTGCACTTTGATTGAAATGACGGCTGTCAGACCTTCGCGAAAGTCGTCGCCATTAATTTCCACTTTTACTTTTTCCAACATCTTAGATTCTTCGGCGTATTTCTTTAACGTGCGGGTTAATCCGCGACGAAAACCGGCCAAATGTGTACCGCCTTCTATCGTGTTTATGTCGTTGACATACGAATAGACATTCTCGTTGTAGGAAGTATTGTAAGTCATGGCGACTTCTACCGGAACCCCTTGTTTTTCGGTAACAATGTGAATGATTTCGGGAATCAGCGGTTCCTTATTGGCATCAATATATTTGACAAATTCTTTCAGACCTTCCTCCGAATAGAATTTCTCGTGTTTGTAGTCGCCGTTTTCCTTAACTACTCTTTTATCGGTCAGGTGGATACTGACTCCGGTATTTAAATATGCCAGTTCGCGCAAGCGTTTAGCGAGAATATCGTATTTATATTCGGTTGTGATAAAAATAGTTGCGTCGGGTTCGAACGTGATAGTAGTGCCTCTATCGGTCGCAATGCCAACGGCTCTGACTTCCGTCAGCGGCTTTCCGCAAGAATATTCCTGTTCATAAAGTTTTCCGTCGCGGCAGACTTCAACTTTCAAATGCGTAGACAAAGCATTGACGCAGGATACACCTACGCCGTGCAAACCGCCCGAAACTTTGTATGAACCTTTATCGAATTTACCGCCGGCATGTAATACCGTCATTACAACTTCCAATGCCGATTTTTGTTCTTTTTCGTGGAAATCGACCGGAATACCGCGTCCATCGTCTCTTACCGTAATAGAGTTATTCTCATTGATAGCGACTTCGATATTTTTACAATATCCGGCAAGCGCCTCGTCAATCGAATTATCAACTACCTCATTAACTAAATGGTGTAAACCTTTTTCACTAATGTCGCCGATGTACATGGCCGGACGTTTCCTGACCGCTTCCAATCCTTCAAGTACTTGAATGTTCTCTGCTGAATATCCCTCAGAAATATTTTTAATTTCTTCACTCATAACATTTTATGCTAATACCTTATTTTATTAAACTTACAAAGATACTAAAAAAAGTTGGATTATTAAAATAAAAAAAGAGTCAAACCTTCCGGCCGACTCTCCTTAAGTTTTTTTTATTATCAAAAAAATCGCAATTAATTTAATTTGCTAATATGTAAAGCCAACTTGGATTTAAGATTACCCGCTTTGTTTTTGTGGATAACATTCTTTTTAGCCAATTTGTCTAACATCGAACTTACTTTTTTGTAAAGTTCTGCTGCTTCAATTTTTTCGGTTGTTGCGCGAAGTTTCCTCACCGCATTTCTTGCTGTTTTTGCATAATACCGGTTACGCAGTCTTCTCGCCAGTGTTTGTCTAATTCTTTTCAGCGATGATTTATGATTTGCCATCTTTGTAAATTGCTTATTTTTATCTGTTTTTGTTATTTTAGTAGTCCATAGGGGAGTCGAACCCCTCTTTCAAGAATGAAAATCTTGCGTCCTAACCGATAGACGAATGGACCTCGTTTCTCGTTTGCGGGTGCAAATATAGAACTTATTTTTGAAATGGCAAAATTATCTTGCCGTTTTTTTACAAAATAAAGGTTCAATTTCATAAAATCAATTATGCGCTACCTATTTGCAAATCGGAGGAGGCGGAAACTTGTCGAACAAAAATCTGCTTTTTAAGATTTAGTAAAGAAATTTTTCGTACTTTTGCTCCCTAATTTAAAATAAATCATGCTTACACTCAAAGTTATTACGGAAAATACACAGGAAGTGATTGATAAATTGGCAAAAAAGCATTACGATGCCAAAGCGATTATCAATGAAGTGATTGAAACCGATAAAAAGCGGAAAGCCGCTCAACAGCAATTGGATAGTAACCTTTCCGACCTGAATCGTTTGTCGAAATCCATCGGCCTGTTAATGAAAGAAGGACAAAAGGAATCCGCCGAATCAGCCCGCGCACAAGTCGCCGAGATGAAAGAAGGCAACAAGCAATTGGAATCAGATATGAAAGAATCCGAAAAACGGCTGACCGAATTGCTTTGGCAAATTCCAAACCTTCCTGCCGACAGTGTTCCCGAAGGTAAAAGCGCCGAAGACAATGTGGTGGAGAAAACCGGCGGCGTGATTCCCATATTGCACGAAGGGGCGCTTCCACATTGGGAATTAGCAAAAAAGTATGATTTGATTGATTTTGAATTGGGCGTGAAAATTGCCGGCGCCGGTTTTCCGGTTTACAAGCAGAAAGGAGCGCAACTGCAACGCGCACTGATTAATTTTTTCTTGGATAAGGCCCGCGAAGCCGGTTATATCGAAATTCAACCGCCTTACGTGGTGAACGCCGATTCGGGTTATGGAACAGGGAATTTGCCTGATAAAGAAGGACAGATGTATCATGCCGGGCTGGATGATTTATACCTGATTCCGACGGCGGAAATTCCTGTTACCAATATTTACCGCGACGTCATTTTGGAAGAAAAAGATTTGCCGGTTAAAAATGCGGCCTATTCAGCCTGTTTCCGTCGTGAAGCCGGTTCCTACGGAAAAGATGTGCGCGGCCTAAACCGGCTGCATCAGTTCGATAAAGTAGAAATCGTCAGGATTGAGAAACCCGAACGTTCTTATGAGTCTTTGCAGGAAATGGTTGATTATGTGCAAACTTTGGTCGAAAAATTGGAATTGCCCTGGCGTATTTTGCGGCTTAGCGGCGGGGATATGAGCTTCACTTCCGCATTGACGTTTGATTTCGAAGTCTTTTCGGCTGCGCAACAACGCTGGTTGGAAGTAAGTTCGGTTTCCAATTTTGAAAATTACCAGACCAACCGGTTGAAATGCCGTTATCGCGGTGAAGACAAAAAAATACAATTGTGTCATACCTTAAACGGGAGTGCGCTTGCTTTGCCCCGCATTGTAGCGGCTTTGTTGGAAAACAACCAGACTCCCGACGGTATTTTGATTCCTGAGGCTTTATGGCCTTATACTCGGTTTGAGCGGATTGATTGAGGAAAATTATCCCATTTTGCTCTTATTCGACATTGTAGCAGTCATCCTGAGATCTACTGCATTTTCATTCCCAAGTTATGCATGATGAAAGCGTAAATATCCGCAGTTTCCTCAATTTGTTTGGCGAGAGGTTTCCCGCTACCGTGTCCCGCTTTGGTTTCGATACGGATAATCTTAGGCGCGCCGCCCGTATCGGAAGCCTGTAAAGTAGCCATGTATTTGAACGAATGGGCAGGCACCACGCGGTCGTCGTGGTCGGCCGTCGTCACCATGATAGCCGGATAAGGAGCGCCGTCATTTTTTATATTATGAAGCGGGGAATAAGCGTAAAGATAGCGGAACATTTCCTCGCTGTCGGCGCTGGTTCCGTAGTCGCTTGCCCAATTCCAACCGATAGTGAAGACATGATAACGAAGCATGTCCATCACGCCGACTTGGGGAATGGCTACCTTAAACAAATCGGGACGTTGATTGACGACAGCGCCGACCAACAATCCGCCGTTAGAGCCGCCGACCACCGACAGTTTTTTCGGACGGGTGTATTTTTCCCCGATCAGGTATTCGGCGGCAGCGATAAAATCGTCAAATACATTTTGTTTGTTCAACTTGACGCCGGCCTGATGCCAATCTTCGCCGTATTCGCCGCCTCCGCGCAAATTGGTCTGAGCGTAAATGCCTCCGTTTTCGAGAAACGGCAAACGGCTGGTTGAGAATCCGGGATTCAGGCTGATGTTAAAACCGCCGTATCCGTAGAGGAAAACCGGATTGTTCCCGTCTTTTTTCAATCCTTTCTTATAGGTGAGGAACATGGGTATTTTCGTTCCGTCCTTACTTGGATAAAACACTTGTTCCGTCACATAATCTTCGGGAGTAAACGCGACTTTGGGAGCCAAATACAATTCCGATGTATTTGCGTCGACGTCATATTTGAAAATGGTGGCCGGATAAGTGAATGAAGTAAAGCTGTAAAACGTTTCCTTATCGTCTTTGTCGCCGCTGAAATGCACCGAACCTAAGGCCGGTAAAGTAATTTCGTGCAACTGTTTTCCGTCTAAGCCGAACACGTAAGCGTGATTGGATGCGTCTTTATCGTAAGTTAAAATCAGGCGGCCGCCGATCATTTCGACGTCGCTCAATACGGATTCGTTTTCGGGAACCAGTTCTTTCCATTCGTTCAATTTCGGCGCGGCAATGTTGGCCGTCATAATCCGGTATTTCGGCGATTGGTAATTAGTGAAGATATATATTTTATCCCCGATTACTTCGATGGGGTAATAGGTATCTTCCATATTGTCGGTCAAAGCGATAACAGGCGTGTTTGCTTTTGTCAGGTCTTTGATAAAAAGGTTGTTGCCGCTTCCGGCTCCCGATTCGATAATAAACAGGATTCGCTCGTCTTCACTTGCCTGGGCATAATAAAACCGTTTGGGTTCTTTCGGATTTTGAAAAACCAACACATCTTTCGATTGCGGTTCGCCCAATTGATGATAATAGATTTTGATATTTTCGTTCACATTGGAAAATTCCTTACCGGCTGCCGGAGCATCGTATGCGCTGTAATAGAAACCGTTGCCTTTCCAACTTGCGCCGGAGAATTTCGACCACAAGATATGGTCGTCGAGCAGTTTGCGGGCGGCGAGGTCGATGACGTAGATTTCCCGCCAGTCCGAACCGCTACGCGAAATGGTGTAGGCCATATACTTTCCGTCGTTGGAAAAAGAGATGTCGGCCAGCGCCACCGTGCCGTCGTCCGACAGCGTATTGGGGTCTAACAAGACGGTCGCTTCGCCGTTCAAAGCATCCTTGACATACAAAACACTTTGGTTTTGTAAGCCGTCGTTTTTGAAAAAATAATATTTGCCATGCTTCTTTTGAGGTACGCCGATACGTTCGTAATTCACCAAATCGGTCAAGCGCTGTTTCAGTTGTTCGCGGAAAGGAATTTTTGCCAAATATCCGTTACTTACCTGATTTTCCGCTTCGACCCAGGCGGCAGTAGCCTGCGAAGTGTCGTTTTCGAGCCAACGGTAAGGATCAGGGACTTCCGTTCCGAAATAGTTATCTACTGTGTTGTCTTTTTCCGCTACGGGATAGGTTAATTTTGTTTCCGGTTGGCAGGCGCCTAAAATCAATAAACTGCTCATTAAAATTGCTTTGACTTTCATTTGTTTGTTGTTTTGTAATTTTTTTACAAAATTAGATGAAAAACCTCGGTTTTCCAAGTATGTGTGAATAAAAAAAGTTTTTTTACGGAGGAAAGTCAGATTATATACTTTACATGGAAAACCGCAACACCCCCTCATCCGCATCCACAACAATCGCCTTACCGTAATCAATTTTCCTCGCCAAAATATCTTTCGACAGCGGATTCAGCACCTGCCGCTGAATCACCCGTTTGACGGGACGGGCGCCGTATTGCGGATCGAATCCTTCTTCGGCAATCACGTTAATCGCCGCTTCGGTAAATTGTATTTCGACGCCGTTTTCAGCCAATTGTTTTTTCACAACATTCAGTTGCAACTCTACAATCGCCTTGATTTCCGATTCGTCCAAAGGCGTAAACATAATCGTCTCGTCAATCCGGTTCAGAAATTCGGGACGGATGGTTTTCTTCAGCAAATCCAGCACTTCGTTTTTAGTTCGTTCCATGATTTGCTCCTTCGCCGTTTGCCCTTTGCCTTGCGCCTGCTCGATGTTCTCACGAATAATTTGCGAACCCAGATTGGAAGTCATGATGATAATCGTGTTCTTAAAATTGGCTGTACGGCCTTTGTTGTCGGTCAGACGGCCATCGTCGAGTACTTGCAACAGGACATTAAATACATCGGGATGCGCTTTTTCGATTTCGTCGAACAAGACTACCGAATAGGGTTTGCGGCGCACGGCTTCGGTCAATTGCCCGCCTTCGTCATAGCCTACATAGCCCGGAGGCGATCCGATTAAACGGGTTACAGTGAACTTTTCCTGATACTCGCTCATATCAATCCGGGTCATCATATTTTCGTCGTCGAACAAGTATTCGGCCAGCGCTTTTGCCAATTCGGTTTTTCCCACGCCGGTCGTACCGAGGAAGATAAACGAACCTATCGGACGTTTGGGGTCTTGCAATCCGGCACGGCTCCGGCGAATGGCGTCGGAAACGGCGGTGATGGCTTCTTCCTGTCCTACGACTCTTTTGTGGAGTTCTTCTTCCAAGTGCAACAGTTTGTCGGATTCGCTTTGCAGCATCCGTCCGACAGGTATGCCCGTCCAACGGGAAACAACGTCGGCAATGTCGTCCGTATCGACTTCCTCTTTTATCATGGCGCTGCCGCCTTGCATCGCGCTTAATTCCTGCTGGAATTTTTCTATTTCCGCTTCCTTTTGCTTCAACAAACCGTAACGGATTTCGGCTACTTTGCCGTAATCGCCTGCGCGTTCGGCATTTTCGGCCTGGTACTTCAAATCTTCAATGTCGATTTTGTTTTGTTGGATTTTGTTGATGATTTCCCGTTCCGACTTCCATTGGGCTTTGAAACGCGCTTCTTCTTCCTGCAAATCGGCGATTTCTTTGTTCAGGGTTTCCAGCTTATAGGTATCGTTTTCACGCTTGATGGCTTCCCGTTCAATCTCTAATTGCGTGATTTTCCGGGTGATTTCGTCCAAATCTTCGGGAACGGAATCGACTTGCATCCGCAGGCGGGCGGCTGCTTCATCCATCAGGTCTATCGCCTTGTCGGGCAAATAGCGGTCGGAAATATAACGAATGGAAAGTTGTACGGAAGCAATAATCGCATCGTCTTTGATACGGATTTTATGATGGTTTTCGTATTTTTCCTTCAGTCCCCGAAGGATGGAAATCGCATCCGTTTCGCTCGGTTCGTCAATCATAACCTGTTGGAAACGGCGTTCCAGGGCTTTATCCTTTTCAAAATACTTTTGGTATTCGTTCAAAGTAGTAGCGCCGATAGCACGGAGTTCGCCGCGCGCCAAAGCCGGTTTCAGGATATTGGCGGCGTCCATAGCGCCTTCGCCTCCTCCTGCGCCGACGAGGGTATGAATTTCATCAATAAAGAGGATGATTTCGCCATCCGAACCGGTTACTTCATTGACAACCGATTTCAAACGTTCTTCAAATTCGCCTTTGTATTTGGCGCCGGCAATCAAAGCGCCCATATCTAAGGAAAAAATTTGTTTCGATTTCAGGTTTTCGGGTACGTCGCCGCGGACAATCCGGTGTGCCAATCCTTCGGCAATCGCGGTTTTACCGACGCCCGGTTCGCCGATCAGTATCGGGTTATTTTTCGTTCGGCGGCTCAATATTTGTAAGACGCGGCGGATTTCTTCGTCCCGTCCGATGACAGGGTCGGATTTTCCCGAACGCGCCCGCTCATTCAGGTTAATTGCATATTTGGAAAGTGATTGATAGGTATCTTCCGCCGATTGGCTCGCCACCGGATTACCCTTTCTCAGTTCACGGATGGCTGCGGTCAAATCCTTTTCGGTAACTCCGGCGTCTTTCAACAGGGTTGAGACGGCGCTTTTTTCCAAAAATAAAGCCAGGATAATAGGTTCGATGGATACATATTGGTCGCCCATTTTGGCGCTGAGGTCAATTGCTTTCTGTAAGACGGCGTTGGTTTCGCGGCTTAAAAAAGGTTCTCCACCCGAAACTTTCGGGAAAGAATCAATTTCTTTATCTAAGAGAACTGACAATTGACGCGAATTGACGCTCATTTTTTGAAACAGGAAGTTGGTAATGCTTTCCGCTTCTTCCAAAATGGCTTTCATCAAGTGAGCAGGCTCAATGGCTTGCTGGTTTTTACTGCGTGTCAAGTCAATACTTTTCTGTACTACGCTTTGCGCTTTGATAGTAAAATTGTTATAATTCATATATCTAATATTTTCCTTATGTTATACAAAAGATTTGCCATAGTGGAAAATGCTGACAGAATGACAGGAAAAAACCGTATAAGATACAAACCGACAACGTGATTTTTAACATAGTTAATGGTAGAAAACTCAGCCGAAAATAGTCTCTAAATGACAGCCTATTAATTATCAAAAACGCGTGTTAATTTTTTTAACAAATATGTCTGTCACTATATAGGTGACAGACAAACGTCGTTAACACATAATTCGGCGCAAAGATAAATAATTTAACAGATTGATTACTATCCAATTGCATGTATTATTTATTTCTTTATAAAAAAAAGTCTGAATTGTTAATTTTTTTTGTTTTTTTGCCAAAAATGCTTTAACTACCTGATTTTTAGTTTCTTATAATATGTTTAAAAAGTGTTTAACAAATTTGATTTTGAACAATCTGATTATCAATCACATATAAAAACATTGTCAAAAAATGACACAAAACACAGATTTGTGTCATTTTTTGACAATGTAACTATTTGATTTTCAGCGTGTTACGAAATAAAAAAAATCGTGTCCGTCACCTATATAGTGACAGACAGCGGATGTGTGAAGTTGATGGATCTAATTTATTCATACAAAGCAATTTATGTGTTTTTTTTAAAAAAGCTCTAAAACTTAAAAAATGTAAAAATTAACAATTGAAAAGGTTTAAAATGACGAAAAAAACATTTTTTTTATTATTGCTGTTTCTGATGACTTTGGGAACAGTTAATGTGAATGCTCAGGTAACAATCGGCAGCAAGCAGAATCCCCAGGACGGAGCGGTCCTGGATTTATCGCAGGTGAACGATCAGAATCTGGGATTTTTATTGCCCCGAGTTTCGTTGGTAAATGTTACCGACTGGCAGTTACAAGGGGATTCCAATAATGGAACGGGTATGCTGGTCTACAATACCAACGCGGCTACAGCGGGAGGAAACGGAAAAGCGGGTATGTATATCTGGACAGGCGCAGGCGGTTGGGAAGCCTTAAAATCGAACTTTGCCGATGCCGTACCGGTAGAAGGTTTTGACCTTAGCCCGTCTTCTCCGGTGTACCTCTATGTCGGTCAAACGGCTACTGTTACGGTCTCCGGTTTTATGCCGTATAACGCTCGCTATCCGGGCGTATACTGGACAATCAGCGAGGGTCAAGACAAGACGAGAATCACGACAAGAAGCATGACTTCTTGTATCCTTACCGGTCTGGCATTAGGCCAGTCCACACTGACAGTCACGAGTCTGGACGGAAATTATCAACAGATGGTAACTATCGACATTAAAGCATGTTCGTCACAGCCGGATGCTCCCACCGGTATTACGTTCTCCAAAACGGGTATTAAGTCGAATGAAGAGATTACGGCTACCGCTACGCCTGAAGTTACCTCCGGCGGTACAGTACCGGCGAAATACAACTGGACAATCCCCAGCGATTATTTTGATATTACCGGCGGTAACGGCACGCGGGTTATCACCCTGAGTGCTAAAACGGCTTCCACGTCAATTACCAATGCTATTAAGGTCAATGCAGAAAACACCTGCGGCACAAGTACTGATTACAGTAACACAACCGTCCTTAGTATTTGTACGGATGAGCCTGCCACCCCGGAAACGATTTCGTTTTCGCCTTCAAGCGTTGATTTAAACGGTACGTTTACGGCATCCGTTCCGGAAGTGAGTACCGGCACACAAATACCGACGTCTTATACTTGGACCATACCCGCCGGTTTAACGCCTACCGGTTCACAAACGACTTTAGTGCCTACAATCGAACTTACGGGGACAAGGGCCGGTAAGTATGATGCCGGGACAATTAAAGTGAAAGCAACCAATGCTTGCGGTACAAGCGACGAGCAAACCAGCGCTTCGGCTGTAACCGTTTGTTCTGCCGCTCCGGCTACACCTGGTGCAATAACACTCTCATCTACCTCCATTAGTCAGTACAGTATGTTTACGGCATCCGTTCGGGAAGTGACTACCGGCACACAAATACCGACGTCTTATACTTGGACCATACCCGACGGTTTAACGCCTACCGGTTCACAAACGACTACAACAACGCCTACAATCACACTTACAGGGGCAACGGACGGAACGCATGTTGCCGGAACAATTAAAGTAACAGCAAATAATGATTGCGGTTCAAGCGACGAACGGAGTAGCGATTCGGATGTAACTGTTAGCCCTGTTGACTGTTCGGGACATTTCCTAGCTCAGGGTGCGTATTCAGGTCAAGACGATCCGCCCCTAAGTTTTATGGCTACAATGTCTGATCTTACACACTTCTTCCAGGCAGACGGGAACTTGTGCATCGCCAAAAACGACATGGAATACGGTCGTAGTTATCAATCATGGCAGGACGCAAAAGACGCCTGTGAGTCCTTAAATACCAATGACCAGTCCGGGTGGCGCCTGCCAAACATCGCAGAATTAGGTAATCTTACATCGCACAAGGAGGAGTTCTCGCTCAGCGATCAGCAGTACGCCTCGAGCTCATCTAATGGCTACGACACCAGCTTCTTGTGGTATTTCTATATGAACTGGGTGACAACCGCAAGCGGCGAATATTACTCGGCTGCTGTTCGTTGTGTCAAGAGTTTGTAGACTATTTGATTTTTGACAATTTAACCTTTACGCCCCCACTCGGCGTAGGCTCTGCCCCTACGTCGGGTTAAAAGCATGTCTCCGGACATGCCGCAAGCGTGGACGCTTGCTATTAGCCCGACGTAGTCGAAGACCACGCCGAGCGAGGAGCAACAGACCTGCGGTCTGTTGCTCCTTCTAATTTATGCTAAACACAAGTTTTGCAGGTGAGCCAAAAATAGTCTTTTAATGACACCTCAATAATTATCAAAAACGCGTGTTAATTTTTTAACAAAAGTGTCACTGCACAAAATTATTCTGAAATAAGTGTATTTTTTGTCACTTAATACAAAAAAATTAGTAACTTTGTGCAAAGATGTATGTTAGCTTTAACATTTAAATAACATTTAAATAACAAATAAATAACAAACAACATGAAAAAGATTTTTGCTTATCAACTTTTGGCAATACTCGGCCTCAGTTTGCCGATATCAGCGCAAAACAAATTAACGGTCAATGCCGACCAAGGCAAGGACATTATCAGTAAACACATTTATGGGCATTTCTCCGAACATCTCGGACACTGCATTTACGGCGGTTACTGGGTAGGTGAAGATTCGCCGATTCCCAACACCCGCGGCATCCGCAACGACGTGGTGCAGGCGTTGCGCGACATTCAAATCCCCAACCTTCGCTGGCCCGGCGGCTGCTTTGCCGACGAATACCACTGGATGGACGGCATCGGCCCGCGCGACAAACGTCCGAAGATGGTAAACACCCATTGGGGCGGCGTTGTAGAAGATAACAGCTTCGGCACGCATGAGTTTCTTGACCTCTGCGAACAGTTGTATTGCGAACCGTATATTTCCGGCAATCTCGGTAGCGGGAGCGTCGAAGAAATGTCGAAATGGGTGGAATACATCACTTTCGATGGCGAAAGCCCGATGTCGAACCTCCGCAAACAAAACGGACGCGAAAAACCATGGAAAGTAAAGTTCTGGGGCGTAGGCAACGAGAGTTGGGGCTGTGGCGGAAACATGACGCCCGACCATTATTCCGACCTCTATCGCCGTTATGCCACTTATTGCCGCAATTACGGCGACAACCGGCTCTATAAAATCGCCTGTGGAGCCAATTCCGCCGATTACAACTGGACGGAAACCGTGATGAAAAATGTAGGCTACCGGATGCAAGGTTTGTCGCTGCATTATTACACCATCCCAACGGGAAATTGGAGCAAAAAAGGTTCGGCAACCCAATTCGACGAAACCGAGTATTTCAATACCATAGCCAATACGTTTTTTATGGAGGAATTGATTAACAAACATTCGACCATCATGGACCGTTACGACCCGCAAAAACGGATCGGTTTAATGACCGACGAATGGGGTATTTGGACGGATGTGGAACCCGGTACCAACCCCGGCTTCCTTTATCAGCAGAACACTTTGCGCGACGCCATTTTAGCCGCCGTCAATCTAAATATCTTCAACGCGCATTGCGACCGCGTGAAAATGGCCAATATCGCCCAGACCGTTAACGTCCTGCAAGCCGTCATCCTCACCGACAAGGAAAAAATGCTGCTTACGCCGACTTATTGGGTGTATTATCTTTATAAAGTGCATCAGGATGCGACTTTGCTTCCGGTTTCCATCACAAGTGACACATACGAACTGAATGGGAAGAAAATAGACGCCGTCAACGTTTCGGCCTCCAAAGACGCTTCGGGGAAAATCCACATTACTTTGGTAAACATCGATCCGAACAAGGCGCAAGCGATTGAAACGGAATTGCGGGGCATTACGGCGAAAAAAGTTTCCGGAAAAGTATTGACTTCGGCGAAAGTCAACGATTACAATTCTTTTGAAAACCCGAATACGGTTACAGTCAAAGATTTCAAAGCCGCTAAGTTATCCGGCGGGAAATTGAATGTTTCTTTGCCAGCCAAGTCGGTGGTGTTGCTGGAAATAGAATGAAAAATGAGCGGCATGGCCGGTAGAAGTTCATAGCATATTCTCAATTAAGTTCAGCATCCTCATCGTAGCCTTAATCGCCGCCACCGTTTGGTCGACATCCAAGCCGCGCGTTTTGAAATCTTTGCCGTTGAAATTCCAGGCAATCGTCGTCTGCACCAAAGCATCGGTGCGACCTCCCGCAGGAATGGTAACATTGTAATCCGTCAGCGTAGGTTTGGGTTTATTCAGGCGCGTGTAGATCCGCCACAAGGCTTTCGAGAAAGCATGATACTGACCGTCGCCGGGCATGGTTTCTTCGTATTCCCTGCCGCCGATTTCAATCCGCACCGTTGCCATCGGACGCAGGCCGCGCGCCAGGGACAGGGAAAAATTGACCATTTTTATTGTATCCGTTGTTTCCGTGTGTAAAACATCCGAAATAATGTAGGGTAAATCGTCTTGGGTGACAATTTCTTTTTTGTCGCCCAGTTCGATAATCCGTTCGGTTACCCTTTTCATTCCTTCCTCGTCCAGCACAATGCCCATTGTTTCCAGGTTTTTCAGGATATTGGATTTTCCGGAAGTTTTTCCCAAAGCATATTCCCGTTCGCGTCCGAAACGTTCGGGCAACAAATCATTGTAATACAGGTTGTTTTTGTTATCGCCGTCGGCATGAATACCGGCGCATTGGGTAAACACATTGTCGCCGATAACCGGTTTGTTGTTTGGAATACGAATGCCCGAATAGGATTCCACGATGCGGCTGACGCGGTTTACTTTGTTTTCCACGACATTTGTTTTTATTTTCAGTTGGTCGTGAAGCATGGCAATCACGCTTGTCAGCGGCGCATTCCCGGCGCGTTCGCCCAAGCCGTTAATCGTCGTATGAATCCCGTCTATGCCTGCCGATGCGGCGGCAAATGTATTGCCGACAGCTAAATCATAGTCGTTGTGGGCATGAAAATCGAAGTGCGAATTCGGATACCTCGTTTTCATTTCTTTGCAGAGTTGAGCCGTATTGATGGGATTCAGGATACCCAAAGTATCGGGAAGCATGAAGCGCTTAATGGCCGTATTTTTCAGATTATCCATCAGGAAAAAGACATATTCGGGCGAATGAATCATGCCGTTTGACCAGTCTTCGAGATAAACATTGACAGTTATCCCGCGCGTTTTTGCATTGTCCAAAACGGCGAGGATGTCGGACAAATGCTGTTCGGGCGTTTTCCGTAATTGCTCCTTGCAATGTTTTAACGATCCTTTACACAGGAGGTTCATCACGCGGCAACCGGCCGTGCTTATCCAATCCAACGATTTATTGTCGTCGACAAAACCAAGTATTTCGATTTTATCGAGGTATTGTTTGGATGCAGCCCATTCGGCCACTTTTTTGACGGTTTCAAATTCCCCGTTGGAAATTTTAGCCGAAGCGAGTTCTACCCGATCCACATTCAGGTCTTCAATCAGAAGGCGGGTGATATGCAGTTTTTCTGTGGCAGAAAAAGAGACGCACGAGGTCTGTTCCCCGTCGCGCAAAGTTGTATCTAAAATTTCCACTTAAATATTTTTTTCAAAATTAAGAATATTCTCTTTTTTACTCAGTAAATAATCAATATCATCGAAACTTTTCAGGAAACACTCCTTTTTGTAAGCGTTAATTGCAAAATTTTCGGATTTCATAGTAACATTATTAGTAATTTGCTGGTTTTCCAAATCAACGGTCAAAGTCATTTTCGGGTCTTTACCGACACATTCGAAGATTTCCGAAAGAAACGGTTCCGAAATTACAACCGGTAAAACGAAGTTGTTCATTGCATTGTTTTTGAAAATATCGGCAAAAAAACTCGAAACGACTACTTGGAATCCATAGCCGGCAATCGCCCAGGCTGCATGTTCGCGGCTCGAACCGCTTCCGAAATTTTTTCCGGCAACTAATATATTTCCTTGATAAACAGGATTATTTAATACGAAATCTTTTTTAGGCTTTCCATCTTTCCCGTATCTCCAGTCTGCAAAAAGATTATTGCCGAAACCTTCGCGCGTGGTTGCTTTTAGGAAACGCGCCGGAATAATCTGGTCCGTATCGACATTCTCTATGGGTAAGGGGACAATTGTACTTGTTATTTTTTTGAATTTTTCCATACATGAGCGTAATTTGTGTTCTATAATATTAACTCCCGCGGGTCGGTAATTTTTCCGGTAATTGCGGCGGCGGCGGCAACAAGCGGTCCTGCAAGAATAGTTCTTGCGCCGGGACCTTGTCGTCCTTCGAAATTGCGGTTGGATGTCGAGATGGCGTATTTTCCGGCCGGAACTTTATCGTCATTCATCGCCAAACAAGCCGAACAACCCGGTTGGCGAATCTTAAAACCGGCTTTCGTCAATATCTTATCCAAACCCTCTTCCCTGATTTGTCTATCCACTTGCCAGGAGCCCGGCACCAGCCATGCCGTTACTTGCGGAGCTTTTTTCCGCCCTTTTACAAGAGCGGCAAATGCGCGGAAATCCTCGATACGGCCATTGGTGCAACTGCCCAGAAAGACGTAATCTATCGGTTTGCCAATCAGTTTTTCGCCCGCTTTAAATCCCATGTATTCCAATGACTTGAAGTAAGAAACCCTCGAAGATTCGTCTATCATTCTTATAGACGGAATCCTGTCGTTGATACCCATTCCCATACCCGAATTTGTGCCGTAAGTAATCATCGGTTCAATATCGGCGGCGTCAAAAACGACTTCCTTATCAAAAACAGCGTTATTGTCGGAGCGAAGGGTTTTCCAATAAGCCAACGCTCTGTCCCAGGTCTTGCCTTGCGGGACAAATTGTCGTCCTTCGAGGTATTTGAAAGTAGTTTCATCGGGCGCTATCATACCGCCGCGCGCACCCATTTCGATGGACAGATTGCAAAGGGTCAGCCTGCCTTCCATGGAGAGATTTTTCACAGCTTCGCCCGCATATTCCACAAAGAAGCCGGTGGCGCCTCCGGTAGTCATTTTTGCAATGACATACAAGGCCATATCTTTGGCGGTAACGCCCTCTTTCAGCTTGTTTTTCAATGTGATACGCATTGTTTTTGATTTCATTTGGAAAACGCATTGTGTAGCCAATACCATTTCCACTTCGCTGGTTCCGATGCCGAAAGCAATCGCTCCCAAAGCGCCATGTGTTGAAGTGTGAGAGTCTCCGCAGACAATGGTCATTCCCGGCATGGATAGTCCGGTTTCGGGACCGACGACATGTGTCACTCCGTTCAATGGATGTCCCATTGGATAATATTCCAGACCAAAATCAGAAGCATTTCGGGCCAAAGTATCAACCTGATTTCGGGAAACAGGATCTTTAATCGGTTTTTCCTGATGAATGGTCGGAATATTGTGATCGGCCATGCAAATGATCTGTTTGGGGCGGAAAACTTTTAACCGGCGTCTTCTCATGCCTGCAAATGCTTGCGGGCTTGTTACTTCATGACAATACATCCGGTCGATGTAAAGTTGCGTGGGACCGTCTTCAAGAGTTGTGATTACGTGTTTGTTCCAGATTTTTTCGTATAATGTTTTTGCCATATTGAATTATTTATTGTTTTTTTTAGTGTTAATTGCACTGTATTTATCCTTGCTCAAATTCAAATGTCAATGCTAATTGCATCTCAATCATTTTTACTCGTTGCCGGGCCATTTCGCAATAGTCGGGACTGATAATGATTGTTTCATTCCGTAAAGTTACAAATTATTTTACAAATTTATTAATAGCATCAATATAAGCCTCAACGGAAGCCGCAATAATATCCGTATTTGCCGAAAAACCGTAATAATTTACGCCTTCATGTTCGACTTGCATGTGGACTTTACCCATGTCGTCACTGCCTTTGTTAATGGCTTGAATCAGAAATTCCTGAATAGTCATTTTCCGGCGGATAATCTGTTTCAGGGCTTTAATGGCCGCATCGACCGGTCCGTTGCCGGAAGCGGCCGCTTCGAATTTCTCACCGGCAATATTCAGTCCGATGCTCGCTACCGAACGGACGCCAACGCCCGACGTTACCTGCAAATATTCAAGTTTGACGCGTTGCGAGTCAATACGGTCTTTTCCTGCCAGGAGCAATATATCGTCGTCGGAAATGTCTTTTTTCCGGTCGGCTAATTTAAGAAATTCTTCGTAAACTTTATCCAATTTTTCCTGGGAAAGTTCAACGCCGAGTACGGTCAGGCGATGTTTCAAAGCGGCGCGTCCGCTACGCGCCGTCAATACGATTGTGTTTTCGTCGATTCCCACGTCGTTCGGATCAATGATTTCGTAACTTTCGCGGTTTTTCAGCACACCGTCCTGGTGGATGCCCGATGAATGGGCGAAAGCATTCCGTCCGACAATCGCTTTATTGGGCTGAACCGGCATGTTCATCAAACTCGACACCATCCGGCTGACCGGATAGATATTCCGGGTGTTGATATTCGTATGGATGTTCAGTTCTTTATGGCTTTTCAGAATCATGGCTACTTCTTCTAAAGAAGTGTTGCCGGCGCGTTCGCCGATACCGTTGACGGTCACTTCCACCTGGCGGGCGCCGTTGATAATGCCGGCCATGGTATTGGCGGTCGCCATTCCCAAATCGTTGTGGCAGTGCGTCGAGAGTACAATGTTTTGAACGCCTTTCACATTTTCCATTAAGAATTTGATTTTTTCGCCGTATTCGGCCGGAAGACAGTAACCCGTTGTGTCGGGTATATTTACTACCGTTGCACCGGCTTTGATAACGGCTTCCACGACGCGGGCGAGATAAACGTTATCGGTGCGTCCGGCGTCTTCACAATAAAATTCCACGTCTTCCACGTATTTTTTTGCGTATTTGACGCAAGCGACGGCTCGTTCGAGAATTTCATCCTGGGTGGAATTGAACTTATACTTAATGTGATAAGGCGAAGTGCCGATGCCGGTATGAATCCGCTTACGTCCGGCAAATTGCAAGGCTTCGGCCGCAACGTCGATGTCTTTTTCTACGGCGCGGGTAAGGGCGCAAATGATCGGCCATGTCACCGACTTGGAAATTTCCACTACCGAATTGAAGTCGCCCGGACTGGAAACCGGAAAACCGGCTTCAATGACGTCCACGCCTAAGTTTTCAAGCGCCTGCGCCACCTGAATCTTTTCAATCGTGTTTAACTGACAACCGGGAACTTGTTCTCCGTCCCGCAAGGTTGTGTCGAAAATAAATAATTTATCCATACCGTTATTTATTAAAAAAGCCTTTCCCGCGTAGCGAGAAAGGCTTACATTCCATACACATACCAGACCCGCTTCAGCTTGTTTTCCACAAGAGAATAATAATAATATTGCCGAGCAATAGTCCGTATGTCGATATTTTTTTCATTAAAATTTCTAACTGTTGCTAAAACGGTGCAAATGTATGTATTTTTTTTGAATTGGCAAAGGTTTTCCTGTAAATGTGTGCATTTCAGATTGTCGCACGCTGTCCCTCCGCTCGGCGTAGCGTCCCGCCATTTTGCAGGCGAGCCGAAAATAGTCTCTAAATGACATCCTATTAATTATCAATAACGCGTGTTAATTTTTTAACAAAAATGTCTGTCACTGTATTGATGACGGACACTTCATTTTTTGCATTTTAATCCGGCATAAAGTTACAAACACCTATCTGATTGATTACTATCCGTTTGCAACAACTTGTCTTTGTCCATCAAACTTTTTCAGCCTCCTTATTTAGACTCAATCTAAATACGAACACCTCTTAACTTATTGATTCATAGCTGTTTTAGCGTTGTTTAAATAATAAAAAAGGCGGAAATTGGCCTTATCTTTCTTATCATCAATAATTTACAAACAATATTTTCGGGTCTCATTTTTGCAATTTAACAATTTGTTAAACACTTGTAAAACATTGGCCTATTTAAATAATTAATAATCAATCAGTTACAAACGCCGTCCGTCATCAATACAGTGACAGACACCGGAAGCACAAAGTTGATTTGACAAGCCATTGATTTACAGTTATTTATGCGTTTTCTTGAAAAAAGTATTAAAACTTAAAAAATGTGAAAATTAACAACTGAAAGAATGAAAATGACGAAAAAAACAATTTTTTTATTATTGCTGTTCCTGATGGTTTTGGGAACAGTTAATGTGAATGCTCAGGTTCGGATTGGCGGTTCAACCCCTCCGCATGAATCAGCTATCCTGGATTTGAATTTCGACTCGGGTACCGATACCCTGGGTCTTTTGCTGCCACGTGTTCATCTGATTGATGTGAGTAGTCCCGCTCCGCTTCGCTCCCACAAAGACGGACTTGTGGTTTATAACCTGACCACCGGCGGCGGTGACGATGACTTGAAGGTAGGGATTTATTACAATGATGGTGCAAAATGGTGTCCTGTCCTTTCAAGCGTACCGACGGGTGGTTTGGAACTTCCGATTATTTTCATGCGTCAGCCCGGAAAAGTTTGGCTTGGGGATACCGGTAACTTAATTGATACCATGTATGTTGCGTTGATTGAGAAGACGACAACTACGA